>CASFRN010000157.1 GCA_949296855.1 uncultured Bacteroides sp. | reverse complement strand
TGTGTGCTTTGGGCGATTTTTTGGTCCTTTCCGCTTCTGTTCTTCGTCAGATAGCCCGCTATCTTCCTCATCACAGAAGTGGAAATGCCTCAAAAACTCATCCCAAATCATCGCACGATAAATTCAAAACAGTTTCTTAATCTGCTGTCAAATCTTGTTCGAATCAATCGGCGAGCGTTTCATTCTCAAAATAGGGAACGGATTTCCTTGGTCGTCTGTATCATCACGGCGGAAAGCATGGAATCCCATCCGCTCGTAAAACCGTGCGGCATCGGGGTTCTGTTCATTGACATCCACGTATTCCACTTTCAGTTCGCGGAACGCACGTTGTACCAGTTCCTTGCCTAACCCTTTACAGAAATGGTCAGGATGAAGGAAAAGCATTTCTATCTTGCGCTCTTGTATGCCCATAAAACCTATGGGAAGTAAACCGTCTTGTATAATCCACAGCGTTTCAATCTGCCGTAAAGCTTCTTCGGCTTGCGGAGTCAGGGTTCGGATGTCCGCTTCGCTCTAGAAATGGTGGCTGGCGCGCACGGATGCCAACCAAACATCCAGCAAACTATTAATGAGTTTGGAATTTCTATTGTCTTTTTCAATCGCAGTAATGTGTATCATATTACATACATTGTCAAATAATCAAGTTTCATGTTAAAAATAATCGCCCGTGCGAAAATAGGAAAAAGCAAGGAGAGGAACAAGGCATTTTTCAAGATTTGTTCTTACCTTTGCGGAAAAATAACAAGTACCTATGCGAATAGACATTATTACCGTTTTACCCGAAATGCTGGAGGGATTTTTCAATTGCTCCATTATGAGCAGGGCACAGAAGAAAGGCATTGCTGAATTTCACATACACAACCTGCGAGACTATACGTTCGACCGCTATCGGAAAGTGGATGATTATCCGTTTGGAGGATGTGCAGGAATGGTGATGAAGATTGAACCGATAGACCGTTGTATCTCGGCACTGAAAGCCGAACGTGATTACGATGAAGTCATCTTCACGACTCCCGACGGAGAACAATTCGACCAAAAGATGGCGAACACGTTGTCGATGGCCCAAAACCTGATTATCTTGTGCGGGCATTTCAAAGGCATCGATTACCGCATTCGCGAACATTTCATCACGAAGGAAATCAGCATTGGCGATTATGTACTGACGGGAGGCGAACTGGCTGCAGCTGTCATAGCGGATGCCGTAGTGCGTGTAATACCCGGAGTCATCTCTGACGAACAATCAGCACTATCGGATTCTTTTCAAGATAATTTACTGGCTCCTCCTGTATATACACGTCCTGCAGATTACAAGGGATGGAAAGTGCCCGACATTTTGCTTTCGGGCCATGAGGCGAAGATACGCGAATGGGAGTTTCAGCAATCAGTGGAACGGACCAAGCGGTTGCGTCCTGACTTGCTGAAGTAAAATTTATCTTTACATAGATGGCACACAGACCGCACAGATAAAAAACAGATGACCACGGATTTATTATTACCTTTTTGATAAAGAATATAAGAATCCGTGGTCATCTGTTTTATCCGTATAATCCGTGGCTATCTAAACGATGTTTATTATTTTTATGCTTCCAATGCTCCGATAATATCTTTTGCCGAAGCGAATCCGTGACGGTCAAGATACTCGTTAATACCTTCTGCAACTTTTACTGTTATTGCAGGGTCAATGAAATTAGCGGTGCCTATCTGTACAGCTGATGCTCCTGCCAATAGGAATTCTACCGCATCTCGTGCGTTCATGATTCCTCCCAATCCGATTACCGGAATCTTCACTGCTTTGGCAACTTGCCATACCATACGTAAGGCAATGGGCTTTACAGCAGCTCCGCTCATTCCTCCGGTAACGGTAGACAATATCGGCTTGCGTTTTTCAGCATCAATCGCCATACCTAATAAGGTATTGATAAGCGACACGCTATCAGCTCCGGCACCTTCTACCGCACGGGCAATTTCAGTAATGTCGGTCACGTTGGGCGATAGTTTTACGATTAAAGTCTTATGGTAAACTTTCCGCACAGCTGATACGACCTCTGCTGCCCCGTGCGCCGTTACACCGAAAGCCATTCCACCCTGCTTTACGTTCGGGCATGAGATGTTCAATTCAATGGCAGGAATACAGTCCAGCTTGTCAATGATGCTCGCCGTTTCAGCATAATCTTCTATCTGCGACCCCGACACGTTTACAATCATATTGGTGCGGATATCCTTAATCTGCGGATAGATGTGGTCTACAAAATAATGCACTCCCTTGTTTTGCAAACCTACCGCATTCAGCATTCCCATCGGAGTCTCCGCCATACGCGGATAAGGATTCCCTTCACGGTGATGCAACGTCGTGCCTTTTACGATGATGCCTCCGATTTTCTCCAAGTCTACAAAATCCTGAAATTCGAGTCCGTAACCAAATGTGCCTGACGCAGTCATTACCGGATTCGACAAGGCTAATTTGCCAATGTTTACGCTTAAATCTGCCATAATAGTTTCTTTATATTAAATACCGGACCATCTTTACATACACACACATGACCTTCCTTGGTGTTTTCTACACAACACAGGCAAGCACCTACACCGCAAGCCATCGTATTTTCCAATGAAGCCTCACATTCGATACCGTTTGCTGCGGCATACTTGGCAACTGCCATCATCATCGGTTTCGGGCCGCAAGTGCAAATTAAATCGAATTTGTTTTCCTTTAATACGCTGTGCATCGTTACATATCCCTTTTCGCCGTGGCTTCCGTCTTCGGTTGTAGTATATACGTCGCCCAACGCCTCAAACAAATCTAATTGAAGCAAATCGTTTCTCGAACGTGCTCCCAACAGGAATGTCGGTTTGCAGCCCTGTTTCAGCAAGGTTTCGCCTAAATACAAGAGCGGAGCCGTGCCTACACCTCCACCAATAAGCAAGACTTTCGTTTGAGGATTTTCCGGTACCGAAAAACCGTTTCCTAAAGGCATTACAATGTTTACGGTATTGCCAGACTGGACTGTAGCCAACTTTCGGGTTCCGTCGCCCACCAACTGAATCAAAAACCACACTTCATTCTTTTCACGGTCTACATAATTAATAGAGATAGGACGGCGCAAGAATGTCGTGTTCGAACCGTCTACCCGAATTTCAGCAAACTGTCCCGGAAGCATTTCAGGCAACGGGGCAGCTTGCGTCAATTTCAGCAATACATAGTTTGCATGCAAACGTATGTTTTCTGTCACTGTCAAATCAAGGATGTATTTCTTCATAAATAAATTGAGGTAAATTCGTTATTTTAGGCAAAGATAACGAATTTACCTCAATCCATATACAAACGTCTCAGAGTTTTGCGAACAGACGGAATGGTTTACGGTTATGATTTTTCAGGCCGGAACACTTGATAGGTTCCATTGTCGAAAAAAATACGTATCTCAACAATTTTCGGTAGAGGTTTTTCGATATACTTAACTTCTTCTTGCACAGAGTCTTTTGACATTCTATTAGATAGTGAAGAGGCATTCTCTTTGCGAAAATCGAAATGAACCGCAGCTCCGTCCGTAATTTTTGGATTCTCATTACCTTCGGAGAATGAAGAAACCGCTTCACCCGAAACATTTGTTGTATCTTCCATTTCGCTTTCGCCATAAAGCAGCCAATTCAAATTGATATTTGGGTATGCTTTATGGATGCGCATAACAACTTCCAAGCTGGGCTTGTTCCGTTCGGTCAATATATGTGATAAAGCAGAAGTTGAGATGCCTATTTTCTCTGCAAATTCAGCGTTTGTCAGTCTCTCTTCTTGTATAAGTTGTAAAATCCGTTCCTTCATAATGAAATATGCATATAAGCTTAACGAGTACAAATGTAATTCCTTTTATTTTCATTTGCAAATATACATATAGAAAATTGTATTATACATTTGTATACCTGTAAATACATTTGTTTTCAAAAATAGAGGTATACAAGTGTAAACAGGTAATACATTCCGATTATTCAACTTTAATATATTCATATAAATTATTGGTTTATTGCTAATTATAATACATATTAAGATGTTTACAATAGTACAATACAGAAATATACACAATAAAATGAAATTATATTAAACCTTATTTTTAATACTTATAGATAGTTTGCTGAAATTTAATCTATTATATTGTGTTTGAACATGTTGGATATATTTTCGTATACATTTATAAAAGTAAATAATATAAGTGCAGCAATTATGGTTTACATTTGTATTTACATATTTTGTCTATATGTATATATGTTTAATAGGTATACAAACACAAAATATACGTTTGTATACCTATTAAAAATGTAGAAATGTATATATCGAAATGTAAAACGTTCTGCTTTTATTAAAATGAATCATGTCTTTCCCACGAGAATTGAGAATTTGCGAATAAAGCTTCAAGCACGTCCGATTTTTCAATTCTCATGAAAATGATTAAATTTGCATTAAACACATTCTTTGAACAAGGACAAGTTCAAAATTTGCTATATACATTTTAAATTTAAAAGAGATGGAAATAACAGAATTAGATTTGGAATTACAGCGGATGCGCTCGGGGCTGCCTTATAATGCGCACACCCCAGCTATGTATGCGTATCGCAACGAAGTGAAAAAGAAACTTCACCGGCTAAATGTGACGGAATATCATACGGAGAAAATGCCGGAGGTTTTACATTCCCTATTCCCTAATTCGGCCGCCGATTTCTATGTAGAACCTCCTTTCTATTGCGATTATGGAGAAGGTATCTATGCTGCCGAAGGGGTGTTTATTAACTTTGGCGCCGTAATTCTTGATGGAGCAAAAGTCACTATTGGAAGAAAAACTTTGATTGCCCCAGGAGTACATATCTATACTGCCCAGCATCCGTTGGATGCGGACGAGCGTGCCGTATGGGAGAACTGCTTGCCTGTCACTATTGGAGAGCGATGCTGGATTGGTGGGCACGTCACTATCTGTCCGGGAGTGACAATTGGAGACCGATGCGTGATAGGTGCCGGTGCAGTCGTAGTTAACGATATTCCGGATGACTCCTTGGCTGTGGGTAACCCTGCTAAGGTTATCCGAAAGTTGAACCAGAAAATAAATGTTACAAAATAGGCTGAAATACGAGCCGTAAAAACCCAAGATAACTCTATTTATCTACGCGTTTTTACGGCTCGTATTCTGATTTCACATCAGAAAATTGATTAGAAAATTAGTGCAGCATCAGATATACCAACTCACGCAATAGCTCCCCGTCGGAAACGGAAGCGTTCCCGACTCCTTTTGAACGGACATCGCATTGGCGGATAGCTTCGATAATCTTCATTACCTTTATGCCTGTATACCGACGCATGGCAGTCTGATAATCTCGCGCTTGCCAAGGAGAGCGCAAACCGAGTTGAGCGGCTATTCCTTGCTCGTTTTTCTCCGGAGAATAGTAAGCCAACATTAGATTAGAGAAGAAATTGAATAATACAGCCAGTGTTACTTGCAATGGATTGCTTTTCGGATTTTCTTCAAAGTATTTTACTATTTGATTTGCCTTGAACACATCTTTCGCAATCAAGGCATTCCGTAATTCGAAGTTATTAAAGTCTTTGCTGATGCCGATATTCTGTTCTATTTGTTCGGGGGTAATCCGCCTTTGCCCTTTCGGAAGCGTGATAATTAATTTTTCCAATTCGCCCGCCATCCTGTTTAAGTCCGTCCCGACAAATTCCGCCATCATCTCAGATGCTTTCGGCTCAATCTCCACTTGTTTCCGTTTCAGGTACGAAGTGATAAAACTCGGAAGTTGGGTATCTTTCAATTTCTTCGATTCAAACAATATGCCTACTTTATCTAATTCTACTGTAACTTTTTTTCTTCGGTCGAGCACTCCGTGCTTATAACAAAATACTAGAATGGTGGACGGCATTGGTTTCTGCAAATAATAGACTAATTCATCTATATTCTTCAAGTGTTGCGCTTCTTTCACCATGACTATTTGATATTTCGACATCATCGGATAACGGCGGGCTGTATTGATGACAGAAGCTATGTCCGTATCAGCTCCATAGACAACGGTTTGATTGAACTCTTTTTCTGTATCGCTCAATGCATGATTTAAAATATACTCGGATATGCGGTCGATATAATAATCTTCTTCTCCCATCAAAAAATAGACAGGGGCGTATACTCTATTTTTTAAGTTGCGGGCTATTTCTTCGTAAGTTCTTTCTTTTGCCATAATTTCTTCTTCTGCTCTTGTTCCTTTTTTTGTAATTTTGCGCAATTAATTATATTACGTAATGATGCAAAAATACGAAATGTTGGCATTAAACCTGCCGTCTTACTCGTTTAAAATCTCTAAGAAAGAGGGGAAAACATACATTTTCGATGTGCTCCGCAAGAAATATGTCGCCCTTACGCCCGAAGAATGGGTGCGGCAACATTTCACGCATTACCTGCTGGAGCACAAAGGATACCCACAGGGATTGTTAGCCAACGAGATTCAATTGAACCTGAACGGAACGAAGAAGCGGTGCGACACGGTGCTTTACAACCGAGACTTGACCGCGAAAATGATTGTGGAATACAAAGCACCGAACGTTGAAATCACACAGGCTGTATTCAACCAAATCACGCGATACAACCTAGTGCTAAAAGTAGAATATCTGATTGTGACAAACGGCATCCGTCATTATTGCTGCCGCATCGACTATGCGACTCATTCATATACTTTCTTACCCGATATTCCGAACTATGAGGCTTTATAATAAAAAGGCACACGGACGTCACCGTCTAGATGGTGACGTCCGTGTGCCTTTTTAAGGTATATTCGGGTGTATCTCCTATTATTTTATTTTGGTCTCTAAATGCTTTTCGGGTACCACACCTGCTAATTCCGGGTCAATCATAATACGGCCACAATATTCGCACACAATGATTTTCTTACGCATACGGATATCCAATTGTTTTTGAGGCGGAATCTTATTAAAGCAACCGCCACAAGCATCACGTTGTACATAAGTAATGCCCAATCCGTTACGCGAGTTTTTACGAATACGTTTAAAAGCCTGGAGTAAACGAGGCTCAATAGTAGCCTCTAAAGCCTTCGTTTTGTCACGCAAACGTTCTTCTTCTTGCTTGGTTTCCGATATGATTTCGTCCAATTCGTTCTTTTTCATTTCCAAGTCTTTCTTCCGTTCTTCTAACGCTTCGGTATTCTTCACGATCTCTTCCTGTTTCGCTTCGACGGAAGCCGTATATTCACGGATACGTTTTTCGCACAGTTCTACTTCCAAAGTCTGAAACTCGATTTCCTTGGTCAGCACATCGTATTCACGGTTATTGCGCACGTTATCTTGCTGTGCCTTGTATTTGTCGATTGACGCTTTGGCTGCCTCGATTTCGATACGTTTAGTAGCGACATTCGATTTCAACTCTTCTATTTCACCCTTGATTTTCTCGATACGGGTGCTCAGTCCGGTCACTTCATCTTCCAAGTCTTGCACTTCCAAAGGAAGCTCTCCGCGCAAAGTCTTGATTTTATCGATTTCAGACAACATTGTTTGTAACTGATACAATGCTTTCAGCTTTTCTTCCACGCTCAGTTCGCTGGGGTCTTTTTTCACTTCTCTTGCCATAGTCATTATAAATATTTAATCGGATTTGTATTGATTCGAGTCATATGGAGTTCCAATGCAGGGAATGTTTTTTCCAGTAAAGCATAAAGCAATTCCTTGATGTACTGCTCGCTCTCGTAATGACCGATTTCTGCTATCAAAATGCTATTGTCATAATAAAAATAGTCATGGTATTTCACTTCACCTGTAATGAATACATCAGCATGGCTGGATACCGCACGGGGCAACAGAAAGGCTCCTGCTCCTCCGCACAAGGCAACTTTCCGGATTAGCCTGCCCGCCATGCGCGAATGCTTCACACAACCCACTTCGAAAGTCTGCTTGATACGCCGCAAGAAGCCACTTTCGGTTTCAGGCTCTTCCAGTTCGCCTATCATTCCCGCTCCCGCTTGTGTCCATACATTTTGCACCGGATAAAAGTCGTACGCAGGTTCTTCATAAGGGTGAGCAGCCAGCAATGTTTTTGTAACCGCTTGCTTGTGATATGCGGGAAGAATGGTTTCTATCCGCACTTCGTCCTCGCAATGCAGTTCGCCTGCTTTACCACAGAATGGATGTGTACCTTCACTTGCACGGAAAGTTCCCTTCCCTTCTACGTTATAGCTACACGAATCGTAATTGCCGATACATCCGCTGCCAGCTTCGAATAATGCTTTGCGCACTTCGTCGGCTTGTTTCCGTGGCACAAATGTAGTCAGTTTCAGCAAAGCGTTTTCTTTGGGATCCAAGATACGCACTTGCTTCAGCCCTATTTTCTCGGCTATCTTATAGTTGACGCCTTGCAGGGCATTGTCCAAATTGGTGTGCATTGAATAAACCACAATGTCGTTTTTAATAGCTTTGATGACACACCGTTCCACATAGTCTTTCCCTGTAACCGACTTAAAACCTTTAAAGATAAGCGGATGGTGTGAGATAATCAGGTTACATCCCAATGTTATCGCTTCGTCCACCACGGCTTCAGTCACGTCTAAACACAACAAAGCCCCTGTAACTTCCGCGTCTGTCAATCCGATTTGCAGTCCGGCATTGTCGAATCCGTCTTGCAAAGGCAGAGGCGCGAACATCTCAAGGGCATTCAGAATTTCCTTAATCTTCATGTTCTGTGAAATATTTCCACCGCAAAGATAATGAAAAGCCATGAAATGGGAAAGTTTTCGGTAGAAAAAGAAATTATCGACATCACAACCTTTCCTGTCCGTAGGCTTTCCTGTGCGAATGAATCATCTTCATTAACAGAGACGGATACCTGTCAGCCACAAGCATATGCAACAAAACGCCTCCTCAGGTGTAACCGCTACAACCGAGGAGGCTAAACAAATGTTTATAAAGCAAACTGTCAGAAGCGAACCATCATTTCTATCACTAATTTATCTTGTTCCGACTCTAAAGCAAGCGAATTGTCATCGTAGAAGTACTTTTCATAATTCAAACGGAGGTCTGCCTGAAACGGTTTCCCGAAACTGAAAGTAAGACCTCCGGTAATACGCTTTCGCTCGTAATCGGTTATGATATAATCTATTCCGTTTTCATCCAGTTCATCGCTATTGTTTCCCATATAGTCGAAACGGGCCAAGAACGATACTTTTTTAATCAGACTTTTTTCTTTTTTGATGAAATAATCGTAATTGACGAAAGCATCTACTGCCCATACGCTCTTGAATTGGGAATTTGCATAATCCTTATACATCCCCTCCACTTCAAAATGCCAGTTGTTCCAGTTGTAATATGTACCGATGTCGTACATATAGATGTTCCGGTCAAACGGACGGATACGTTGCGTACTCATCGTCAGGTTGTATCCCTTGAATGGCATCAGTTCCAACTTCGCTGAATAAGAAAGAGATTTATGCCAACCTTTTTGTTCGGTCAGTCCTGAACCGCTGAACAACCCGGCCTCTATCGCGAAAGGGAAACCTTCCTTCATCGAATATTTCAACGTAGCACCCGCATCGCGCAAACTTCCCATTTGTTTGGCAATAAACGAGCGGTTGGCAAAATATTGCAAATGAGGAGAACGATGCGCGTCAATGGTAAAAGGCACACGCATCTGACCGATAGTGACATTGAAACCTTCAAACGGAGTAACCCGCGCATAAGCATCCAGCATCTTGATTACCCCTTCGTCGCAAAGGTCTATTTCGGCTTTATAGCTTACGACAGGAAGTAGATTTCCCGTAGCGCTTACACGAGCATTGCGCACTTGGAAACGTTGCGCGTTAGTCGATGTCTGGTATTCATACTTTCCCCGCACCGTACCATGGATTTCGGGGATAGCATCTTTCCAACTGAATTCTTGAGCACCAACCGATGCTACAGAGAGCGCCAACAATAGCGCAGAGAGATATTTTTTCATTTGTCTCTTCGTTTTTTAACCGATGCAAAAGTAAGGGACAAAGATAAAGTAATTATGTCAAATGTATTACAAATATGTTACATTTCGTATTTCAAACAAACCGTAACGTCTCCACCTTTTCCAACCGCGCACGCAAACGAGGCATTTCGGACTTGCGGATACGCAGACGCATGAAACAATCCATATCGTAGGATTGGCTCACTATTTCAGGCGAATCTTCTTTCACAATCCGCATCACATCGTTCATGAACGGATATTCGAAAGCAAAGCTCACCTCCTCGTCTACGGTCTTCTCTATCACTTCTGCTTCTTCCAAGGCTTGTGCCGCCGCAGTACGGTATGCCACTATCAATCCGCTTGTACCCAATTTGATACCACCAAAATAACGCACTACAATCACCAGCACATCGGTCAGTTCCTTTGAGTTAATTTGTCCCAAGATAGGCTTACCCGCCGTACCCGAAGGCTCTCCATTATCATTGGAACGGAAGTTTTTCCGGTCGGCACCTAACATATAGGCATAGCATACATGGCGGGCATCGTAATATTTTTTTTGGTAAATATCCAATTGTTCTTTCACCTCTTCAAGGGTGCGTACAGGAAGGGCGATAGCAATAAACTTGCTCCGCTTCTCGGTATAAATGGATTCCGAAAGTCCGGTTATTGTCTTATACGTATCGTCCATGCGTCTCCCCTCCTCTTTTTTATCGGTTAGTGTTGCGGGAAACGATGGCTACGATGAATCACCCGCACCTGAAGCTGATGAATCAAGGCTTTACCCATAATAATGAGCGTAACGGCTACCAAGATAAGCACAATGCCCAATACGATACGGGGAGTAAGCCGCTCGCCGAATACCAACACGCCACAACAAATAGCCGTCAGTGGTTCTAAAGCACCTAAGATTGCCGCCGGAGTAGAACCGATGTAATGGATGGATTTGGTCATTGTCACCAGCGAAATGACGGTAGGGAATAAGGCAAGGCATATCGGATTAATCCACAATATCGGCTGGCTGACCACATCCAATTGGGTACAGAATTTCAGACGTACCACATATACGCTTAAACCAAACAACAAGACATAAAAAGTCAACTTGACAATAGGCATATCTTTCAGAACAGAACGGTTTACACCTATTATATATAAGGCGTATGTAAGCGAGGAAAGGAAGACCAATGCCACCCCTGTCAGACTCAAAGTCTGTCCGCCTTCGCCTTGATAAAGCAACGAAATACCCGTAAACGCCAAGGCTATGGAAATCATTGTAATCGGAGAAATCTTTTCCTTGAAGAATACCGCCATCAAGATAGCCACCAATACCGGATAAACGAACAAGATAGTAGAAGCAATACCCGCATCCATGTAATTGTAAGACAAGAACAAAGTGAGCGACGAAAAAGAGAAAAGCAATCCCATCACTACTAATGGAAGCACTTCACAACGGCGCAAGGCAAACGATTGGCGTTGCACCACCATCATTACGCCCAACATCACAAGCCCGAAGGCATAACGGTAAAATAACACAGAGTCTGCCCCCATGCCATCGGCATAAAGAGGCAAGGCGAACAAGGGATTCAACCCATAACTAGCAGCCGCAATGGCTCCATACGCAAACCCTTTGAATGTAACACGATCCATAAAATCCTATCTGTTTTTCAAAACCGGGTGCAAAGATAGGAGTTTTTAAATGAAGAATGAAGAGTTAAGAATGAAGAATTTCCGTATTTTTGCAATTCTTCATTCTTAACTCTTCATTCTTCATTCAAGCTTGTGGACAACCAGCCCCGAACGCAACTTGGGCTCGAACCAAGTGGTCTTAGGCGGCATGATATTGCCCGTATCGGCAATGTCCATCAATTGTTTCATTGATACAGGATACAAAGCCAATGCCATTTTCATCTCGCCGCTATCCACCCGTTTCTTTAATTCGCTTAACCCGCGAATGCCACCAACGAAATCAATGCGTTTATCGGAACGTAAATCTTTAATGCCTAAAATCTCATCTAAAATCAATTTCGAAGAAATTGTCACGTCAAGCACACCTATCGGATCGTTGTCATCATACGTATCAGGGTTAGCCGTCAAGCTATACCATTTGCCGTCCACATAAAGCGAGAAGTTATGCAAGGCTTTCGGCTTATAGATTTCCGTACCCTTCTCCTCTACCACAAAATGCTTTTTCAAAGCATCTATAAAAGCTTGTGGAGTCAATCCGTTCAAGTCTTTCACCACCCGATTGTAATCAATGATTGTCAACTGATTGGCAGGGAAACATACCGCCATGAAGTAATTGTATTCTTCATCTCCTTTATGATTCGGATTTTGCTTGGCTTTTTCCGCACCTACCAATGCAGCCGCTGCGCTCCGATGATGTCCGTCGGCAATATACATAGCCGGCATCTTCTCGAAAACACAAGTGATAGCTTCGATATCTTCATCAGCGTCTATTACCCAAAACGTATGTCCGAACCCGTCTCCCGGAGCTACAAAATCGTATTCCGGCTTCTGTGTTATATATTTCTTCACAATCTTATCCAGTTCTGCGTTCTCCGGATAAGCAAAGAATACCGGTTCGATGTTCGCATTATTCACCCGCACATGCTTCATGCGGTCTTCTTCCTTATCACGGCGGGTCAGTTCATGCTTCTTGATGTTTCCGTCCATATAGTCGGGCACGTATGCACCTACAACCAGTCCGTATTGAGTCTTCCCGTTCATTGTCTGAGCATAAACATAGTAGCAAGGTTTCTCATCCTGCACCAACCAACCCTTTTCCTGAAACATCCGGAAGTTCTCCGCCGCCTTTTCATACACACGCGGGTCATGTTCGTCTGTACCTTCGGGAAAGTCGATTTCGGGTTTGATGATGTGATACAATGATTTTTCGTTCCCTTCCGCTTCTTTACGTGCTTCTTCCGAATTAAGCACATCGTAAGGGCGTGAAGCTACTTCTTCAACCAGTTCTTTTGGCGGACGTATGCCCTTAAAAGGTTTTATCTTTACCATAGTATTCAGTTAATAATTAACAGTTAACAACTAATAGCAGAATACCTCTCAATGTATATGAATGAATAAACGGCAGATGCATCATACATTTGCCGTTATTCATTATTAACTATCTGCTGTTAATTATTTTCATTTATTCACCCGGAACTTCTCGCATCCGTCTTTCAGGAAGCCTACAATCTGCTTAGCCGCAGCTATACCTGCATTGATGTTGGCTTCGGCTGTTTGCGCTCCCATCTTCTTCGGAGTAGAGAAATAGCGTCCTGGGAATTGCTCGGCAAATTCGGCATGATGTACCGGCATGATATCTGTTACGTATTTCAAGTCAGGACGGTCGTTCATCAAACGGAGCAAATCGGCTTCGTTGATAACTTCCTTACGTGCCGTATTCACCAACAAGCCGTTCTTAGGCATACGGTTCACCAAATCGTAATTAATAGAATTCTTGGTTTCAGCCGTAGCCGGAATATGCAGCGAAATCACATTACATGTCTCATACAAGGTTTCAGCAGAGTCTACAGGAATGATGCCGTCGGCTTCCATCGCTTCCTTGGGGCAATACGCATCGTATGCATAAATTTCCATACCGATGCCTTTCGCAATACGAGCCACATTACGCCCTACATTTCCGTAAGCATGAATACCTAACTTCTTGCCTTTCAATTCTGTGCCAGACTTACCGTCATAGAAGTTGCGGACAGCCATAATCATCATTCCAAAAGCCAATTCAGCTACTGCATTCGAATTTTGTCCCGGTGTATTCATTACACAAACGCCATGAGCCGTAGCCGCTGCAAGGTCTACATTATCATATCCTGCTCCGGCACGAACCACAATTTTCAGCTCTTTAGCTGCGTCCAACACCTCATTATCTATAATATCACTACGGATAATCAACGCATTTGCATCTTTTACCGCATCTAATAATTGTGCCTTATCAGTATATTTTTCCAGCAATGCCAATTCGTAGCCTGCCGCTTCTATCTCTTTACGGATACCGTCTACTGCCACTTTGGCAAACGGCTTCTCGGTTGCAACTAATATTTTCATAGGATTTCAGTTCTAAGTGTTTGTAAATAATAAACGCAAAAGCGCAAAGAAAAACAGATTATCCTGCGCTTTTGCGCCTCTGCGTTTAATCAAAAAATCAATGTGTCTTCTCAAATTCCTGCATGCAGTCTATCAATGCCTGAACGCTTTCTACAGGCAGGGCATTGTAGCAAGAAGCACGGAATCCGCCTACAGAGCGGTGTCCCTTAACGCCTACCATGCCTTTCTCTGTCGCGAATTTCAGGAAATCGGCTTCCAGTTCCTTATATTCGTCCGCCATTACGAAACAAATGTTCATATACGAACGGTCTTCGGGAGCAGTCACCGTACCACGGAACATCTTGTTGCGGTCTATTTCAGCATACAGCATATCCGAACGTAACTTGGCACGGCGTTGCATTTCTTCTACTCCGCCCTGAGCTTTCAACCAGCGTAATGTCTGCAATGCGGCGTAAATAGGCACAACAGGAGGTGTGTTGAACATCGAACCTTTTTCGATATGAGTCTGGTAATTCAACATCGTCGGGATATGGCGTGACACCTTCCCTACCGCATCGTTCTTTACGATGACAAAAGTCACACCTGCCGGAGCCAAATTCTTCTGCGCACCGCCATAGATACAGATATATTTCGACACATCAATCGGACGAGAGAAAATATCTGAAGACATATCTGCCACCAACGGCACATTCACATCTGGGTCAGCGTGGAGTTCAGTTCCATAAATGGTATTATTGGTTGTAATATGGAAATAATCCACATCAGCCGGCACTTCATACCCCTTTGGAATAAATGTATAATTGGCATCAGCCGAAGAAGCGACTTCTATCACATCACCGAAAGCCTTAGCTTCTTTCATCGCTTTCTTTGCCCACGCACCTGTATTAAGATAAGCGGCTTTCTTTTCCAAGAAATTATAGGGAACCATACAGAACTCCAGACTTGCTCCTCCGCCCAAGAACAGCACCGAATAGCCGTCAGGGATGTTCAACAATTCTTTAAACAAGGCCACGGCTTCGTCTACCACAGGTTGGAAGTCTTTAGCGCGGTGACTGATTTCCATCAACGAAAGTCCCGAACCATTGAAATCCAGAATAGCCTGAGCTGTTTTCTCGATCACTTCGCGAGGCAATATAGAAGGTCCCGCATTAAAATTATGTTTCTTCATGGGTAGTTTGTTTTTGGTTAGACAATATCATTAACTCTTACAGACGGCGAATTTAGCGATTATTTTTAGACCTCCAAAAGATTTTCTGATATTTTTATGTCAAGAGTGTTGTTTTTCTTACAAAAGATGCGGCTTCAAATTGTTTTGGTTTCATATTGACATATCCAAAGCCGTCCATGATTGCCTGTTGTCTGTCAATCATGGCATTTTGCACGGCTTCTCGGTATAAGCATCGGTTTGCTGACACAAAGTTATCATTTTGCCAGTTCTATCAAAGCTTTTACCCCTTTAATCTTTTCATTTTGTATAAGATTTAATGTTTGTTTGCACTTGTTGCGGGCTATGGCAGCATACGCATGGCGCTCTTTCACATCTACCTTGCCTATTTCATCACGCCCAAGGTTGCCTTTCTTCGACAGAAAGCCTACAATGTCCACTTTATTCACCTTGTCTTTTTTCCCTTTCCCGATGTATAATGTCACGAAACGGGGCAAGGCTGGAGCAGGGAGTTTTTCCGGGAAGGTAAAGGTTTCCATGGTTCCGTTCAAATAAGCGGGAAGTTGTTCCTCGCGGTAAAGGATAACGTATGCGTCTCCTTCATTTTCCCAACGCGCCGTACGTCCGTTGCGGTGAATAAACCCGTCTCCCGATACAGGCAAGTGATAATGGACTACGTTACGGATTTCGGGAATATCCAGCCCTCGTGCAGCCAAGTCGGTCGACACCAGCACCGGACAGCTTCCGTTACGGAACTTATATAATGCCCGCTCGCGGTCGTCCTGTTCCATTCCTCCATGGAACACTTCGGCATATACTTTCATTCCTCGCAAGTACTTCCCGACCCGTTCCGCACTCTCGCGGTGATTGCAAAACACCAATGTCGATTCATCGCCTAAACAGCACAGCAGTCTATACAGGGTCTCTAATTTGTCCTTTTCAGGCGACTCCACCTTATATATATGTAGGCGCAAGGATTCTTCCGTATGCAGGAAGTCCAGCTTGCGCGTGCGGTTCATGCCTGTAAAGCGGGGGATTTCTTCGGCATCGGTAGCGGAAAGCAGAAAGCGCCGTTCTACTTGCGGCAATCGGCTGATGACCGATGCCATTTCTTCCTGGAAACCGAACTCTAAGCATTTGTCGAACTCATCTATAACCAGCAAGCGTACCGCCGAAGCGTCAATGTTGCCTTTCTGCAAATGGTCGTTCATTCTTCCGGGTGTGCCAATGACGACCGAAGGCTGCAAACTGTCCATCGCCCGATGTTCGTCCATTGCAGGACGACCGCCATAACAACTCATCGCTTTAAACGGTGTCCCCATCGAACGGAACACGTGCTCTATCTGTAAAGCCAGTTCACGCGAAGGCACCAGCACCACCGCTTGCACCCTCTTTACGTCAGGTTTTAAAAAAGCCACCAAGGGTAACAAGTAAGCCAACGTCTTGCCCGACCCTGTAGGCGAAAGTAAAACCAAGTCGCTTCCTTCGCCGAAAGCATCCATAGCCGTTTGTTGCATTTCATTCAACGCCTCGATATGCAAGCGTTGAAGTATTCCGTTCATTCCATTACCCATCATACATTCGTTTTGATTAAAGTTCGGGGCAAAGATAAAGAAATAATGAATATCCGCAAAATGCCGGTAGATAAAGAAATGCGTCAAGCGTTTGCTTTCACCTTTGGATGATATTCCCCTTACAGACAAGTTCATTTTATATTCCGGCTGGCGGAACGTACATTCCAGCGGCTGGAACATATATTCCGCCAGCCGGAATGTACGTTCCGCCAGCCGGAATATAAAACCTATATATCTGCTGACAAATTAAAGCCCCTCTCTTAGCGCATTATCATGACTGCTCTTTATGATGCCCCGCCGCCATTCTTTTCCGGATGAACATTCATTTTAGTGCAAAAAGCAAGCGGAATCGAAAAAACAGAAAGAAAAAGTTGTCTTTTTAAACGAATTTCGTTTACTTTGCCTACGTACTATTGAAACACCTTTAATACTAACTTAATAACCAAACAAAATGAACAAAGCACAAATCGGAACAAACGCGGGAATTGTCTGGAATATACTGAAGGACAACAAGCATTGGGAATACGAAGACCTGAAAACCGCTACGGGGTTATGCGACAGAGATCTGAACGCTGCCATCGGATGGCTGGCGCGCGAAGATAAGATAGACTTCGACATAAACGAGCAGGGGGACCGTGTGTTCTTAAATGTGAACATTTTCATCGGATGAAGCCAATAGCCTTTGAATGCATCACGGCAGAACGATTGAGCGCAAAGACACAAAGGAGATAACCGATTGAGAATTTACGGTTTACCGTTTGCCAGACAAACCGTACTCCGATAAATAAAAATCGCACACGGAAACCTTTTTGTGTCTTTGCGCCTTTTTTAAGGGGATTTAAATCACTCTCTTCACCGTAATGTCGGGGAAATCTTGCATAAACATCAGCAACAACCCTTCTTCGTTCATCCGTTTCGCCTTAATGACCATGCTTACGTTATACATCTTATTCCCGCCTTCGTTTGACTCCGACATCTCATACGATACCACTACGTAACTTTTCGAATGGAAAGTGGCTGAAACACGTTTTAGCGCTTCCTTGTCATGCGTCGAGAACTCTACCATCAAGTTTCTCAAGCCTATGCTTTTAAAGAAGAAGCTTAATACCTCCAATCCTAACAGCACCAACACGGTAGCCGCCACGCCAATGCCATACATTCCTGCCCCTACGGCAAGCCCTATGCCCGAAGTCGCCCAAATGCCCGCCGCTGTAGTCAATCCGCGCACAATCTGCTTCTGCAAAATAATGGTCCCTGCACCGATAAAGCCAATGCCGCTTACCACCTGCGCCGCTATACGGCTGGGGTCAAGCCGCACCAAATCGCGTTCCAGCACATCTTCGAATCCGTACTGAGACACAATCATCAGCAACGCGCTGCCTACCGCTACCAAAAAATGCGTACGGTATCCCGCTTCCTTTGCACGGTATTCGCGCTCAAGGCCGATCAATATCCCCATTATTCCTGCCACGAACAGACGTAAGGTAAAATCCCAATTCCACTCCATAGTCGTTCCTCCTTATTGCTTCTTGTTTCCATGACAGCGTCTCAACCGTTCCGCCAATTCCTTCTCCAACAGCTTCCCGACCTCGTTCATAGACACCGGATGGCCTGTTTCAGCAGCTATTGATGTAACCCCTTTATCGGTAAAACCGCACGGATGGATGTAGCTGAAATAACGAAGGTCGGTGTTCACGTTCAATGCCAGTCCGTGCATAGTTACGGAGTGGCTGCACCGCACGCCTATAGCGCATATTTTCCGTTCGGACGGCAACCCTATGCCAAGCCATACGCCAGCCGCTCCCCTTACCTTATCCGCTTCAATGCCATACGCGCGGCATGTAGCGATGACGGATTCCTCCAGCAAGGCAATGTATTCTTTCAGCCCCAAATGAAAGTCTTCCAGGCAAAGAATGGGGTAACATACGATTTGTCCGGGACCGTGGTAAGTGATATCCCCTCCACGGTCAATATGTACCAACTCCGCCTCTATCCGCTTCAACCGCTCTTCGCCGAGCAACATATTCGTCTCTTTGCCATGCTTCCCTAACGTATATACATGGGGATGCTCGCAAAACACCAATCGGTTCCGGTAAAGCTTTGACGCGGCACGTGCGGCTATAATGTTATCAAACAATCGCGTTTGCCGTTCCCATGCCTCCCGGTAAGGGATAGTCCCCCAGCATTCTATATCCAAATTCATCTTCATATCCTTCCTGCTTTTATCAAAATTTCGCTTCATGCAAGAATCAGCTTATACACCCTGTTTAAGGAAGGCAAGTCACCTGTCCCGCATGAGCCATATGTGCAAATGTAACATTTTCCATCGTTCCCTCCAAACAAAACGCTGCTTGAATGTACACGAACGCCCTTCCGCAAAAAGATATGCTTATTCATGCCGAATATTCACGGATTTGTATTATCTTTGTCATATCAAAAAGTCGGACGACAAAAAACAAATGATATGGAGCATAAAACGAAATTATTTTTATCACTGGTACTCGGCGCCGCAGGATGTAGCTTGCTTCCGAGTTGCCAACAGGCTCAAAAAGCGGATACACCACCTCAAATATGTACCGCCAGCACCGATACAATCATCTACCTGCAAGAAGGAGAAAAAGCTCCATCATGCAAAATCAACTTGGATTTCTCTTATCTTAAACCCACATCGGGAAACGATACCCTCTCGGCGTGTGTCAATGCCTCCATACAAGGAAAGCTTTTCGGCGGGCCCTATGCCACATTGCCTCCCGAAGAAGTGTTGCCTGCACTTGCCGCCCTCTACATTGAAAATTACAATACCGACGTGAAAAGGCTTTTCGAAGCAGACTTGCACAACGGAATGAAAGCAGCGGATACGCCTGCTTGGTATAATTACGAGTATCAGTTGAATACCGAAATGGCGGAAGGGCGAAACGGAATATGGAATTATACTCTTACCGACTACCGATATACAGGAGGAGCACATCCCAACACCGAAACCACTTGCTTGAACATCGATTCGCGGACGGGAAAGATTTTAGGAGAAAACGATGTATTCAACCTCAAGGATACCGCCCGCATCTGCAAGCTCATCATGGATGAATTAATAAAAGAGACCAACCGGCGGCTGGACACTGACACCATTACGTCGCTCGACGGGTTACAGGAACAAGGCATCCTGTTGGACACTTACCTGTACGTCCCCGCAAACTTCCTTTTGGAGAAAGACGGCGTCGTCTTTTATTACAACCGCTATGAAATAGCTCCATACGCAGCGGGTGATTTCCGGCTGAAAGTAAACTACGATGACATCCGCCCTTACATGAAACAACAATAAAAAAAAGAGAGACACAACATCAATCTATAAACTTATCAAGTTTTGTGACTTATGGAAATAATATTGAAGTATTTTCCCAACCTGACCGACACGCAAAAAGCACAGTTCGCTGCCTTGGGCACTTTATACGAAGACTGGAACAGCAAAATCAACGTCATCTCGCGCAAGGACATCGGCAACCTTTACGAACATCACGTGCTTCACTCGTTAGGTATTGCCAAAACAATTAATTTCCGTCCAGGCACTACCGTTATGGATTTAGGTACGGGTGGCGGATTCCCGGGCATCCCGCTCGCTATCCTTTTCCCTGAAGTGTCATTCCATTTAATAGATAGTGTTGGGAAAAAAATCAAAGTAACCACGGAAGTGGCTGCCTCCCTTGGTTTAAAGAACGTCACGACACGGCAATGCCGCGCCGAAGAAGAGAAAGCACAGTTTGACTTTGTGGTGAGCCGGGCCGTCATGCCTCTTGCCGACTTAGTAAAAATCATACGGAAAAATATCCGGAAAGAGCAACACAATGCCTTCCCAAACGGGCTGATTTGCCTGAAGGGAGGCGAGTTGGAGCACGAAATACTGCCTTTCAAGAAAGTAGCGGAAGTGACCGAACTGAAGAATTTCTTTAAGGAAGAATATTTCGCAACAAAGAAAGTTGTGTATGTATGCATCAACAAATAACGATTCGGTAAACAAAGACCTTTCCGAGCCATGACTATCAAACGATTCGAATTCAATATGTTCCCCGTCAACTGTTACGTACTATCCGACGAAACAACGGGAGAAGCCGCCATCATCGATGCGGGATGTTATTACCCTGAAGAGCAACAACGGCTGAAACAATATATCGCCGACAACCGGTTGACAATAAAACATTTGCTCGGCACACACTTGCACTTGGACCACATCTTCGGCAATTCCTTTGTCGCCCGCGAGTTCGGCGTAAAACCTGAAGCGTGCCGCGATGATGAATTCTTACTGGAACGGATGCCGGCAATGTGCCGTATGTTCGGCTTCCCGCCTAACGAACCTGCCGTTCCGTTAGGCGGATACATTGCCGACGGCGATAAAATCTGCTTCGGCAACATTGTATTAAGAGCGATTCATGTACCCGGGCACTCACCCGGAGGAATGGCGTACTACGATGCGGCCGACCAATGCGTCTTCAGTGGCGACGTACTGTTTCAGGGCAGTGTAGGACGAGCCGACTTAGAGGGCGGCGACTATGGCTGCCTGTTAGACAGCATAGCCACTCGCCTTTTCACTCTACCTGACGCTACAACGGTTTATCCAGGACATGGAGAACCGACTACAATCGGGCAGGAAAAAATGAATAATCCGTATTTTAAATAAATCATGCAAATCAGGAGCCGGAAGGGAATGTATCGGGAATTGTGCTTCGCTTTATCCTTAACTTCTTGACTCTTGATTTGATAAATAACGGAATCTGAACATCCGCAAGCTATCAGTAAATACTTAAAACTAACCATTATGAAAACAAACGTATTCGCAAACAGACACATCGGCATTACGGATGCCGACTTGCCACATATGCTGGAAACAATAGGTGTCAGTTCGCTCGATGAACTAATCGACCGTACAATCCCCCGGCAAATTCGATTGAAACAACCGCTCGACCTCCCTTCAGCCATGACTGAACGCGAGTTTGTTGAGCATATCATAAAAATGGCATTGCACAACAAAATCTACAAGTCCTACATCGGCACAGGATGGTATGACACCATTACTCCGGCCGTGATTCTGCGTAATGTGTTTGAGAACCCTGTATGGTATACTTCCTATACCCCCTATCAGGCTGAGATTTCGCAAGGACGGTTGGAAGCACTCATCAACTTCCAGACAGCTATATGCGACCTGACCGCTATGCCGCTGGCAAACTGCTCGCTCTTGGACGAAGCCACCGCAGCTGCCGAAGCCGCCACTATGATGTACGCTCTCCGCAGCCGTGCACAACAGAAGGCCGGAGCTAACATTCTTTTTGTCGACAACGAAGTGTTTCCGCAAACACTTGCCGTCATCCGTACGCGCGCCATACCCCAAGGGATACAAGTGAAGACAGGCGATTATCACTCAATGGAACTGACTCCGGACATTTTCGGATGCATCATACAATATCCAAACAATAGCGGAAGCATAGAAGACTACCGTGACTTTACGGCGTATGCACACGATGCCGGCGGTAAAGTAGCAGTAGCAGCTGACATCCTGAGCCTTGCTCTGTTGGCGCCTCCGGGTGAATGGGGAGCGGATATTGTATTCGGCAGTACCCAACGCATGGGCACTCCTTTATTTTATGGAGGCCCTTCAGCCGCCTATTTCGCTACCCGCGATGAATACAAACGGAATATGCCTGGACGCATCATCGGACTCTCGAAAGACAAATACGGACATCCTTGTTACCGTATGGCTTTGCAGACCCGCGAACAACACATCAAACGTGAACGGGCTACTTCGAACATCTGCACAGCTCAAGCCCTCCTTGCCACGATGGCAGGATTTTATGCCGTATGGCACGGAGCCGAAGGCATCGGTGAAATAGCCCAATACATTCACACGACCGCCGCACAACTTTCCAGCCGACTAGCTAATATGGGGTACATCGAACGCAACAAAGCTTTCTTTGATACCCTCCGCTTGGAACTGCCGCCCAATGTTTCACAGGAAAAGCTGCGTGCTATCGCTCTCGATAAAAAAGTAAACCTGCGCTACTTCGGCAATGGAGATGTTGGTGTCAGCATAGACGAAACGGTCACACCTGCCGATGCGCGCCAATTGCTTACTATCTTTGCCATAGCTGCCGAAAAGACCATTCACGACATCGACAACAACGCATCCATACTCTCGATACCTTCTAACCTGCAGCGCACTTCGGCTTTCCTTACCCACGAAGTGTTCTGCCGCTACCATACCGAAACCGAGATGATGCGCTATATCAAACGGCTGGAACGCAAAGACATCTCCCTTACACATTCTATGATATCACTTGGCTCATGCACCATGAAGCTAAACGCCGCGGCCGAGATGCTTTCCTTATTAGAGCCCGCATGGGCAAATATCCATCCGCTTGTACCCGAAGAACAAGCGCTGGGCTACCGGGAACTAATAGACGCACTTTCGCGCCAACTGCTCACTATTACGGGCTTTGACGGCATCACCTTCCAGCCCAACTCTGGTGCAGCAGGTGAATATACCGGTTTACGCATCATACGCAGTTACTTGGAAAGCATCGGGCAAGGGCATCGCAACCTTGTATTAATACCTGCTTCGGCGCACGGCACCAATCCTGCTTCAGCAGTACAAGCGGGATATACTCCATTAACCTGCGCTTGTGACGCACACGGCAATGTAGACGTAAACGATTTACGCGCCAAGGCAGAAGCCAACCGTGACCGCCTTGCCGCCTTAATGATCACTTATCCTTCCACTCACGGCATTTTCGAAAGTGAAATCGTAGAAATATGTGACATCATCCACCGTTGCGGTGCACAAGTCTATATGGACGGAGCAAACATGAACGGACAAGTAGGGTTAACCAATCCCAAGACTATCGGAGCCGACTTATGTCATCTAAACTTGCACAAAACATTCGCCAGCCCCCACGGTGGAGGCGGACCAGGGGAAGGCCCTGTATGTGTAGCCGCACACCTTACGCCTTTCCTTCCTAAATATGCATTAACCGGCGACGGCACCAACGAAGTGTCCGCTGCTCCTTACGGCAGCGCAGGCATTCTGCCTATCACTTATGCTTATATTTCCATGATGGGCATAGAAGGTCTCGAACGGGCCACCAAAACTGCCATTCTCAACGCCAATTACCTTGCCTCACGCTTAAACAAAGCTTACGGTACGGTTTACTGCGGGAATGAAGGGTTCGTAGGGCACGAAATGATATTGGAATGCCGAAAAATACGTGAAGAAAGCGGCATCACTGAAAACGACATCGCCAAACGGCTGATGGATTACGGATACCATGCTCCTACCCTCTCCTTCCCTGTGCATGGAACCTTGATGATAGAGCCTACAGAGAGTGAAAGTCTCGCAGAATTAGACAACTTCGTAGATTGTATGCTTTCTATCCGTCATGAAATAGAGGAAATACAAAATGGAGAAGCCTCACGCGAAGACAATGTGCTGCTCAACGCTCCACACCCCGAATACGAAGCAGTGTCTGACAACTGGCAACATTTCTACACCCGCGAGAAGGCAATCTATCCTTTGGCAAACGTCCGCAAGAACAAGTTTTGGATTAACGTAGCGCGCATAGATGATACATTAGGCGACCGCAAGCTAATCCCCACTCGTTATGGCAAATTTGAATAGACGGAATGCCTATGCAAAACATGCTTGTTAAACGGACGAATGTCGAAACGGATTGTTATATTATAGCACACAGATGACACTGATTTTACAGATGGCCACAGATATTATTTAGAGGAATAATCTGTGAAAATCGGTTTCATCTGTGGCCATCTGCGTGCTATAAGCTAATTTAGATTAGTTACTTATCATAAACCTGCGCCTCTGTGTCCTGATTTCTTTTGATATACGTTCTTCCAATTCTTTTTGGCTTCCTGAAAATAACTCCTTGCCATATCATAAAAACACCTATATGACAGGTATGAAACCGTAATTCTTTATGTCTTCATTCTGTATTCTTCATTTAATTTATTACCTTTGCAACCGAAAATAGGCTAACACATAAAAACTATTATTCCAAACATGGCATTGGCAAACGAACATTTCCTGAAACTGCCGGACAAGTTTTTTCTCAGACTTAGAGGAAAAAACAATCTGTTCAAGGCGACCCATCCCAAGGCAGACTCAATCCGTTTGGGAACTGGAGATGCCATCCTTCCTCTAAACAAAACAATAACCATAAGAAACGATATATGTCAAAATTAAGATTCAGAGTAGTAGAGAAAGCTTTTCATAAAAAGCCCGTTGAAGTGATTCCACCTTCGGAACGCCCCAGTGAATACTTTGGGAAATACGTGTTCAACCGCGAAAAGATGTTTAAATATCTGCCAAGTAAAGTGTATGCTAAACTGACAGACGTTATCGACAACGGTGCCGCACTCGACCGCAGTATCGCCGATGCGGTAGCGGAAGGCATGAAGAAATGGGCTATCGAATTGGGGGTTACCCATTATACCCATTGGTTTCAGCCTTTGACCGAAGGTACGGCTGAAAAGCACGACGCTTTCGTAGAACATGACGGCAAGGGTGGTATGCTGGAAGAATTCTCAGGTAAACTGTTAGTACAGCAAGAAGCAGACGGTTCGTCATTCCCTAACGGAGGAGTGCGTAACACTTTTGAAGCACGTGGATATAGCGCATGGGATCCTTCGTCGCCTGTTTTCGTGGTAGACGACACATTATGTATTCCGACAGTCTTTATTGCCTACACAGGCGAATCGTTAGACTATAAAGCCCCGCTGCTCAAATCCATTCAAGCTGTAACCAAATCGGCACGTGACGTTATGCATTACTTTGACCCTTCGGTAAAGAAAATCATTACTTACTTAGGCTGGGAACAAGAATATTTTTTGGTAGATGAAGGACTGTATGCCGCCCGCCCCGACTTGCTGTTGACAGGACGTACCTTGATGGGGCATGAAGCATCGAAGAACCAACAACTGGAAGACCATTACTTCGGTGCTATCCCACCTCGTGTCGCAGCTTTTATGAAAGACTTGGAGATACAAGCTTTGGAATTGGGTATTCCTGTGAAGACCCGTCATAACGAAGTGGCGCCTAACCAGTTCGAATTAGCGCCCATTTACGAAGAATGCAACTTAGCTGTAGACCACAATATGCTCATCATGTCACTGATGCGCAAGGTTGCACGCAACCACGGTTTCCGCGTCTTGTTGCACGAAAAACCCTTTAAGGGAATCAACGGGTCAGGCAAACACAACAACTGGTCGTTGGGAACTGATAATGGTACGTTGCTCATGGCACCCGGCAAAACTCCTGAAGAGAATTTGCGATTCATCACCTTTATTGTCAACACGCTAATGGCAGTATACCGTCATAATGGTTTGTTGAAAGCCTCTATCATGAGCGCAACCAACGCCCATCGTTTAGGCGCACACGAGGCTCCTCCGGCTATCATCTCATCGTTCTTAGGCACTCAACTGAGCAAAGTGCTTGACCATTTAGAGGAAAGTACAAATAGCGACCTCATTGCATTGGGAGACAAACAAAGCATGCGCTTGGATATTCCACAGATACCTGAACTGTTAATAGACAACACTGACCGTAATCGTACTTCGCCGTTTGCTTTCACCGGAAACCGTTTTGAATTCCGCGCACCTGGTTCAGAATCGAACTGCGCCAGCGCAATGATTGCATTGAATACAGCAGTAGCCGAACAGTTAATACAATTTAAGAAAGACGTGGATGGCCTGATAGAAGAAGGCGAGCCGAAAATCTCCGCCATTATTGAGGTGGTGCGCCGCTATATCAAGGAATGCAAGCCCATCCGGTTCGACGGTAACGGTTATAGCAAAGAATGGAAGGAAGAAGCCAAACGCCGCGGACTGGATTGCGAAACCAGTTGCCCGTTGATTTTTGACAATTACTTAAAGCCCGACACTATACGTATGTTCGAATCGACAGGTGTTATGAACCGCAAGGAACTGGAAGCGCGAAACGAAGTGAAATGGGAAATGTATACTAAAAAGATTCAGATAGAAGCCCGGGTCTTGGGCGATTTGGTGATGAATCACGTGGTGCCCGTAGCCATCGAATATCAAACCAAATTGATAGACAACGCCTACAAAATGAAATCGCTGTTTGATGCCGATGAAGCCAAGACGCTGTCCGCTGAAAACATTGCCATTATCAAACAGATAGCCGAACATACCGGTTACATCAAAGAACACGTAGATGCCATGGTAGAAGCCCGCAAAGTAGCGAATAAAATTGAAAACCAGCGTGAAAAAGCCATTGCTTACCACGACACTATCGCACCGATGCTGGAACAAATCCGTTACCATATTGACAAATTGGAACTGATTGTGGACGACCAAATGTGGACACTTCCGAAATATCGTGAATTGTTGTTTGTAAGATAAATTGTATCAAGCTTGTAGCACGCAGATGATTCAGATGGATGGGAAACGGTATAAATGAAACGGTATCCATAACCTTCCAATCATCTGTGTGCTATCTTGTAAACTGATTATGGGCATTTCCGCACCATAAAAAAGATTAAGACCAAATGGAATGGTTATACAACTTGTTTTTTGAGCAAACTGCCTTGCAGGCAGTCATTATCGTTTCCCTTATCATCTCTACTGGACTTGCATTAGGGAAAATACATATTTGTGGCATTTCGTTAGGCGTAACGTTTGTGTTCTTTATGGGTATCCTTGCAGGACATTTGGGTTTCGCTATCGACCCGCAAATGCTAAGCTATGCCGAAAGTTTCGGATTAGTGCTGTTTGTTTATGCATTGGGCTTACAAGTCGGCCCCGGATTCTTCAGCTCACTCCGGCAGGGCGGATGCAAGCTGAACTTGTTAGGATTGGGAGTCATCATGTTGGGAACTGTCATGGCTATAGCATTGACAACAATCACCCCTGTCTCCATGACAGACATGATAGGCATACTTTGCGGGGCTACCACAAACACACCTGCTTTAGGTGCCGCACAGCAAACATTGAAACAACTCGGCGAACCTACAAGCGGAGCGGCTCTAAGTTGCGCCGTCACCTATCCGTTAGGCGTAGTAGGAGTTATTCTCGCCATCATTTCCGTAAGAAAACTTTTTGTCCGTCCTGCCGATATGGAAGAGCATCCGCACGATGACCCGAATCATACATATATCGCAACTTATCAGGTGCACAACCCTGCTGTTTTCGGGAAAAGCATTCATGAACTTGTACATACAGGCTACAGCAAGTTTGTTATCTCACGCTTATGGCGGAACGGTCAAGTATGTATTCCCACTTCAGATAAAATCTTAGAAGAAAATGACCGCCTGTTAGTAGTAACTACCGAGAAAGACGTAGCCGCCCTTACTATTCTTTTCGGGGAACAAGAACAAAAAGATTGGAACAAGGACGACATTGACTGGAATGCCATCGACAGCCAACTTATATCAAAACATATTGTTATTTCCCGTCCCGAAATAAACGGAAAGAAATTAGGCTCACTTCGTTTGCGTAATATCTACGGAATTAACATCAGCCGCGTTTTACGAAGCGGAGTCCAACTGCTTGCTACTCCCGAATTAGTATTACAATTAGGCGACCGCCTGACCGTAGTTGGAGAAGCCGCTGCCATTAAAAACGTAGAAAAAGTATTAGGCAATACGGTAAAGACTCTGAAAGACCCTAATTTAGCTTCTATCTTTATTGGCATTGTGCTGGGATTGGTGATAGGGTCTGTCCCCATTGCCATTCCAGGCATCTCTACACCTGTCAAATTAGGGTTGGCAGGAGGGCCTATCATTACAGGCATCTTGATAGGTTCGTACGGGCCGCGTTTACATATGCTGACTTACACCACGCGAAGCGCCAGTCTGATGTTGCGGGGAATAGGACTCTCACTCTACCTGGCTTGTTTAGGGCTGGATGCAGGAGCACATTTTTTTGAAACCGTAATGCGTCCTGAAGGCGCATTATGGATTGGTATCGGATTTATTATTACCTTTGTACCCGTGGTTATTATGGCACTTGTCGCATTGCGATGTTTCCATATCGACTTCGGAAATACATGCGGGATGCTGTGCGGAAGCATGGCAAACCCAATGGCATTAAACTATGCCAACGACATTATCCCGAATGACAATCCAGCCGTAAGCTACGCCACCGTTTATCCGCTCGGTATGTTTACCCGCGTGATACTCGCCCAATTGGTATTGATGCTATTCTTATAACAAAAACACAATATTAAGGATAGTTGATAGTTTAGAATACAATGATATAATTGCCAAAAACATAAAACCAAAATAATGACCATGAGACTCTACAACCAAATCACGGCAGAAATGATTCAAGAAGATATGCGGTATTTAGAATTGCTTTCGCACAGCTTCCCGACCATAGCTGCCGCCAGCACTGAAATCATCAATTTAGAAGCGATATTGAACCTGCCGAAAGGCACCGAACATTTCCTTGCCGATGTGCACGGAGAATATGAAGCCTTCCGCCACGTGTTACGCAACGCATCGGGGGCCATTAAACGGAAAGTGAATGAAATATTCGGCAACACTTTGCGTGAAGCGGAAAAAAAAGAACTTTGCACCTTGATTTATTATCCCGAGCAGAAACTGCAATTAGTAAAAGAGGTGGAAACAGAACTGGAAGACTGGTATGTCATTACTTTAAACCAATTAGTTAAAGTATGCCAAAACGTCTCTTCCAAATACACCCGTTCGAAAGTTCGTAAAGCATTGCCTGAAGAGTTTTCATACATCATTCAAGAACTGCTGCACGAAAGCAGCATGGATCCCAATAAGCAAGCGTATATCAATGTCATCATCAGCACCATTATCGATACACACCGCGCAGACGATTTCATCGTGGCCATGTGTAACCTGATCCAACGTTTAACCATTGATATGCTTCATATCTTAGGTGATATTTTCGACCGCGGCCCGGGCCCGCACATCATAATGGATACCCTGTGCGATTATCATAACTTTGACATTCAATGGGGGAACCACGATATTTTATGGATGGGAGCCGCATCAGGCAACGACTGCAATATCGCCAACGTATTGCGCTTAGCCATGCGTTACGGTAATCTGTCCGTATTGGAAGATGGATATGGCATCAACCTCTTGCCGCTTGCTACCTTCGCCATGGAAACTTATGCCGATGACCCTTGCACGCTCTTCGGCCCACGTATTGATAAAGCAACCAACACAGACAGCCAGAAAACAATCCGGCTTATTGCCCAAATGCACAAAGCCATCAGCATTATCCAGTTTAAACTGGAAGCCGAAATTATCCGCCGCCGTCCCGAATTTAAGATGGATGACCGGATGTTGCTGCACCGCATTGATTTCGAGAAACAAACAGTTTTAATCGACGGTAAGGAATATCCGTTGCGCGATAACTTCTTCCCAACCGTAGACCCTCAAGACCCATACCGGTTAAGCGAAGAAGAGCGGGATATTGTGCAGAAGCTACACAATTCGTTTATTGGAAGCGAAAAACTGCGCAAGCACATGAAATGCCTGTTCCGTTACGGGTGTATGTATAATGTATGCAACTCAAACTTGTTGTTTCACGCCTCCATGCCCCTTAACGCCGACGGCACGCTGAAAGAAATCGACATCTTGGGACAAAAATACAAAGGACAATCACTGCTGAAACGTGTAGGACAACTGATACGCACTGCCTATTTCGATGAAAGCAATAGTGAAGAAAAAGCTTTTGCTTTAGACTATATGTGGTATTTATGGTGCGGTAAAGACTCGCCGGCATTTGATAAAAACAAAATGGCGACTTTCGAACGTTATTTTGTCAGCGATAAAGAAACCCATGTAGAAACGAAAGGTTATTACTACCAACTGCGCGACCGTGAAGATGTCTGCGACATGATATTGGATGAATTTGGTGTAGAGGGCGAACATCGCCATATCATCAACGGACATGTACCTGTAAAAGCAGTGAAGGGCGAAAAGCCCATTAAAGCAAACGGGAAGCTAATGGTAATAGATGGAGGCTTTTCAAAAGCCTATCAACCGGAAACCGGCATTGCGGGATATACGTTAGTTTATCATTCACGAGGCTTCCAGTTAGTGCAACACGAACCGTTCACGTCTACCCAACGCGCTATCGAGGAAGGGCTTGACATCAAATCGACTACCCAAATTGTGGAAATGAGCGCCAAACGGATGATGGTGAAAGATACTGATAAGGGAAAAGAGTTAGCCGTTCAGATAGAAGACCTGAAAAAGCTATTGGTAGGCTACCGCACAGGGCTGATTAAAGAAAAGGCAAACTGAAAACAATTGGACAATTGACAATTAACAATTAACCATGCGGCATTGTAATTGTCAATTGTCAATTTATGCAAGCTTGTTTGTGACCGTATCGGGGAAGATAACCGACGGCTTAAACCGTTTCGCTTCTTCGAAATCCATTAAAGCATACGACATGATGATGACTACATCGCCCACCTGAACCTTGCGTGCGGCGGCACCATTCAAGCAGATGCAACCCGACCCGCGCTCTCCTTTTATTATATAGGTTTCGAAACGCTCGCCGTTGTTGTTGTCTACAATCTGCACTTTTTCGCCTGCTATCATATTGGCGGCGTCCAACAAATCTTCATCTACCGTGATGCTACCCATGTAGTTCAAGTTTGCTTCGGTCACCGTCACACAGTGGATTTTCGACTTCAATACTTGTATCATCATAGCTGTCATTCCTTATATTTGATGTTATCAATCAAACGCACATCGCCACAGAATACCGTTATGCAACCTACAATATAACTACTGTCTTCCCATGCGCTGGCAGTCTGCAACGTGTTGCCATCCACTATCTCGAAATATTCCAAACGCAACCCTTCGGCTTCGCTGACACTCTTTTCAACGAACGATTTTGTTTCTGCCAACGAATGCGTCTGCGCATAATCCACACTGGCAAACAGCGTCTTCGATATCTGTAACGCCTGCTTACGCTGCTCCGCATTTAAGCGGGCATTACGGCTGCTCAACGCCAGCCCATCGGCTTCACGCACGATGGGACAACCCACAATCTGTAAGTTGAACGGATACCGCCGCACCATCTCACGGATAATTGCAAGTTGCTGGAAATCTTTCTCGCCAAAATAAGCGCGCGTAGGTTCAACAATTAAGAACAACTTGCTTACTATCTGGCATACGCCGTTGAAATGTCCCGGCCGATATTTACCTTCCATTACCGTATCCAACGGCGCGTAACTGAACGAACGTGTATCCGGCTCAGGATAAATTTCTTCCACCGACGGGGCAAATACAAATGCCACACCGCATGCTTCCAACAAACGGCAATCTGCATCCAGCGTGCGCGGATATTTGGCCAAATCATTCTTGTCGTTAAACTGAGTGGGATTAACGAAATCGCTGACTACCACTACATCATTCTCAAAGACGGCGCGTTTCACCAATGAAGCGTGGCCCGCATGCAAAGCTCCCATAGTAGGAACCAAACCGATTGTTTTACCTTCGCCCCGAAGCACATCCAGCTTAGCGCGAAGTTCCTGAATAGTTTGAATTAATTCCATTTTTCCGATAATTAAGAACCTGTTCACCGTTTACTTATAAGAAAACTCAAACAGGCTCTGAACCCAATGTTTTTTTAATCGGGTGCAAAGTAACCATATTTTTGTCAAATAATAAAAAGCATAGCCCGAAAAAAGCACAATCTGCCCCCGGATTAACAAACTATAAGGTAAATAACGCATACGAATTAACGGTCACATTTGTTTTTTTTGTATCTTTGCGCAACCTTTAGAGCAATAACAATAACAATGAGCGCAAAGAAAGTATTATTCATTACACAAGAAATTACTCCTTACGTACCCGAAAGTGAACTATCGTTAATCGGCCAGAACCTTCCGCAAGCCATTCAAGATAAAGGCTGGGAAATCCGTACATTCATGCCCAAATGGGGCAATGTAAACGAACGCCGTAACCAACTGCATGAAGTAATCCGCCTGTCGGGGATGAACATCATTATTGATGAGACCGACCATCCCTTGATTATCAAGGTAGCTTCTATTCAAGCCGCACGCCGTCAGGTGTATTTCATCGACAATGACGATTATTTCCAGCACCGCCTGATAGCTGCAGACGAGAATGGCAATGAATACGAAGATAACGGTGAACGTGCCATCTTCTACGCTCGAGGTGTACTCGAAACAGTAAAGAAATTGCGTTGGTGCCCGGATGTTATCCACTGTCACGGATGGATGAGTGCTGTAGCCCCGCTTCTCATCAAAAAAGCATACTACGACGAACCTTCCTTCCGCGATTCGAAAGTTGTATTCTCTGTCTATAGTGACGGGTTCAAATCGAATCTGGCATCTGAATTTGCCCGCCAGCTGATTTTCAGAGAAATCACCGCAGATGACACAAAAGGCATCAAGACACCTGCCGGCTACGAAGAGTTGTGCAAACTTGCCATCACTTATTCTGACGGTGTAATCCAAAACAGTGAAAAAGTAAATCCGGCCATCATGGAATATGCACGCAGCCTGAACCTTCCGACAGTAGATTATCAGGCAGATGAAAACGCGTATGCCGATGCTTGCGACGCCTTATATAAAAAGGTATTGGGCGACGCTGAATAATAATTGTGAATCTATTAATCAAAAGAAAATGAAACTTAAGTTCTTGGCGGCATTAGCTTTGTCTGCCGCTACACTCTACAGCTGTGACGATGAGACTACAGGCATCGGACAATTCGTTGCTGAAGAAGACTTCATTCAATCGAAAGCCGACGCTTATACGGTAACTACCGAATCACATTTCCTCGATTCGGTCTACTCGCGGTCTAGCACAGCTTATTTGGGTAAATTTACCGATGAGGATTATGGTACTTTTACGTCCGACTTCCTTGTTCAAATAAATTGTCCTGAAGATTTTCAACTTCCAGACCGTCTGCAAAGTATTGACGAAGCGACGTTGGGGCTATATTATACAAGTTATTTCGGCGACTCACTGGCAACGCTCCGTGTGCAAGTCGATACCCTCACCACTACCATTCACGACAATGGATTGGACAAAAACTTGTATTATACCAACTTAGACCCTACGCACTATTACAACACACAGAATCCGCCCTTGGCGACAAAAGACTACAGCGCTTACGACCGCAGTGTCAGCGACTCGCTACACCAGACGTCAGGCTATTACCCTCATGTCTCCATTGAACTAGGCAAAGCATTTTGTGACAATTTCAAGAGCAAATACGACTATACCATCACAGAAAACGGGGAAACGGTACATCCTTATTTTAAGGATGCCCAAACTTTTGTTGACAACGTCCTTAAAGGATTCTATGTGCATATAATAAACGGTGAAGGCTCTATCTTGTATCTTTCCGATATTTACCTGCATCTTACCGTAACTTATATGGGGCGTAACTCGGCTGACACAGCCGACTCTTTGCTGACTGCCGTAGTGCCGATGACCGCTACCAAAGAAGTGTTTATGTCTACCCGTTTTCAAAATTCAGGACTGCAAGAACTGGTAAAAGACCCTACATGCACTTACCTGAAAACCCCTGCGGGAATCTGTACTAAAGTCACGCTCCCGATAGAGCAAATGTATGAAGACCACCGTACCGATACGCTGAACTCTATCTCTGTCTCTTTCGAAAAATTAAGAGACCAAAGTAACAGTCCTTATAAAATGGGCACTCCGACCACATTGCTGCTGGTAAGAGCGAACGAAATGAAGGGATTTTTTGAGAACAACTTGACCAACAACGACCGCACTTCTTTCCTTTCAACTTATAACAGTACGACAAACTCGTATTCCTTCTCTAAGCTGAACCGACTGATTGCGCATATATTCAGCGAAATACGTCCCGAAATAGAAAAAGGCGAAGCTGAATGGGAACGTTGGAAAGCCGCGAATCCCGATTGGGATAAAGTATTGCTGGTGCCAGTCACTACCGAAACCGATACGCAAGGCAACGTTATCGAAATCGGGAATGACTTAAGTGTGAATTCTGCCATGCTGGTGGGAGGAGAAAACCTCAATGAATCGACGGACGAAAGCCGGAAGATACAGATGAATGTTATTTACACACAACCCAAACAGGAATAGCCGGTTTCCGAATAAAGGGATTCCTATCACACATAGCACACAGATAACACGGATTAAAGTCACGGATGTTAAAGTCTGTGTCAATTTGCCTTCTATATCGTGTAATCTGTGTGCTATCCATTTTTATCAGTCCTTAGTTAAAAATCAAAAAAATAAAAAGTCACAACCATGAAATTAGGAAAATGGATTGGCGGCATCATGGGATTCATGACCATGGGACCGCTGGGGGCATTGGCAGGCTTCGCCATCGGCTCCCTTTTCGATAAAGCGAACGACGCGCAGGCAGAATTTGGCACTGATTATGGAAGCCAAGGGCAACAAAACACTTATGACGATGCCGGCCAACGCAACAGCTTTCTTTTCTCTATGCTCGTCATGGCATCTTATGTCATTCGCGCTGACGGAAGAATTATGCATAGCGAAATGGAATTTGTGCGTCGTTTTCTCCGCACTAATTTCGGCGAAGATGCAGTAAACGAAGGACAGCAAATCTTGCTTAACCTTTTCGATGAGCAAAAACGGATGGATGCCGTCAATCCATACGCTTTCCGCAATACAATCCACGAATGCGGCGCACAAATCGCCGCCAACCTGACATACGGTGAACGGCTGCAGTTGCTCGACTTCCTGGTGAAAATCTCACAAAGCGACGGCAAAGTGTGCCAGCAGGAAATAGAAGCCTTGAAAGAAGTGGCAAAGGCTATGCAGCTTTCTGAAAAGGAAGTGGAATCGATGCTCAATCTTGGAGGAGATTCGCTTGCCGATGCGTATAAGGTATTGGAAATAGACCCATCGGCCACCGATGAAGAAGTGCGTGCCGCCTATCGGCGCCTTGCTTTAAAGCACCACCCCGACCGTGTAGCCACTTTAGGTGAAGACATCCGCAAAGCCGCCGAAGAAAAATTCCAGAACATCAATAATGCCAAGGAACGAATCTACAAGGCACGAGGAATGAAATGATGGCAGTTAACCGATTATTACATGAGGCACAAATTCCGACAGGTTATCGGTTATCTCTGTGCGGTTCTCGCGGATACCGATGCCTGCTGGTTCACCGCCTACTATCCACGAACCGATGACAGGATAACGTCCGCCGTATGCCGTAGGCTTTACATACGACTGATATACATACGCCCCTTTATTGTAATCGCCTTCTGTTTCACGAAGCAGCGCGCGCTCTTCCCAATTGCGGATTTCCACTACACTCACGTTGTGTCCTTCGCGGGCAAAAACAGGTTTCTTGCAATATACCCCCGCTTCCGGACGTGAAAGGAAACAAGGCAGCACATAAGGCGAATTAGGGAACAACTCGAAAAGAGCGGCCAAAATCGCTTTGTTCGACATCACCAACTTCCATATCGGCTCTAACCATGTCACCGAAGCCAAGCACCCGTCAGGGCTTTCGTCTGCCATCCATTCCCACGGATACAGCTTGAAACATTGCTCGATACGCTCCCCGCTCGGGTCATAAAAACATCCGTCTTGCAAATCCATGTCGTTGATGTCAAGCACCCGTGTCGAATAGCCCGCTTCCATCGCCGTGCTCGCCAAGTATTGCAACGTGCCTGTATCTTCATGATTCTCTAATACGCCCGCAAAATGAATGTTGCTTTCCGATGGGAAAATATCTTTCCACGATTGTACCAATCCTTCGTGAATGCCATTATACTGGTCGTATGCAGGAAACACGTCTTCTTTCCACTGCCATTGGATAACCGACGCTTCCAAAAGCGAAGTGGGTGTGTCGGCATTAAATTCTAAAATGCGGGGCGTGCCTTTCTCGTCCAACAGAAAATCGAACCGGCCATACAGGCTCAATTCGTCTGCATCCCACGATTCCCGAATCCTGCGGCACACTTCTGGCGGCAACTGCAAAAACCGCTCCATCCATTCGGGATTCTGCTCGATGATATACGCCGCCGCTTCACAATACATCCGATATGCTTCGGCTGTAGCTTTCTCTAACCGTTCTATCTCCTCCGGGCTAAACCGGTAATAAGCTTCCTCGCGCCAATAGTCACCATGAAAGTCAAAGCCTAAAGCCTCTATCTTCTCTTTATAATCGAAACGGGGAGATACATATTTTCTTTCCATAAATTCTTTAATCGCATATAAAAGGTTTGATGACTGTTCGTTGTTGAGACCATTACTGCTATTTAGGTAAGATTAATATTCTTCACGCTGTAAGATTAATAATCTTCAAACTGCAAGATTAATATTCTTACAAAGAATGAAGTTATATGGCAAAAACTGCCAGTTAAACCAATCCTTCAAACAGTACCTGATTATTTCCTCTAAAGATTCTATTCTGCAACAACCTTTATTACATAAACACCCGGCAGCAATCGCTTATGCGCTCACGCCCGAAGACCGGTGCGTAGTGCCGAACACCCGCCCGCTCGATTTCGACTTACCACTTGCCGGAGAGGCGACTTTTACCCCCGAAGGCGCATTGACACGCGTACCGTTAGCATCAGTCCACGATCCTGTATTCGGATAATAATAATGCGTTGTGCTCAGCCCGTTCACCGCCGACGGCATCAGTGCCCAGCGCATCAGCATTGCATTGTATATCCAACTGTTTCCTTGGTTGTCACGATATTCTTCTTTATCTTTCGGATTCTCGGGCAACTCTGTCTTTTGAGTGCAGGCAGCAAGCGTCATCAGACACATCGCAGCCGCCAAGAAATGACGTTTGTCCATATTTCTAATTTTAAAATTCAGCTTTCCGGACAAAGATACAAAGAATATCCGAACTCGCAAGTGATGCGGCCAATCATATTTCCTGGAATTTTTTATGCCGGTTATTGTAAATTATTCAAGAAATGAATATTTTTGCCTCTAATAATATAAGACAAGGTATGTATCAGAAATTTGTTATCAACCAAGACGGCGTGCTGAAGTTCGGCTTCGTCTACCTACACAAAGACCTGTTGCACTTCGGCGAACAATGCCCGTATGGCGGAGGATTATGGAAAGCCGATGAAAGCCGCAAAGCCATTCTGCTATATGGCCGTTCTTTCGATTTCGGTGCTCCCGATTTCAGCCAGATACACCGCATTGACTGGTCGGGCATCGGCGGAAGTCCCGTTTCGCTTTTCTACTTGCCCCATTGGCCTGATGAAGATTTATTAATCCCCATTTACGCCAAATGAAAGTCACTTCGTTAGTTGAAAATACGAGCCGTGCAGGATTGCCTGTCGAACATGGACTCAGTCTGCACATTTGTTTGGACGACGGCAGGCAAATCTTATTTGACATGGGGCAGCGTAGATTATTTGCAGACAACGCAAACAGATTAGGCGTCAACCTTGCCGATGTAGATTTAGCTGTCGTATCCCATGGGCATTACGACCACGGCGGCGGACTTCGTGCCTTTTTGGAACTGAACCGTAAAGCGAAAGTCTATATAAACAGATACGCTTTCGAACCGCATTATTCGCTACGCGAAGACGGATTGAGGTACATCGGGCTCGATGCAGAATTAGAATCCTGTGACAGAATCGTTTTCTGTGAGGACGAAACACGTATCAGTTCCCGTATCATCCTCTTTGCCGCAGTAAAAGGCGACTGCCTGAAACCGGCCGGAAACAGGCTGTTGTTTGGCCCTGCTAAAAAGACAAACGATGATTTCCGCCATGAGCAAAACTTGATTATCCAAGAAGGCGACAAAACTGTACTCTTTGCCGGATGTGCCCATGCGGGCATTATAAACATTGTACGGAAAGCCCGGCAAACAATAAGCACTCCCCTCACCCACGTTTTCGCAGGCATGCATTTAGTGAAAAGCGGGCTGACACAGGAACAAGAAACCCAATTCATCCATTCCTTAGCCGACAAGCTCCTGAAGCAAACCGACTGCCGATACTTTACCATGCATTGCACGGGGCTTTCCCAATACGAAGCGTTGAAAAAGCAAATGGGCAACGCTATCCATTACATGAGTTGCGGAGATAAGGTGGAAATATAGACAAAGAGCTATGCCACCCCTATTAACTCGATGTCGAATACTAATGTAGAACCTGCAGGAATTCCCGACAAAGAGAGTTTGCCGTATCCGCACGTGGCTGGAATATATACTTCCCAACGGTCGCCTACGCGCATCCGCTGCAAAGCGATCACCCATCCTTCTATCACATCAGACAAACGAATGGCAAGAGGCACTCCGCCACGGCTGCTGTCGAACTGCTTGCCGTCGACGGTGCAGCCTGTATAATGTACGGTGATGATGCTCCGGAGCGACGGACTTTTGCCTTGCGGGTCGCCCGACGCAATCACTTTATAGAAAACGCCTTTCGGCAACGGCAATACCCCTTCTTCCTTCGACTTCTTTGCCAACCATTCTTTGTTAGCCTGCATATATTCCTTTTTATCCATACTTATTTATTCGATTCATAAAAAAACAGAAACATACAATCACCACTCAACTTTTCAGCAACAAATCTTCGTATTTCACCAAGGCTTGCTTGAAGAGCTGCACAGCCTCGTCCATCGTGCCATAACATTCACCGCCGGACGCATTCAGGTGGCCGCCTCCATTGAAGAATTCCGCCGCCACTTTATTACAGGGGAATGTTCCTACCGAGCGGAGGGAAATCTTAATCATGTTCTTTTCGGTATCTTCCCGCAGAAAAGCTGAAAAACAGATGTTTTTTATTTGCAAAGGAATGTTGACAAACCCCTCTGTATCCCCTTTTACATACCGGAACTTGTTTTGCTCGTTCTTTGTGAGTGTAATCAATGCGGCACGGAACTGCGGATATACTTGCATTTTGTCGTAAAGCACGTAACCCATCAGACGCAAGCGGTCTTCGGAATACGTATTGAATACCTTGCGGTAAATTTCGTCCTTGTCGATGCCTTTTGAAAGCAACTCGCTGATGATAAAATAAATCTCTTGATTGTTCGAATTGTAAGTAAAGCCGCCTGTATCGGTCATCATGCCGGTATAAATGCATTCGGCTCCTTCCTTCGTAATGTCCTCGAAACACCCCAAACGGCATATCAGGCGGAACACCAATTCGGACGTAGAGGATATTTCGGGATGCGAAATGACCACTTGGCAGAAATCTTCCGGGTTCAGATGATGGTCTATCAGGATTTTCTTAGCTTGTGCTTCCGCCACAGGTCTTGCCACGGCATCAATACGGCTCAACGCATTAAAGTCTAAACAACAAATGACATCCGCTTCCGCTATCAGTTTGTCGGCAAATTCACTGTACTTGTCATAACGGACCACGTCTTTTGCTCCCGGCATCCACTTCAAAAAATCAGGAAACGCATTGGGGACAATGACACGGACGTCCTTATCTTGTGTCTCTAAGAAATGAAGCAATCCCAATGATGAACCTATCGCGTCACCGTCGGGCGACACATGAGATACAATCACTATCTTGTCGGCATGCTCGAACAACTTAGCCGCCTTGTCAATATTTGCCTGAAGAATGATTTTAGATAACATATTCTGCATTTTGAATTAGTGAGGGCAAAGATACAGATTTCAACGAAACTAAAACGCAGGTTGACGCAGATTTTTTCATTCTTGTTTCTCACAAAGGGCACGGAATCCCGTATGTTTTTTGAAAGATTCCGTGCCCTTTACACAAATAACATTCGAGCAATCAACGGTGCAAAATCAAAGCCGAACGCGCGCCTATATTCACTTTCCCTCCCTGTAGAGTGCCTAGGCCATCCATATCTACACGGCCGTCGCGACATACCACCTGCCATGTAGCGTCAGGGATTTCTACCGCCGTAGCGTGGTTACGAGCATTCAATATAACAGTAATATCGGTCCAAGCGTCGCCATTAGGTTGACCATTCAAGCGAAAAGCGACCACATTGTCTTCCGTTCCAGGCAAGAACTCTAGGTTGTTTCGCACCGCATCAGCATTGCCTAAACGGAAAGCAGGATGGCTGCGGCGCATTTTAACAAGACCACTCACGTAATCAAACAAATCACGATTCGTCTTCTTCAACTTCCAACGGATGGCATTGATTTCATCCGGACTGTTAAACGAATTGTGCACACCTTGTTTGTCGCGCATCACCTCGTCACCCGCAAAAATAAAGGGAACGCCTTGCGAGGTTAACACTGCCGTCAACGCCAATTTCTGCAAATCCTTACGTACCGCTTCAGACGCTTGGGGCAAAGTAGCTTTCAATCTGTCAGCCAAACACATATCATCATGACAACTTACATAACTGATGAATTGAGTGGGTTGCAATGCCCAGAATTTAGGCACCTTATGATTGCCTTCCCCATTGACTTGCGGATGTTCAATACCGCCTGCTATACCGAAACGGATGCCTGCCTCATGCCCTTTCAATCCGGCAAGGAAAGCGCCTTGTTTATCATTTCCGAACGGGCCACGCAGGCTGTCGCGGAATTCATCGCTGAATGCGGCGATACGAGACAAGCGGTCTATGTTGTTCTTCATCGCCAACGAATCCATAGGTAACTGCGGTGCACCAGCCGCCCAACCTTCTCCATATATATAAATAGTTGGGTCTATCTCGTCTACCGCCTCGCGAATGGCACGCATCGTCTCTAAATCGTGAATACCCATCAAGTCGAAACGAAAGCCATCCACATGATATTCTTCCACCCAATACTTCACGCTTTCTACCATAAACTTACGAACCATCGCCCGCTCGGAAGCAGTCTCATTGCCACAGCCCGACGCATTGGCGAAAGCCCCGTCTGGAGCCTGGCGATAGAAATAACCAGGAACTGTACGTTCGAAGTTCCCACCGTCGGTTACAGCCGTATGGTTATAAACCACATCCATCACCACACGAATGCCCGCCCGGTGCATCGCCATCACCATCTGCTTAAATTCGCGGATACGCACCTCTGGTTGATACGGGTCGGTAGCATAAGAACCATCGGGCACATTGTAGTTCTTCGGGTCATACCCCCAATTGTATTGCGGGGTATCCAAGCGAGTCTCGTCTACCGATGAATAATCGAACGAGGGCAAAATGTGTACGTGCGTCACACCCAATTCTTTCAAGTGGTCAATGCCAGTTTTCTGACCATTTGCACTCTGCGTGCCTTCCTCCGTCAAAGCCAAGAACTTGCCCCGGTGTTCAATGCCTGATAACGAATCAATGGAGAAATCACGATGATGCATCTCGTAAAGTACAATGTCGGCAAAACTCTTCAGCTCCGGACGCTCATCCTGCTCCCAACCTTCAGGGTCGGTAGCGTCTAAATCGATAACTGCTGCACGGTCGCCGTTTACGCCTACTGCCTTCGCCCATACACCCGGCGTATCCCCCAGCCATGCACCTTCCACTTTTACATCAAAAGTATAAAACTGTCCGTTCAAATCCCCGTCAACAGTCATACACCACACCCCGTCTTTACTTGCTTCCATTGGCAAAATCCGGACTGGCTCTCCTCCCTGCCCTTCGGCATACAACTTCAAGTTTACTTCTTCCGCCGTAGGTGCCCAAAGAGCAAACTTCGTTTCTTCAGGAGTGTAAATCATTTCTTCCCAATCGCCATCCACTGCGGGATAATCGGCATACGAGCCGTACTCGCGTTGCACAGACTGGCAACCAACCATTGCCAATACAGGCAAAATCAATACATGTTTTAAATTCATGGAACGTTTCAATTAAATGTTAATAAAGAATTTTGTTCAAAGATACTCCTTTATTTTATGGGAAAGCCTTACTTGAATAAAAATAGAATGCTGACTGACACTTATCAATCTGACAATCAAACAATAATAAAGAGAGCCTTAAGCCCTTTATAGAATCTGCCAACAAAAAAACAATCTTCCAAAAGGGAATCGTATAAAATGAATGAATTCGATTCCGGAACTTGCACAACCGACTTAAACCGCTATAATATCTTTATATTTTCATCTGAATAAAACAGCCCTACAATAGCTTATAGGGGCGATAGGACTTTATTTTCATTTATATTTTCATTCTTCAAACAAAGGTTATCAGATACTCCAGCTATCTTTGTAAATCATTTCTAATACCAAACAACATGATGACAATAATATTTCGAATTCAGTATCACACTACATGGGGTGAAAACTTACATGTCCTTATTGATGAAAAGACCACCGTCGAACTGTCTACTACAAACGGATACGACTGGCAAGGCAAAATCGATTATCACTTGGACGCTCCTGCCTCTTTCCTCACCTATCGTTATGAAGTCTGCCGCGGCAATCATTGCGTACGGAAAGAAATCGGAGCGCTTCCTCACATCTTGCGTATAACCGGCCGTCCTGACAACCATTACTTGGTGAAAGACACATGGCGGGACCTGCCAGCCGCATCTTACCGTTTTAGCTCGGCATTCTGCGGTTCATACGAAGTGAAAGCCGAAAACTATCCGCAAGCAGACAGCGGCACTTGTATCTTGTTTCGGGCTTTGTGCCCGTCGGGCGGAAAAACAAAACGTACCCTCGGCATCAGCGGCGACTGCAAAGCATTAGGGAACTGGGAAAAGGATTCCCCGCTTCGTATGTACGAAATAAAGCCCAATGTATGGCAAGTCACCGTAGAGGCTTCGAAACTTCCGCCAAGCTTTTCTTATAAATTTGTGACAATATCGCCCGAAAAGGGCAGCGTCAGCGAATGGGAATCACACGACAACCGTTATATAGCACCACCGTCGTTACAGCCTGGCGAAACTTACGTTACTCCGGAAGAAGAAGTATTCTTCGCCGGTGAAAATTATAAGATAGCTGGGTGCGCTATCCCTGTATTCTCTCTCCGCTCGGAAGGCAGTTACGGCGTAGGCGACTTCGGCGACCTGAAGACTTTTATCCGCTGGGCTGCTGATACCCACCAGCATGCCGTGCAAGTGCTTCCTATCAACGATACTACCATGACAGGCTCGTGGACTGACTCGTATCCTTACAGCAGCATCTCTATTTATGCTTTCCATCCGATGTACGTCGACCTACGCCAATTGCCCGCACTGAACGATGCGGCAGCCGCAGCCGGATTCGAGCAGAAACGCATCGAACTAAACACCTTGCCGCAAGTAGATTACGAAGCTGTCAATCACTGGAAACGTGCTTACTTGAAAGCCGTCTTTCGCCAAGAACAAGAAACTGTTCTTGCCTCGGAGGCTTTTCAAACATTTTATAACGATAACATTGACTGGCTGCGGCCGTATGCCGCTTTCTGTTACCTGCGCGACAAATACGGCACCCCCGACTTCCATCGCTGGCAAACATACAGCACTTACCGTACCGAACTTGCCAGACAACTGTGCACACCCGGCAACGAAGCCTATCCCGAAACGATGTTTCACTGTTACGTACAGTACCTACTCCACATCCAACTGTTAGACGCTTGCGACTATGGACGCCAATTGGGCGTGATTGTCAAAGGGGATATCCCCATTGGAATCAGCCGCACCAGTGTAGAAGCTTGGGTAGAACCTTATTATTTCAACATGAACGGACAGGCAGGAGCGCCACCCGATGCATTCTCTACTAAAGGACAAAATTGGGGAATGCCTACCTATAATTGGAAAGTAATGGAACAAGACGGTTACCAATGGTGGCAACGCCGCTTCCGTAAAATGGCAGATTACTTTACAGCCTATCGCATTGATCATATCTTAGGATTTTTCCGCATTTGGGAGATTCCTATCCATTCCGTTCACGGGCTGCTGGGACAGTTTGTCCCCTCATTACCAATGAGTATGGAGGAAATCGAAAGTTACGGGTTGCATTTCCAAAAAGACTTTATGACCCGACCGTTCATCAATGACGGAATGTTGGACTGTATGTTCGGTGAACGCAGCCAAGAGGTAAAAGATACGTTTGTGCAACACCTGCACCACGATATTTACGAGATGCGTCCAGAATTCGATACGCAACGGAAAATTGAAGCTTTCTTTACAGGCAAAAATGACAGAGAAACCAACAACCTGAAAGAAGGGCTATACGCATTGGTTAGCGATGTGCTGTTTATCCCCGACCGCGATAATGCAGCAATGTATCACCCGCGCATCGCCGTACAGAACGATTTCGTCTACCATCGGTTGAACCAACAAGAGAAAGACGCTTTCAACCGTCTGTACAATGACTATTACTATCATCGCCACAACGAGTTTTGGTATCAAGAAGCAATGAAAAAATTGCCAATCCTGACCCAATCCACCTCCATGCTGGTATGCGGCGAGGACTTAGGCATGGTGCCCGACTGTGTACCTTGGGTAATGGAACAATTGCAAATCCTCTCGCTCGAAATCCAGCGTATGCCTAAAAACCCGCAAGACGAGTTCGGCCATGTGTACGCCTATCCGTTCCGCTCGGTATGTACTATCGGTACACATGATATGTCGACATTCCGTGGCTGGTGGGAAGAAGACCGCAATATAGCCGCCCGTTTCTTCTACCACGAATTGGGACACTGGGGTGACTTGCCTGAGCACGCGCCCGGCTGGCTGTGCGAAGATGTCGTGCGCCGTCACCTGTACAGCCCTTCCATGCTTTGCATCCTGACTTGGCAAGACTGGCTGTCGATGGACGAAAACTTACGTAATCCCGACATTGCCATCGAACGCATCAACGTGCCCGCCAACCCAAGACATTACTGGCGCTGGCGGATGCATCTTTCGTTAGAAGAACTGATGAAACAGCATGCATTCAACGACAAAGTACGCCGGATGATTGACGAAAGCGGAAGATAAAACCCTTATCCATTTAAACACTTAAAAAACTGCCATGAAAGAAATACCTAACTTAAGTTTCTGGAAACTGTGGAACATCAGTTTCGGCTTTTTCGGCGTACAGATAGCCTACGCCTTGCAGAGTGCCAACATCAGCCGCATCTTCTCCACTTTAGGTGCAGACCCGCACAGCCTAAGCTATTTCTGGATACTTCCTCCGTTGATGGGCATCATCGTACAGCCTCTCATCGGCGTGTTCAGCGACCGTACGTGGTGCCGCTTCGGGCGGCGTATCCCTTACCTATTCATTGGTGCCATCATCGCCGTACTGGTGATGTGTATGCTGCCTAATGCGGGAAGTTTCGGCATGACTGTATCGGCTGCTATGATATTCGGGCTTGTCTCACTGATGCTGCTCGACACCTCCATCAACATCGCCATGCAGCCGTTCAAGATGATGGTGGGTGACATGGTTAACGAGAAACAGAAAGGATTAGCTTATTCCATCCAAAGTTTCCTGTGCAATGCAGGAAGCCTTGCGGGCTACCTCTTCCCTTTCATCTTCGCTACAATCGGCATCAGCAACATCGCTCCCAAAGGTATCATCCCCGACTCCGTCATCTATTCCTTCTACGTAGGCGCAGGTATCTTGATACTATGTGTTATCTATACAACAGTGAAAGTCAAAGAATATCCTCCGCAACTTTATGCCGAATACCACGGTATTACGGTCAATGAGAAAGAAGAAAAAAACAATATATTCAAGCTGTTGGCCAAAGCGCCAAAGGCATTCTGGACTGTAGGATTAGTACAGTTTTTCTGCTGGTCAGCGTTCATGTTCATGTGGACCTACACCAACGGTACGGTGGCAGCCAACGCTTTCGATACCCCTGCCATAGAAGTGGTAAAGGACGGTGTAACTTCGCTAGTGCTCAACACACAGTCGCAGGAATACCAAAACGCAGGCGACTGGGTAGGTATTCTTTTCGCTGTACAAGCCATCGGCTCGGTGATTTGGGCTGTGGTACTGCCGTCTTTCAAAAACCGCAAACTGATTTATTCGCTGAGCTTGATATTGGGAGGAATCGGTTTCATTTCAACATTCTTTATTCATAACCAATACTTACTGTTCATTTCCTTCCTGCTGATAGGTTGCGCGTGGGCGGCCATGCTGGCTCTCCCCTTCACCATTCTGACCAACTCACTGACAGGAGGGCACATGGGCACGTACTTGGGTCTGTTCAATGGCACCATCTGTGTGCCTCAAATCGTGGCAGCCGCTGCAGGAGGACAGATTCTGCATCTATTCACCCGCGAAGGCAGCGTGCCGCCCGAAGTGAATATGCTGGTGCTTGCGGGCGTGTTGCTCTTTATCGGCGCTTGCTGTGTAGGGCTCATCAAAGAAGGGCATAAATAACCATTCTGTTTTCTGCGGTCAGGACTGTAATCCTGACCGCAGAAAACTTCAATCCCGACAGGGCAAAACCACAGTCCCGGCCGTAGAGGACGGATTTCATTTTATCATCACCGCATACGAACCTGTTTCGCCAATATCCACATACGCCAATCCAGCCGTTTCGCATTCCCGCTTCAACTGCTCTTTGAAATTTTCATTCAACGAATCATCAAATACGATATGCTTTATTCGGAAAAGCTCGTTTAAATCTTTCACGCTCCCCCGAAAGCCACGGCAGATGTACACGTAATCCAATGGAAAACGTTCTTTCGTCTGCTTGTTACGCCAACGGACATCATCCGCCAACACCACCCTCAACTCCTTTATTTGATAAATACTTCCGTCCGACAACAACCGGGAAACATTCCGTTCCCGTTTCGTATAGATACCTGCACGAGTGAAATACAAGTAATCTTCAGCCGGAGTAAAACGTTCGATTAAAAAAGTGGCAACCAACAAATTCAGACAACATAATGACCCTATCAACCGCTTAGCAGACCGGCGTGCAACATACAGCAATACAAATATCAAAGCTAAAGCGAACAGCCAAGCCTGAAACGGCGAAAAATAGACAGAAGTAATTTGAGAACCCGACAATCCTTGTACCCACTTCATTGTTCCATTGAGTAACAATACAGCCCATTCCAATCCTTTCAGCAGCCAAGAGAACGAACCGCAAACCAAACAGACAAGCGACAAACCTAAAATCACGACCGACAACGGGGTCACTACCAAATTCGCTAATAAAAAATAAGTAGGAAAGGTACCGAAATAGCACAAGACAAAAGGTAATGTACCTAACTGAGCTGCAAACGATAACGCAATTGTTTGCCAAACATAATTCGCCAATTTCCAACGGCAATGAAAAAGCCTTTCAACAGAGGGATAAATTACCAACAAAGACAAAACAGCCACATAAGACAACTGAAAACTGACATCAAACAGATACATCGGGCGATAAACCAGCATCAAAAAAGCAGCCAGTGAAACAGAAGAGACTGCGGAAAACCTGTCCTCTGACACCACCGTCGCCACTACACAAAGCGAATACATCACTACCGCCCGAATAACAGAAGGGCTTAAGCCGGAAAGGAAAGCGAAAAGCCACAAAAACAACACAACCAACACGCCTGTCATCTGTTTGCCGCCACGAAAATAACGCAACGGGAAAAGCATCCACGACACTATCATCGCCAACAAAACGATATGCGTCCCCGAAAGCGCCAATATGTGACTGGTCCCTGCTGCCGTATAACTGTCTTTTAATTCACGAGTCAACTCGCTTTTATCACCGACAGTCAGTGCAGATACCACCGCCAGCACTTCCCCTTTCAATCCCCACGAACGGAAGGAATCAACTATTTCCTCACGCCACAACAGCGCGCGCAACCTTAACGAAAGCGGACGCTCCGTATCTAACTTCTGCCATTGACCCACATATGCCACAGCCGTTCCGCCAATTCCCTGACGCTCTAAATACAGCCCATAATCGAAACCCGAAAAATCGGCATCCGAAACAGGACGGCTGACATTCGCTCGAAAACACACACGATTGCCGCACTCCAACTCACCTTGTATCGAATCTGGCATCCAATACAACATAATCCGTCTTCCTACCTTCTGCCAAACCGTATCAGCTACTGCCCGCATTTGCTCTACTTCTACAACAGCCTGCATCGTTTTCGGCTTTCGATGGGGCACATCTATTATCGTACCGATGTATACCGATTCTTCCTCCGGCCAATCCAAGCGGACCATTTCCCGCTCTGCCAGATACAATATACCTCCCAATAAAGCCATATTAAGGAAGACTACAGTTCCAAAAAGCATACGTCGTTCGTAACGGCTGGAAAAATGCAATATAATAGCCAGCAGAAACGTAATCCCCCACGCTCCTGCCAACCATAATAATGACGTTGCGTCCGAAAATAAGCTATCGGATACAAGAATTCCGGCTCCCAACGCCATTGTCAGCCGGAATAAAGGATAAGATGCAAGACGGGAAAGCAAGTCAGTGTCCTTGTTTCAACAGCCGGACCATCTCGCCAAAATCAGGAGCTTTGAACACCGTGCTACCCGTAACCAGCACATCAGCGCCTGCTTCCGCTAAACGTGCTCCGGTTTCAAGATTCACTCCACCGTCTACTTCTATCAACGCTTCCGATCCAGTACGGCTTATCAGTTGACGCAGCGCACGCACCTTGTCTATCGTATGCTCAATAAACTTCTGTCCGCCGAACCCCGGATTGACACTCATCAGCAACACCATATCCACATCGCCGATAATATCTTCCAATACTGACACCGGCGTAGCAGGATTCAGCGTCACGCCAGCCTTCATCCCGGCACTTTTTATTTGCTGCACCACCCGATGCAGGTGCACACACGCTTCGTAATGCACATTCATCATCATTGCCCCTAAATCCTTCACTTCATGGATAAACTTCTCAGGCTGGACAATCATCAAATGCACATCAAGAGGTTTTTCTGAAAGTTTTGCCACATATTTCAATACGGGAAATCCAAAAGAAATATTCGGTACGAATACACCGTCCATAATATCGAGATGCAACCAGTCGGCATCACTCCGATTTACCTTAGCCAAGTCACGCTCCAGATTGCCAAAATCGGCGGAAAGTAACGAAGGAGCTATTTTCAAATCTGTTTTCATACTATTAATCTTTTAACAGGAAACAAACGTACACAAAATTCTTCATATTTCCATCGATTAGCCGAAAAAATATAGATGGATTTATGTGCGGAGACGCAAAAGCGCAACATTTTTACGCCTCCGCATTTAAAATTATACCCGCTACGGGAAGCTGAACCGCAAACCTACCTGCAAATTGAAATTAAGAGGATGTTCTTTCCGTATAGTCTCCACGTTACTTCCGTCATCGAAATAGTAGGCGATGCCCGGTTCGGCATACAATCCTATCCGCGGAGTAAAGTTCACTTGAATGCCTGCGGCAGCCGAGACCGACCATTGCCACTCACGGATATGCAACGAGTTATGCTCAGTCTCGCGCGAAGACATTCCATTTACATAAATCACATCCCGGCTGGCAGACACACATTTCTCCGCCATTCCGTCTGCCGAAGCATAAACCGACACCCAACGGGTATCAAACAACGAAAGGTGTAACTTTAACGGAACGCCCAAATAATGCAATTTTTGCTCCTCTTCTAAATAGGTCTCGTTTCCCGAATGCAAATCGGATGAAAGTAAAGTGTAGGCTAATCCTGTCTCAAGTGCCCAATGCGGAGCGAAATTCCATCGGAAAGACACGCCTACCGTTATAGGCATCCGATGATGTATTTCGGTTTTCGGTGCTTGGTCGCGGTTGTTAAACAACACTTGATTATATGCCGTACGTTCCTCGTCGTCCGAAGCCATTAGCATATCCGATGCCGAAAGTTGCGCTGCATGCATTCCTAACCGTCTCACTCCATTAAACGAACCGGAAGAACTAAAGGGTGTATTACCTGTATGGACACCTACCGACCACGAACGCATTTCTACATCTTTTTTTTGTCCTCCCAAAGCCTGCCGGTTGCGCCGCATCCGTTCGCGGTCGAGCATTTGCCGGTCTGCCTTCGTCACTGGAGCCGTATGTGTAGAGACGCTTTTCTCATCCTGCGGTTTTTCCTTGGTTTCCGTTTCCGTAGTTTCCGGTTCTTCAGCCAAAGCCATCAATGCCTTTACCGGCCGTTCTGCTGTTTGACGGGTGACGATAGATGCCGTCAATGGAGCCTGAGGGCGGGCTTTAACCAAGGGGAGCGTCTGCGCAGGAGACGATGGCAGCGCATCCGGCATAAAAGGAGGCACATCCTTTCGTGCCATCACAGCGTCGGGGTATGCCGTCTCGTCTGTCCAAAAGTCTGCCAACCAGACTGCAAGTCCAGATACCATGACAATCAATGCCGCCGCAGCCGCTATGGCAAAACGACGGGTACGCCACATCGGAATCACCCGATGCGGAGGCGGCAATTCCGTTTCCAGCCTTTCCCACAACCCGTCGGGTAAAGGTTCGGAATACCCCTCCATCTTCTTGTTCAGGCGCTCTGCCCATTTATCCTTATCCTTCATTTCAGTCCTTTCTTTTTATACTCGTTTATCTTCTTCATTAGCAACGTCTTCGCCCGGTAAAACTGCGACGATGAAGTATGCTCGGTTATTCCCAACAGTCGAGCGATTTCTTTATGGCTCTTATCTTCGAATACATATAAATTGAATACCGTGCGATAGCCTTCGGGCAATTCACGCACCATCTGCATCAATGCCGAAGACGGGATACCGTCAAAATCCTCTTCATCCCCGTCAGGCATATCGGGAACCTCGTCCACCTGCACTTCCTGCTGCATTTGCACATTCCTCCGCCGCAGGAAACCTAACGCTTCGTTCACCATCACCCGCGAAAGCCATGCCTTCAACGACCCTTCCCCTTGGTAGGCGAACTGCGAGCCTATCGACTCGAATATACGTAAAAATCCATCGTGCAAAACATCCTCAGCTGTTTCCCTGTCTGCCGTATAGCGAAGGCAAATAGCCATCAAGGCACCACCGTAACGCTCATAAAGCAAATGGAGTGCCTGCCTGTCCTGCCGCTTGCAGCGAAGCACAAGTTCTTCTTCCGATATGTCTGCTTTCAATTGCATTTTTACTATGAAACGATTTACTTTGCCAAATACTGCATCAGGCCCGATAAAATCTTTCGTTAAATAGTTTTAACTATGAAAGGTGCAGTAATCAGCGTCATGACGCATTTATTGCATAAACAACAAAGATACAAGATTTATGATGAAAACGAAACGCATTTTGCAAATAGTCTATACGCTACTAATCGGTTGGGGACTGTCTGCCACCTCCTGTACGTTAGACCAAGACGACAATCTTGCCCACTTGCAGAGCAATGCAGCCGGCACATTCTCCACTTTAGGGACTGTTTATGTGAACGAAGGACGCATCACGGTCGAATCAGACCGGTATGGCACACTGATTCCCGAGAATGCAGAAACAATCACAGCAATAAATGCCGACTCTACAGGACAGCGGATATTAATCGGGTTCATTTATTTAAATGAAGCGGCCGCTTTCAACGTACACGAAAGTTACCCGGTACGCATAGTCGACTTACTATATAAGGTAGAGACACGGCAACCCGACATTCTGACCGAGGGAGAGGCAAGCGACAGTTTCGGAAACGCTCCTTTGCAAATCGTAGAAGCCACGACCGGTAAAAACCACCTCAACATCCAATACCGTTACAACGGAACCACCGGAGCTTATCACCGGGTCGGCTTGATAATAAAGGAAAAAGGAACAACGGATGCCGAAGGACTATTAACAGCCGAACTCAAACACGATGCACGCAATGACGTATCGGCAGACGAACCCCGCGAATCCATCATCTCGTTTACATTAGAGAACATAGAAACTTACGCTTCTTCCGGCTGCAAAGGATTCCGCATCTTCTACAATAGCGGAGCTAACAGCCATGCTGAATGGAAAGTCTTTAAAAATGAAGAATGAAGAATAGACAGAGATTCTGCAGATTCTTCATTCTTCATCCTTCATTTAAGCATCGCTTGCTCCGAATGCCGATAGCCGCGCAAGAAATCGGCTATCTTCATCCGTTTCTTGCCTGTAAGCTGGAGCGACAGGATATGGACATAGCCGCCGGCCGAAGCGACTTTAAAAAACGTTTTTCTATCGGTCACAATCGTCCCAGGCGCTAACGAATGCGTTGCTGGCTCTTTGCCCGTCTCGTATATTTTCATTGTGACAGGAGCGGCATCCTGCTCACACAATTCAGTCCATGCTGCCGGATAAGGCGACAATCCGCGCACAAAGTCGTATATCGGTTTCATACCTTTACTCCAGTCTATACGACACGTATCCTTAAATATTTTCGGAGCGGGATGAAGCGTTTCTCCTTCCGCCAGCTTGTCTTGCGGCACGGTCTCTACCGTTCCTGCCAAGATAGCGTCCACTGTTTTCAATACCAAATCGCCTCCCAGCATCATCAGTTTGTCGTACACCATACCGACGTTATCAGTATCGGCTATGGGCACCCGCACTTGGTCGATAATCTCACCCGTGTCGATTTCATGTTTCAGGAAAAATGTCGTAATGCCCGTTTCCGTCTCGCCGTTGATAACCGCCCAATTGATTGGGGCTGCCCCGCGGTATTGAGGCAAAAGTGAAGCATGAAGATTGAATGTTCCCAAACGGGGCATCTGCCAAACCGCTTCGGGCAACATCCGGAAAGCGACTACAATCTGAAGGTCTGCCCGCAAAGCACGCAATTCTTCTAAGAAGGCTTCATCCTTCAATTTCTCCGGCTGGAGCACTTTTAACCCCTGAGATACAGCGTATGCCTTCACCGGGCTGGGCTGGAGCACACTCCCATGACGCCCCATCGGCTTATCGGGCATCGTAATGACCCCAACGACATTATATCCGCCTTCCACCAGTCTCTTCAAACTCTCTACGGCAAACTCAGGAGTTCCCATATATACAATACGCAAGTCTTTCTTTTCCATATTACTTTCTTGTTTATGTTTTTCTCTCACCACAGATTACACGGATTATAAGATGGATCTTTATTTAATCTGTGTAATCTGTGTGAATTTCAATCATTTCTTATTCCGCCGAAAGGTCTACCAACACTTGGCGGTAGGTGTTCAGCATCTTCGATTTCGAAACGAAACCTATGTAATGGTTCGCCTCGTCCACTACAGGCAGGTTCCACGCCCCTGTGCCGTCAAACTTTTGCATCACTTCCTCCATCGAATCAGTATTGACGATACGCGCCTTAGGCATCTTCATGAAGCCGTCCACCCGATAGCGGTGATACAACTCCTGGCGGAAAATGATGTTACGGATATCGTTCAACTCTACAATGCCAATCAGTTCATCGTTCACATCTACCACCGGGAACAAGTTACGCCGCGACTGGGAAATAGCCTTCACCATTTCGCCCAAGTCCATATCGGGACGCACTTTCAGGAAATCGGTCTCCACGATGCTTTCGATGTTCATCAAGGTCAATACCGCCCGGTCTTTATGGTGCGTAATCAATTCACCCTTCTTTGCCAGACGCATGGAATAAATGCTGTGCGGCTCGAACACGATGATGGTCAAATAAGCACATACCGATACAATCATCAGCGGAAGAAACAAATCATAACCTCCTGTCAGTTCGGCTATCAGGAACACACCCGTCAGCGGAGCGTGCATCACGCCCGACATCAATCCCGCCATACCCATCAAGGCAAAATTCTTTTCCGGAATATACGTATTGCCGATGTGGAACTCATTGCACACATAAGAAAACACAAAGCCCGCGATACACCCTAGGAACAAACTCGGCGCAAAGATACCGCCACATCCGCCTCCTCCATTGGTCGCGCTCGAAGCGAATACCTTAAACAGGATAATCAACAACAAATACAGAACCAGCAAATGGGAGTTCCCGTAAAAAAGCGAATTGTTCATCACGGTATCCCATTCCGCTTCGGTCGTCCCGTTCAGCAACAACGAAATCGTGTCATACCCTTCACCGTAAAGCGGCGGGAAAAGGAATATCAAGACACTCAGCATCGTGCCGCCGATGACAAACTTCACATACGGACTGGAATAACGACGGAAAATATTTTCTATCCAGTTCATCGCACGGGTAAAATACCACGCCACCAACCCGCAAAACACCCCCAGCGCAATAGCATACGGAATGCGTTCCAGTGAAAACGGATAATCGAGATGGAACTGGAACATCGCCTCCGTACCGGTCAATACGTAAGATACCGAAGCCGCCGTGACACTGGTAATCAGCAACGGAAGCAAAGAAGCCATCGTAAGGTCTATCATCAGCACTTCCAACGTAAACACCAACCCGGCAATAGGAGCCTTGAAGATGCCCGAAACCGCTCCTGCGGCACCGCATCCCACCAAGAGCATCAGGGTTTTATGGTCTAAGCGGAAGATACTTCCCAAATTGGAACCGATAGCCGAGCCCGTCAACACAATCGGGGCTTCCGCTCCTACCGAACCGCCAAAACCGATGGTAATGGCAGAGGCACAGACCGAAGACCACACATTATGCCGCTTGATGCGGCTCTGCTTACGCGAAATGGCATACAGAATCTTGGTCACACCGTGGCTGATATCATCGCGCACCACCTTCCGGATAAACAAGCCCGTAATGAAAATACCTACCACAGGATATACCAAATACAGCCAGTTGGCTTCCATCGGGTTGAACCAATCGGTAAGCAATTCCTTTATATATTCTACCAAAAACTTCAATACATACGCCGCCAGTGCCGTAAACACGCCCACCAACAAGCTCAATATCAGAATGAATTGTTTATCTTTGATGTGCTTCTCGCGCCACGTGATGAAACGCTGGAGCACATCAAACCTTTCTTCAGAAATCTTCATGTCCTGTCTAATTTATAGTTCCTCAAAAACGCATATAGCTTCATTGCTCCATGAAGCTATCTTCGCAAGCCGATGCATCTATCTCCGTAAGCCCATGGAGTTATATGCACCGAAGACAACACTTATTCGCGGATAATCTTCACCTCTCCTCCTTTGCCCAACTTAATGATGCTGGAGGGTTTGGGATGTCCCGTCTCTTCCCGGCGGTAGTCCACCACGTAATCGACCGCATTCTTTATCTCTTCGCTTATCTCGCTAAAGACCGCCGGAGAAGGCTCGCCGCTGATATTGGCGGAAGTAGACACAATCGCCTTGCGGAACCGGAAGCAAAGCTCTTTCGAAAACGCTTCGCCGGTCACCCGTATGCCTACACTCCCGTCTTCGGCAAGCAAGTTGGGAGCTAAATTGCGCGCTCCGTCATAAATGATAGTCAAAGGCTTGGTTGTCAAGTCTATCAAGTCCCATGCCACGGAAGGGACATCTTGTACATAAAAATCCACCTTCACCGGGCTATCCACCAAAACCAGCATCGCCTTGCTATCTGCCCGGCGCTTGATTTCATATACCCGCCTTACGGCTTCCTCATTTGTAGCATCGCACCCGATGCCCCATACGGTATCGGTGGGGTAAAGAATCACGCCCCCCTTATACATTACGTCACACGCTTTCTTGATTTCTTCTTTCATCATAATACCTATTTTTTAATGTCAAACGCAGAGGCGCAAAAGCGCAAAGCCATGATATTTCTACGCACTTTTGCGCCTCTGCGTTCAATCAGTCGCACAAAAGTACAAAACTTTCATTAAATTTGCACGAAGAAACGTTTACTTTATGACAACCGAGCGAAAAATCATCCATATCGACATGGACGCTTTCTATGCGTCCGTCGAACAACGCGACCACCCCGAACTGAAAGGGCAGCCCGTCGCCGTAGGCCATGCCGAGAAACGGGGCGTAGTAGCGGCAGCCAGCTACGAAGCCCGTAAGTACGGCGTGCGCTCAGCCATGTCATCGGTAAAAGCCATGAAACTATGCCCCGGCCTGCATTTCGTTGAAGGGCGGATGGAAGTGTACAAAGAAGTGTCGGCACAGATACACGAAATCTTCCGCCGGTATACCGACCTCATCGAACCCATCTCGCTCGACGAAGCTTTCCTGGATGTCACGGAGAACAAACGGGGCATCGAACTGGCGGTAGACATTGCCCGTGAAATCAAGCAAAGCATCCGCGAAGAACTACACCTCGTGGCTTCGGCAGGCGTTTCTTATAACAAATTCCTTGCCAAGGTAGCGTCCGACCTGCGCAAGCCCGACGGGTTGTGCACCATCCATCCTGCCCAAGCACAAGAATTTATCGACCGTCTGCCCATCGAATCGTTTTGGGGAGTAGGACCCGTTACGGCACAAAAGATGCATACGTTAGGCATTTATAACGGGAAAACACTTCGGGAATGCTCGCTGGAGATGCTTACCCGCCAGTTCGGGAAATCCGGACAAATCTATTATGATTTCGCGCGCGGCATCGATGACAGGCCTGTAGAACCCACACGAATACGCAAGTCTATCGGATGCGAACATACGCTTGAGAAAGACATTTCGACCAAGGCCGCCGTCATCATCGAACTCTATCACGTGGCGTGCGAACTGTGCGAACGCCTGGAGCGGAAAGACTTCCGCGGAAACACCCTCACCTTGAAAGTCAAATTCCACGACTTTACCCAAATCACCCGAAGCCTGAGCACCGGCACTCCGCTTCACACGCTGAAAGAAATCCTACCCCTCGCCAAACGCCTGCTTGCCAACGTAGACTACCAGACCCACCCCATCCGTCTCTTAGGGCTTTCCGTCTCCAATCCCAAAGAAGACTCCCCTGCCCTTCCGCCCGCCTCCGGGCCTCGATGGATACAGCTTCAGCTGAAGTTTGAAACATAAGCGCCGCCCCAGCCATATAACTGCCCCTTTTGTAAGATTATTAACCTTGCAGCGTGAAGATTATTAACCTTACAGCCGGAAGATTATTAATCTTGTTCGAATGGCAGCTATATGAAGCCTGAAAATAATAGAAGCTGCAAACAAAAGGCATTTAAACCTGCTTTCACGATAAAGGCCATGAAGACACCATATTTGTTTAATCTTTCTTAAAGAAGGTGCAGTCGTATCAGAATTTTTTCTTATCTTTGTTCCCAAATTCGGTATAAATAATGAGACAACTTAAGATTACCAAAAGTATCACTAACCGAGAGAGCGCCTCTTTGGACAAATACCTGCAGGAAATCGGACGCGAAGACCTGATTACGGTAGAGGAAGAAGTGGAACTCGCTCAGCGTATTCGCAAAGGCGACCGCGCGGCGTTAGAGAAACTTACACGTGCCAACCTGCGATTTGTAGTATCAGTAGCCAAACAGTACCAAAACCAAGGCCTGAGCCTTCCCGACTTGATAAACGAAGGGAACTTAGGCTTGATTAAGGCGGCAGAGAAATTTGACGAGACCCGTGGTTTCAAATTCATCAGTTACGCCGTATGGTGGATCAGGCAGTCCATCCTGCAAGCATTGGCTGAGCAATCACGTATCGTGCGGCTACCGCTTAACCAGGTAGGTTCGCTGAATAAAATCAGCAAAGCTTTCTCTAAATTCGAACAAGAAAACGAACGCCGTCCGTCTCCCGAAGAGTTGGCAGACGAGTTGGAGATTCCGGTAGACAAGATTTCGGACACACTGAAAGTGTCCGGGCGCCATATCTCCGTAGACGCCCCTTTTGTAGAAGGAGAAGACAACAGCCTGCTGGATGTGCTGGTGAACGACGACTCCCCTATGGCAGACCGCTCCTTGGTGAATGAATCACTTTCGAGGGAAATCGACAGAGCGCTTTCTACGTTAACCGACAGAGAAAAGGAGATTATCCAGATGTTTTTCGGTATTGGAACGCAAGAAATGACGTTGGAAGAAATTGGCGATAAATTTGGATTGACACGCGAACGCGTGCGCCAAATTAAGGAAAAAGCTATCAGAAGATTAAGACAAAACTCACGTAGCAAACTGCTCAAATCTTATTTAGGATAAACAGACATCGGTTTCCGAATTGAACGAGAATGAAGAACGGAGGATGAGGAATGTCCGTAAGGCGGACTTTTTCAACCTTCATTCTTCATTCTTTATTTTTTTATGTTAATTCCGTTGCAGGAGTTTCCATATATGCCCGCAAATGCTTACTTTTGCTTCACAAAACCTGAAAACTTATGAGACAAATTAAACTGCTTTGCTTTTTGCTTACCGCATCTATTGTAATTCCGGCTTTAGCCAAGTCGCCGAAAGACAAAAACAAGTATGGCGTATATATCGCTGGCGTATCCGCTTCGTTTAGTGATTCGCTGGTGTATTTCACAGACATCCAGTTTGTAGACAGTGCCGCTGTGGGCGGCGACGGGCTGTTGTTAGGACGCGCACAATACAGCATCCAGTTGAAAGAATACCTGGAGCAAAACGAAAACGGCAAGAACCGCACTTGCTTCGTCTACTACGATAAGAAGAAAAAGAACGTACAAAAAGAACTCAATAAGCTGAAAGAAAAATACCAAAAAGGAAACACCTTGGTGCTTATTGACGTAAACCCTGAATTCAAGTTCGAAAAAGCCATATTATATTGATTATGAAAAAGCTGTTTCTATACATCCTGTCCTTTTTCATCCTAACAGGATGTTCGGACGAAATTCCAGAACACGAACCGCCTTTACAAGCCAGACGGGCGATACTTGCTTATCTGATAGCCAATAACAACTTGGATACACTTATTGACCCTAATACTCAGAAAGAAGGAGGAATACAAGCTAATCTAAAATGGATGTATGAAGGTTTAGCAACTTCAAAAGACTCATGTACATTAATAGTCTATTATAAGCCAAACGCAAGTAAAAACGACTATATTAAAGAACCTGAGATTTTACTTTTTGCCACAGATGGAAACGGTAATATCAATGGTATGCCTGCGTTACAAGGAAATGATATAACATTAAGTAATATTGTAAACGTTGCCCATATATATGAAGCAATACCAGGGATAGCAACAGATATAGATGTGATGTCAGCTAACCTTCAGATGATGAAAAATATAATTCCAGCCGAAAGTTATGGAATTATATTTGCGTCCCATGCTACCAGTTGGATGCCTGCATTAAATACTTCTATCTCGACTTTCTCATTTGGTCAAGACGGAGCTCAGCGCAATTCCATCAATATTCCTGAATTTGCAGATGTCATAGAAACATGTTTCCCTGGTAATCTTGACTTTATTCTTTTCGATGCTTGTATGATGCAAACAGCAGAAGTATGCTACGAATTGCGTAAAGCAACTCACTATTGCATTGCTTCAGTAATGGAAACTCCTTATGCTGGATATCCTTATCATCGCATATTGACAAATTTGTATAAAGATGATATTAATTTTGAGCAACTATGTAATGACATTATTGATTTCAACAAAGAATTGAATCAATGGGGCACATACGCCGTAGTAGATTGCACACAAATGGATGCTTTTGCCGCTGCAATTCGGGAAGAAATAACATCTAAAGCATCATTATTGGAAAACTTGTCACTTCATGCAATCCAACAATACGGGGTTGATCAATTCAGCTATTTCTCATTTGATGTAGCAGACCTTATCCGCCAATTAAACGAAGGTATCCTTCCAGATTCTTTCCAACAGATTTTAAACCAAACCGTACTTACAAAAAGCTGCATTACAAATAGCAATGCTAATCCATACGGTTCGGTATTAAGAGATGAAGAAAAATATTGCGGAATTGGTATGTACATTCCTGACGCTGTAGACAACACCCGATGGAATGCCTATTACCGCTCCGCTATATCGTGGTATCAAGCCGTGTGGGGAAATTAAAAGATGTATTGCAACCGCAGTTGTGCCAAGAAGAAATCTTTTTGGTAGAATGCGTTGCAATGCTCTCCTACCCATACATAGCTACCGTTCAGCTTCACGCCTAAATATTGGTTGATATACCAATTTACCCCTAATGAGAAGTCGGCCTCCTTGCCTCCATAAATGCCCGCACGATTATCGTTCATATCCGTATAATTCAATCGGATAACCAACTCAATGGCTTGTGGAGTGGCAGGACGGCTTGGTATGCCATACATCGCATCGTATCCGAATCCGCTGCCTTTCAAGAGGAAACCGCCTTGGATATATCCTCCATGCGGACGATAAGCCTTCTTACTATCTGTACGGTTCAGCCGGTCGAAATAATATTCTGCCTGAACCATCCAGCGGGGAGCCGTATAAAGTGCTTCGATTGCTCCTTTCACCTCTGTTCCCAAATTGGGTATCTCCGCTTTAAGCAACGGAGCAGGAAACATCGACGTAACCCCTTCGCTATCTGCCGTGCCCACAGGCGGTTCTTCGGTATTGACTTGTTTCGTCCGAAAAGAAAAAGCCCCTCCTACATGAATCAACCGATGGGCTTTCCCTTGCTTGCGCCATACGGCACGAGAAGTCGACACAAAGGCATTCTTCTGGCCGTTTCCTATCTTATTGATGTCATTATGGGTATAAATTCCCGTAGCAAGATACCACGAATCTGTATAGAAATGATAAGCAGCACCTAATTTCCGGCTATCTGTAAAGGCTAATACAGACGCAGCCGACTGATGAAAACGCAAATCGGCTGTGCTTATCAGCATATCCAATGAAAAGGGTTCGTATGCGTTTCCGAACGAAAGCACACCGTTCTTGAAATGATAGTTCAGCAACAAATCCTTGATTGCCACTTTCCCTCCTCCCAATCCGATATCGGCTTTCGCTTCCCATTGTCCGTAAGCCGCTTTAAACCCGATCCGGAAATCTTCTAACCGATAATAGCCCTGTGTGTCTTCTTTGCCATAACCCGAAACGGCCGCATCGAGCAAGGCACGCGAACGGAATTTCATATCCAACGTATTATGCACTTGCGCTATTCCGCTTCCACACGAAAGAAAAATGAGGCACATGGCTAATGCCGTCCGCTTCACAAAATCCCATTCGCTGAGAATGCCTGATAAATCGGCAGCGAATGTCCGGTTTGTCTGTAATTCCATCTTTTATAGTTTACGTTCAATTTCGACGCAAAACTATCTCTTCTTTTTTTCTGAAAGAATTAGAAACTGTTTTGAATTTATCGTGCGATGATTTGGGATGAGTTTTTGAGGCATTTCCACTTCTGTGATGAGGAAGATAGCGGGCTATCTGACGAAGAACAGAAGCGGAAAGGACCAAAAAATCGCCCAAAGCACACAC
>CASFRN010000156.1 GCA_949296855.1 uncultured Bacteroides sp. | reverse complement strand
CGGAAAATCAAAGCCGGGAAAAACCAATAAGCCAAAATAAAAATGACCCCGTCGGCCAGGACTTATACGGGGCATATGCAGATTTTTTTCGGAGGGTCAGCGGCATTTGGCGCACGGGGTCAACACGCTGTGGATTTTCCAATGCCGACGAAACCCTGTATCTGGTACCTGCTTTGAAGCGTTTTTAAGTGTTAAACAAATAAAAAAAGAACTACATAGTAAATTTATTATGCCTTTTCTTGCACATATCAAAATTACTATGTATATTTGCATTGTCATTAAAACAAGAAACAATGAATCAAAAAGAAGAAATCCTGTACATCAGCCAAAAACTTACAGAGTTCAGGCTAAACTACAAAATCCTGCATTGGTCATTCATGAACAGCAAGAATTTGACAGAAAAACAAACAAACGCCATTCTTGATGAAAAAGCAAGGTTGGAAAAGTTGATAGAAGCGTTTGAAAAACGGTTGAAAGAACTTGAAAAGTAAAACAACCCCCTCCTTTTAGGGAGGGGCAAAAAAAATAACGAAGATGAAAACGATACAAGACGAACTAAAAGAACTGGCTGCCATATTGCACAGCAACCATAGCAGCAAGGAAGAAGAATACCAGCGTAAGTTTCTGTCCATTCAGGAACGGTACACCAGTGAGGAAGACTGTAAGGCGATAGGGGACTTTATCCTTAACGGCTATAAGGAACTTTCATCGGAGGCTACAGAGATAGACAATATGCTGTCCGTGCAGGAACGCATCAAAGAGATGAAAGAAATAATCCCCCTGTCATATATCGCCCGCAAGTATTTCGGAAAAAGTACGGCATGGCTGCAACAGCGTATCTACGGATACAAGGTCAGAGGCCGTGTCTATAGATTGAGCGAGCAGGACAGGGAAACGTTTAACTTTGCCCTGCAAGACATCAGCAAAAAGATAGGTTCACTTTCCATCCCTTGATGGCTTGTTTTAATGACACCCAGTCCCCGCAGTCATGAACCGCTGCGGGGACTCTTTCTTTTACCGTTCGTAATCAATGAACAGCCGCAGGCACATCAGTTTCGTTATCACCCCGTCTATTTTCTGGTTCGCTTTCCGCTTGACAGGCTTGCAGTTCTCCAGCCTGTCACTATCCAGCACGGCATTACCAAAGCAGTAGGCGTTAATCGGGTTGTCGTTAATGAATATATGCCCGGTCTTTGCCCCATGCTCAAAGCTTTCTACGGGTGCTGTAAACACTCCGTAGGTCTGACGCACGCCCTTAATCACGTTCCCGGCATCGGACGCAGCCAGCATATTAATAACTTCCTGCGACTTCCACGGGTCATATCCGATACCCAGTACCCGGACGTGCTGGTTAAGGTACAGCACATAATCCACTATGCGCCGGTAGTCTATCACATCGCCATCGGTCAGCACCAAAAATCCTTTTTCCGCCCATGCCCTGTACAGCTTCTCGTTTGGGTGTCCCGGCAGTGCGCCGGACGGGAAAAAGTAGGCGGTATGGAAATAGAAATTTTTGTGCGTGCTGTCGTACATTCCCACAGTCACCGCGCTAAAGTCATCGCTTTCGCTTAGGTCTATGGCTACCATCGCATCCGGTCTGCCCTTGATACCGTCTATGCTTATCGGTCTGCTTATGTGCAATTAAGATTACCGCGAGGCGAAGCGGTATAGAAGCCATGATGGGAAAATAAAAAAAGAGATTGCAGGGGAAAACGCAATCTCTTTTTTGTTAAGAGGCAAACGCTTTTGCCTCTTTCGGCTCAGACTTTCGCAAGCTTGAGCCGAACCAAAATCTATTACTATGAAAAACACTTAAAGTAACGCATATTTTTGCAAATAGGTTGCATAAAAGTGGAATTTATTTCCCGTTTTGAACTCTTTTTAACGATTTGAGTCCAAATGGCTTCTTTTGATAAATATAAATTCACACATTGGGCTTATCTTTTACATAATTCTTTGAAATCACAGAAAATACACTTATCTGTTATGGTTGTTTGCTCGAAAGCGGTTTCGGGTGAAAATATTTCTGTTATCAATCTGTTCAGATATTCTCGGAACGTTGCTTCATGGCGGGCGAAGTCGTACACTTCTTCTGCTTTTCCTCGGCCGCCCATTCGGATGACGGGCGTGTAGTTTTCCGAAGCGGCTTGGTGTATGTAGAGCAGAGAAGGGGCTACTCGGCGCGTGTCGTGGTTTTCGCGGAGTTTGCGGCATACGATGGCGGCGTAAAGAAAGGTTTGGAACACGTAGTTCGAACGTTTTTTGTCGGGAGTGAAGAGCGATTCTACATCGGGAGGTGTGTCGGCGCTTCCGCCTGTTTTGTAGTCTACAATGCGTAGGATGTCGCCTTTTATGTCAATGCGGTCGATGATTCCTCCGATGCGTGTCTGCAAGGTTACTCCTGCCGCTGGCATCTCTAATTCTTCGTAGACGGGATGTTCTGAAGCGGCAAAAGTGAAAGGCGCGTACTTCGCGTCTCTGCGGAGTAATTGTTTTATGTAACGTAGGATAACTGCCGAGTTGATGAGCTGGATGCCGTTATAAGAAGGCTTCTCTTCGTCCGGAAGGTGGAAGAAAAGCCGCTTGAATCCATCGTCTACATAATTTTGTAGGAGTACGTCGTCTTTTAAAAGGGTTTCTATGGCTTGTTTGTCTATGGATTTCCCATGTACTGTGAGGTCTTTGTAGATATGTTCGGCGGCATCATGGAAAATGCTTCCGAACTTGGCGGCATCGATTTCAGGTGATACTTTATCGGGTGCTTCAAGGCGTGCTACGTATTTATAGTAGAACTTCAATGGGCAGTCTAAATAAGTGTTTAATGCAGAGGGCGAAAGTACCGATTTAGGGTTATAGCGTAGGTCGAATGCTTGCCACATACGGCGTAGTGTAACGGCATCTTTTTCGATGCGGATGGATTGGGAGCCTTGAGGAGACTGAGCAGTTTCCAAGCGCAGCCGGCGTACAGAGTATCCCCATTCGATAAGGAACTGGAGCATGAAGCGTGACATTTCGCCCCGGTTTATGCCGTCGGTAGCGGTATTGAATACCAATGTCGCTTTTTCGGTGCGTTGCAGAAGACGGTAGAAATAGTAAGCGTAAACAGCTATTTTGTGGTCGATGGTAGTCATTCCGAAAGCTTTCCGCAGGTTATAAGGGATAAAGGAGGCGTCGTTTCCTGTCTTGGGCAACTGCCCCTCGTTGACCGAGAGCATAATGAGGTGGCGGAAATCAAGGTTGCGTGTTTCCAACACCCCCATCACTTGTAGGCCGATGGCGGGTTCTCCATGGAACGGAATATTCGAAGCTGCCATTACGCGGGTGAGCAGACGCTGGAAGGTATCGGGCTTCACATCGAGTTCTTTGCTTTCTATCAAAGTGTGGAAGCGGTTTGTCAAGGTGTATGCCTTGAAGAGGGCTTCCCGGTAGAGTTGGTCGAATGCGTCGTTTTCCGAGGCTTTCTGCTGCTTGTAGAAAGTGGCGGTCAGTTCGAGCGCTGTTTTAAGCAGGTGGCATAAAGCCTTGTTTGTGGTGCGAGGCAGGAAAAACATTTTTAAGATTTCGTCTTTCCCTAATTCGGAAGGAAGCGGATAGAAACGGTTGCCGCATACGAGAGTTTGTTCTAATCGTTCCGCTTCGGAGGAGAGTTTACGTGTATATGGATGGCGCAAGAGGCTGACTACCGATTCGAAACGGTATCGTCCGTTGTGTGCGTCGTAGCCAGAGGTGTGGAGTTCCAGCAGGGCGTTAACGAAACTGTATGCAGGAGTTTGCGAAAGGGGGAAGCCCATCGTGATATTGGTGTGTCTTATGTTTTCGGGAAGTGAGTGGAGCACAGGTTGAAGCAAGGCCTCGTTGCAAAGCACCACGGCGGTTTCCTTTTCTTCTTCGGTAAGGTTCTTGCGGAGCCATTGCGGCAGGTAGCGTGCCTGCCCGTTTTCGGTAGGCGATTCTATGAATGTGATGTCTTTGGGATGGTTCAGGTTATCGAATGCCGAGGGAGGAAGTTCCGACGGAAAGTCGTGCAAGTTGCGTCGGATGAATTCGCCTGCCTCATGGGGTGTGCGTTCTAAATAAAAAGTGTCGTAATCCCAGTAGAACAACGCTTTGCCCGCTTCGTTTAGTTTATGGAAGAGGGTATGCTCTACCTTGTTTAGCACGTTGAAACCTACGAATACATATTTCCGGTAGGGGAGGCTTTCGGTATCGAGTGTTTCGATGACTTTGCGGTACATCATTCCTTCGTAAGCGATGTGCTGGCTTTCGAGATGTGCTTTGTAGCGGGTGTAAATATCGCCTAATGTATCCCATATTGAGATGAAGCGCTGTTTCAGTTCGGTTACTCGGTCAATGGAGAAATTGCGGAAAAATTGCGCTAAAGCTTCTTTTTGTCCTTCTTCCAGAAAATCATAATTATCTGTCAAGGCATTCAGGTCTTTCAGGTTGCTGAATAGGGCTTGGGTATTTGCCAGGTTCTTGTCGGCATCATCAAAGTCGGCTATCAGCATTTCCCCCCAAAAGTAGAAATCATCAAGGGTTTCGGCGCTGCCTGTCACTTCTCGGAATACTTTGTATAGGTCGCATACCAATTTGATGGAGTCGCCTGTCTGGCATGGAGCGCATTGGCGGAACAGTTCGCTGATGCTGATATATGCGGGCGACCATAGCGGGTGCCTGCTTTCGTGCGCCAGGCATTCATTGAAAAACAAGCTTGCGCGCTTGTTGGGGAAAACTACGGCTACGTCTGTAAAGTCTCCGTTGAGTTTTCCGTATAAGTCGTGTGCGGTTTCTTGCAGGAATGTTCTCATTTTTTATCTGTTGTTATTGATGTTAAAAGTTTCATAGGAGGTGTCTGCCTTCTTATATTCTCTCCAATTCATTTCCGAATACATACCACAGGTATCCTTTTACGTCGGTATATCCCATTTTGCAGAGTAGCTCCATATATTCCTTCACTTGTGTGCGGTAGATGTCTTTTTTCTTTCCGAACTTGAAATCTACTACTGTCACTTGTCTGCCTTTCATCATCACACGGTCAGGGCGGCGGGTTTGGAGGTTGCCTGCTTCGTCGGTATAGATGATGCTGCATTCGTTATAGAGTGTCTGGGTTCCGTCGTACCAGTCTTTCACTTGCGGATGGGCTAGCGCGCGGCGGGCCAATTGTTCGATGTGGCTGGCTTGGGAGTCCGACTCTATTATCCCTTCGAATGTCAGGCTGGCAATGGCTTCGGGCAAATCGGCTTCGGTCTTGATGGAAGCGAATACCTGGTGCAAGAGTTGGCCTTGACGGATATAGCGTATTTGTTCTTCTGTTTCGCCGCCTTCTCCTTTGATGAAATCTGCCGAACGGTTCGATTGCTTGAACTCGATGGGAGTCTCTGTCGACTCTACGTACATGGCTAAGCTTTCGGGGGAGGCTCCTAATGGATTGTCCGATTGTTTCATTTTCACTGCTGTTGATAGACATAGCGTGCCGAAGGTATAAACCGTTGGCGACGTTTCATCGGAAGCCTCATCTTTTATGTCCCATATATCTAAGGTAGGAGCCGTCAGGGAGAGCAGTTCCGCTACGGTGCCTTTTTGTTCTTTCTTGCTCCAGACAATCAGATTCTTGCAAGCCCTGGTAAATGCCACGTAAAGCAAGTTCAGGTTGTCTACCCATAGCTGAAGGCGTTCATCGCGGTAGCTGTCCCGGTAGACAGATTCCGCCATCGCCGACGAGTAGTTTACGGGCACGATGTCCAGTTCGTTGAACGGAGCTATATCGGTTTCTTTCCCTGTTCCGGATACCGAACACCATATCAGGTGATTGTTCGTTTCGTTTTCCATCTTCCAGTCGCAGAAAGGAAGGAGTACGGTATGAAATTCCAGTCCTTTCGAGTTGTGGATGGAGAGGATGCGGATGCCGTCAATTTCACCCGAAGGAATGGTCTTTTCGTGTAAGCGTTCGTCCCACCAGTCGATGAAAGCGGTTAGTTCAGACGAATGTTCCTTTACGTATTCGGTTACGGCATCATAGAAAGCGCATAGGTAAGCATCTTGATGTTTTATCTTGTGCATGTCGAAGAGAAGGAAGAGTTTTTCCAGCAGTTCGTACAAGGGCATCAGGCGTAGCTCCTCTTGTTGTGCCGTAAAAGATTCGGGCAGGAAATTTCCGGTGTCGTCTTGCAGGATGCGGCTCAGCCCGATGCCGGTGTGGAGGATTTCGTGTTGGTAAGCTACGGCAAGGCGTGCTTCCGCGATACGGTCTTCGGGAACGGCGAGCAGACGCAGTCCGTCTATCATCATGCATACAGCCGTCGATGCATCCAAGCGGAAGGCTTCGTCCGACACGATGCGGTAAGAAGTATGCTTGTCAAAATAGCCGGCTATGGCGGGGATAGACTTGTTCTTGCGTACCAAGATGGCGATATCGGTGGTGCGCACGCCTTCTGCGACGAGCCGTTCCACTTCGTTTGCCAGTTCCTCTAACGTGGCTTCGGCATAGGGGCGTTCTTGGGTGTCGGGCAGGAAGGTGAGGCGCACGTATCCTTGTTCGTCTTGCTTGGCGGTTTGTTGGCATACGTCGCTATAAGCGTTCAGCAATTGCGGGCAGGTTTGTCCTGTTTCGTCTTCGTGGCGTTGGTTTAAAGTCAGTACGGCAGAGGTGAATATGGCGTTGTTGAAACGGACGATGCGTGCTTCGCTCCGCCAATTGGTTTTCAGTGTCTGCTCACGGATGCGTAGGGTAGGGTCAGCGTCTAACCCTGCCAGGATTTTCCAGTCTCCGTTGCGCCAGCGGTAGATGCTTTGCTTGATGTCGCCCACAATCAGGCTGCCTTCCCGTTGCGCGAGGCTTTCTTCCAAAAGAAGGTGGAAGTTTTCCCATTGCATCCGTGAGGTGTCTTGGAACTCGTCTATCATTACTGTATCGATGGAGGTACCTATCTTTTCGTAGACGAATGCCGCGTCGCCTTCGCGCATCAGGCTATGCAGCAAGGCGTTGGTATCTGCAAGCAAGAAGCGGTTGCGCTGCTGGTTCTGGAGGCGCAGTTCCTCGTCGATGTGGGCAAGGAGGCGTAAGTTGTTCAAGTAGCGCAGCGATAGGTTGCATGAGTTGACAATCAGGTTATTCTTCGGGCGGAACGTTTCGGCGGAGGCGAGTAGCGGCATCAGTTCGGCAGAGGCAAGCTGGAGGATGTCGGCACGGTGAGGCGATGTCTTTGTAGCCCAGTTGTCTGCACTTTCCAAGCATTTTTCTACGGTGGCGTTACGGGTCTTTTCTGTCAGTTCGCCGTTTGCCAGTTTGGTGAAGTAACTGCCGATGCCTCGTTTGCCGTTTTTCAGGTCTTCGGGGGTCAGTCCTTTCATTTCCAGTAAGCCTTTGAATTGTTCGCTGAACCCTTTCATTTCCTCCAGTGCGTCTTGGCGGATGCCTTGTACTTGTTTGCGGTATGCCGGAATAAACGCCGGGTCTGCCAGCTTGCGCCGCAATCCGTCGCCTTTTTCGACATAACCTTCGTTTAGGATATTGCGTCCGAAGCTTTTTATTTCGCCCGATATGTCCCAGCGTTTATCGTCCGAAATACGTTCGTCGATATATTCTAATAGCCAGCCCAGTGCGGGCGACAGGCGGTCCAGTTTTTCTATCATTGCGTCTACGGCATCAGAGAGGGCTTCGGTATCGTTCAGCTCTACCGTCATGTTCGCTCCCAGTTCCAGCTCGCGTGCCAAGTTGCGCAGTACGGTCTGGAAGAACGAGTCAATGGTTTCGATACGGAAGCGGCTGTAGTCGTGCACGATGTTTTCCAGTGCTTTTTGTGCCGCTTGCCGGATGGCTTCTTCGCTTTTCGGGCACGTTTTTTTCAGTTCGGCGAGGTATCCGTCTGATGTCTTCAGCCCGCGGGCCAGCCCGTAAAGTTGCTCCAAGATACGGGTTTTCATTTCGGCGGTCGCTTTGTTGGTAAAGGTTACGGCTAAGATGCGGCGGTAGGCGGTTGGGTCTTCCACCAGTTGCCTGATATATTGTACGGCAAGTGTGAAGGTCTTTCCCGAGCCTGCCGATGCTTTGTAAACCAATAGTTGCGGATAGTCTGTCATATTTTGTCTCGAATTGTTTCCCGGCAAAGATAATGTTTACGGATTGAATTACTCCTATCGGGCGGGATAAAATAATTGCGTCTGTTGTAAGATTATTAATCTTACGGCGTGAAGATTATTAATGTTGCAGCCTGAAGATTATTCATCTTACAGCCTGAGGATTATTAATCTTGCAAAAACGGAAACTATATTAGTTTCTTTTGAAAGGGCTTAGATGCGGTAGAAAACCAAACGCGGAGATACTGCCGAAAATGGCCTGTATCTCCGCGTTTGGTTATTTGCATTACTTGCCGGTTATTTCGGCGCTTTGTGGTAAAGATAGATTGCGATAAACAGGTAAAGGATATTCGGAATCCATACTGCGATGGCAGGAGGCATGTTGCCGTTGATGGCAAAGGTGGACGAAATGGTTTGGAACAAGATGTACGAGAAGCTCAAAGCCAGCCCGATGCCTAAATGCAATCCCATTCCTCCCTTCACTTTCCGCGACGAAAGCGACAGTCCGATAGCCGTCAGGATGAAGGCGGCGAACGACATGGCTATCCGCCGGTGATACTCTACTTCGAATTCTTTGATATTGGCAAATCCGCGTTGCTTTTGCTTTTGGATATAATCGCGCAGTTGCGGGCTGGTCATGGTTTCTTGCTGTCCGCGCGTGATAAGGAAGTCTTGCGGTTCCATCTTGATGATGGAGTCTATCCGCTCGCCGCGTGTGATGATTTCCTTCATTCCGCGCATTTCCCGTATCATGTAGTCGCGGATGATCCATTTATGGTAAGAGGCGGTGTCGTACGTCACCCGTCGTGCCGTAAGGTGCGACACCAGCTTATGGTTTTCAAACTTGTCGAGCGAAAACCGGTAGCCGGTTTTGTTATAGTTTTCGTAACGTTCCATATAAGCCACCACTCCCGTATCTACCTCCAACTGGATATTGCGCGCATAGTCTGCCGATTTTTTCTTTTTATACATTTCTTCGAACTTCAGCCGGGTGACGCTTCCCGTCGGAATCACTTCGGTGCCCAGCACGAAGGTGACTGCCGAGATGATGGCGGCTGAAATCATATAGGGCACCATCAGCCGCTTGAAGCTCATTCCTGTAGAAAACATCGCGATGATTTCGGAGTTTTCTGCCAGTTTCGAGGTAAAGAATATCACGGCGATGAAGACAAACAGGGGACTGAACAGGTTTGTGTAATACGGGATGAAGTTCAGGTAGTAATCGAAGATGATGGCTTCCAGCGGTGCCTTGTTGTTGATGAAACGGTCGATATTCTCGTTGACATCAAACACTACCGCAATGGAAATAATCAAGGCGATAGCGAAGAAATACGTTCCTAAGAACTTGACAATGATATATCGGTCTATACGCTTCAGCCATTTTTGTCCGAATATGGGTTTCAAGGCGGCCAAAATGGCGTTTGGCTTGGGCGAGTTCACTTGGAGTAATTTCTGTTTCAGTTTATCGAGGAGTTTCATCGGTCTATTCTATTTTTATAAACGGGTAGATATTCGTTTTACCATCATGGGTTTCCATGTCGAGAAGTCGCCTGCGATGATGTGTTTACGTGCTTCGCCTACCAGCCACAGGTAGAATGCTAAGTTGTGTATGGAAGCGATTTGCAATGCCAATAGCTCTTGCGCGTGGAACAAGTGGCGCAGGTAGGCACGGCTGTACATCGTGTCTACATAAGAGGCGCCGTCCGCTTCGATGGGCGAGAAGTCTTTTTCCCATTTCTTGTTGCGCATGTTCATGATGCCGTCTTTTGTAAAAAGCATTCCGTTGCGTCCGTTGCGGGTAGGCATGACGCAGTCGAACATATCCACGCCACGTTCTATTCCTTCTAAGATGTTGGCTGGTGTGCCTACTCCCATCAGGTAGCGTGGTTTGTCGGCAGGAAGGATTGCATTGACGACCTCAATCATTTCGTACATCTTTTCGGTAGGTTCACCTACGGCTAATCCGCCGATTGCGTTCCCGTCCGCGTTTTTCGAGGCGATGTACTCGGCCGACCGTTTGCGTAAATCGGCATATACACATCCTTGCACAATGGGGAACAATGACTGGTTATATCCGTATTTAGGCTCGGTTTCGTTGAAGCGGACAAAGCAACGGTCTAGCCAGCGGTGGGTCAGTTCCATTGATTTGCGTGCGTAATCGTAGTCTGCGGTGCCTGGCGTGCATTCATCGAATGCCATCATGATGTCTGCTCCGATGGTTCGTTCAATGTCCATTACGCGTTCGGGGGTGAACAGGTGCTTTGAGCCGTCGATATGCGAACGGAACTCTACACCTTCTTCCCGCATCTTGCG
>CASFRN010000155.1 GCA_949296855.1 uncultured Bacteroides sp. | reverse complement strand
TGATTTTTATTGCAACACTAAGTTAAGTGAATCTTCTGACATGGCAAAATACTGGGTAATATATTATTACTCAGTATTTTAAATTTATTTCTAACAATATGTGTTGCGGAATTAAGGATTTACTTCCATCACTAACCGTTTTATTCGTTCCACCTAATATGCGTTTTACATCCGACAATCGGTATCTTACTTTACTGCCGACTTTGACGGCCTTCAGATAGTTCCGTTTGTTCCAATGCCATAAGATCGCATCGCACACTCCGCACATATCCTTTATTTCTTCCCGGCTTAGTAGCCGCACGGAAAGCTAATGTCACTTCGTTTATCGCGCGATTGATAAGCTCGTCCGAGAATACGCGCAAGTCCTCGCCTGTAATCTCCAGTTTGATATTGGCTGCGCCGTTGGAGATAATTTGCATCAAATCTGTCATAATCAAAATCAATGCCACCGGATTGTTCGGTGCAACCGCTTCGGCAGCATAATAAACGATTGCACCACCGCTCCCGTATCGGAACGATGGTGCAAAAGTATAATTGGATTTCGCTAAAATTCAATGATTTGCGTTTCGCTTATTTCGGCGAAACCGTAAACGAAAGAAACGAAATGGATATTGAATTAATCTCGTTTATCGCTATGCTTAAAATCTCATTTTGGCAAGACTTTACCGCAATACTAATACTGGATTATTCATAAGTTGGTCTATCACTGGATGATAAATGCCTCCATCGGTAACGGCTGTAATGGTCGTAACTTTATTCCCTCCGTCTTTGGATGAAGCACCGCAATGGTAAATCTGCTCGTCTGCCGTTTGGTAGTCAATGACAATATATCGGTCATGGAAGATGCCGCCCGATGTTTGCAGTGAAACAGAAACATTGGGATATTCCCGACAGAAGTCATTGAGCTCCGCTTGATGTAATCGGTTGCCGATATTATCTGAAAAGACAGTAATCTTCACATCGGCAGGAACATCTTTCAAGAGCACCAACGTCTTTAATCCGATATAATTGTCCACCACGAATATGGTTCTCTTGGCTGTGGCATAAATCTGTTGGTAAGCCAAATCTGATTCTACTGGCTGGCCGTTGAGTATCAGCCATCCTCTCCTGACGGTAGGATTGCTAAAGTCCAACATGACGTTTGCCAATTCCGACTTGGTTACTACATTGCCCAATGTGTCTATTATGCTGGCAACCTTATCATCAACAGCTGATAAAGATTTACGCAAATCAAGCAAGTCTTGTGTGTTCTGGGTTGTTTGCAAAGACAGTTGGAGATATTCCCTCTGTCCCAACAACGTCTGGTTGTCAACAATGTAGTCCTTCATTTGCTTGAAGATGCGAATCAGGGCTTTACTTTGCTTGGTTGCCAACTCACCTTTCAAGACGGTCATAAGCATATATATTCCTTGCTCCGTAAAGGCATAAGGGTTATATCTGCGACCTCCCCAACTTGAGGTGGAATTTTTGCACCTCAAGATTTCGCATTCCTCATCGGTCAACTGAAACATGAAGTCTTGCTCAAACTTCTCAATGTTGTTCTTTACCTGACGGTTAAAATCCTTGGTGCTATATCCGTAGATTTTGGCCAAATCCATGTCAAGCATTACTCGAACACCCCGGACATAGTATATAAATCCTTTCAGATATTCGGCATTGACTTCTTCTGTGATAATGTCTTTATCCATATCTATAACTGTTTTATTCATGTGTTCTTTAGTCTGTATTGGTAAGATAACTCCGCCATTCATTGATGTACGTACGTTCAATGCCACAGTCTTTAATTTTCCCTTTATTCGTACTGTCGTTCAACTTCTTAATGGCTATCTGCAAGTTACGCACGCTTTTCAGGTCGCAGTTGGGTAATTCATCGGCAAGTAACCTATGGAATGTAGTCACATCACAATGGCTTAAAAGCTGCTCTTCCTGCAATGCGAAATACAGCCTTGCCAAATCAGTACCTGTGTGTTGTGTGGAAACTCTTAACTTTATTCTCTCCAAAAGTTCTTCTTTATCGCCCGATAGATAATCCAATAAATTGGATGACTGTTGTCCTTTACCGGATGACATTTCCGTTATCGGTTCATCTACGGCTTCTAAATCCTCAACGCATGACTCTATCACATTTCCTTCCTCAATATCTCTCTTCTCACGCTTGAAACTTTCCCAATCCGCCTTCGTCCTCATTTTATTGCGAATGCTGCTTTTGATAACAATCCGAATCATCATTGCAGCAATTTTCCGTTCTATAAAATTGTTGGCCGGATTATGTACTTCTGATTCAAGCTGATTAACCATCGTTTCATAACATTTACCGTAATAAAGCCATGCCAACATGGCCGGAACTACTGAATCTTTATCTACGTTGCGAAACTCATTGACTAAAAGTTTGGCTGTATTGGTATCTGCCACATAATTCTGAATCTGCCGTTCATCAGCAAGGTCACCGTGACATTCCGTCTGATACCTGCGCATCAGTTCAGGGGCAAGCCTCATGCCTACATTGAAAACTTTGTATAGTCCAATAGCTGATTTGTCATTGACTTCTGCGACAAAACGGTCATATTCATCGGTATGAGTATCAAGCCACTCCTTTATATCTTGCTTGAACTGCTCAAATTCTTGTTTAGCCATAGTTCACTGTTTTTTTAGTCCAACAAATGTACAAGTTCCTCTTTCATTTCATCATCTATTTCCCTATAACGGCGAAAGGCTTTGCTGCCTTCTTTATGCCCCGATACCGATGAAACCAAATCCGGGTCTTTCACCTTCTTATACATATTCCCGATAAAAGTTCTTCGGGCTGTATGGGTAGTAGCGACTTCATATAGATATTTTTGTTCCGGTTCGCGAGTCAAAGGATTAAGCACTGTAACAATTCTATCCAACCCGGCAAGTTTGAAAGCCTCCTTGATGGCCTGATTGTATTTCTGTTCCGATATGAAGGGGAGTAAAGTTTCTCCGTTATAATCCTTATAACGTTCAAGTATCGTTTTGGCGATGTCGTTCAATGGCACTCTTATCGTTCTCGGATTATGGTTGCGTGTTTTTTCCTGAATGTACTCCAACGCACCGTTCACGAGGTTTTTCTTCGTGAGTTTATAAAAGTCACCTACACGACAGCCCACCACGCTTTGGAATACAAAAATGTCACGTTGTACTGCCAATTGCGGACGCATGGACAAATCTGCTTCAAACAGTTGGTTACGTTCCTGTAAGGTTATATAAATAGGTGTACCATAAAGACATTCTTCAATCGGAAATTTGTCAAACGGGCGGTTGATGGTCTTGCCTTGATTATAGCACCATATAAAAAAGGTACGTATACGCGAAAAGCAATCAATGAGCGTATTCTTTCCTCTGGGTTGTGGAGTACGCTTTTCGGGAATAGTAGCGTAAATCTCAGGATATTCTTCGGCGTAAGCGTGTTCATTCTCCATAAAATCCCAAATGTCTGCAAGCGTATCTTTGGTAACTGTATTTATGTCCAACGAGAAGTCTTTCATACCCCTTCTTGTTTCTCTGATGAACAGTTCATAACGCATGAGTGCTCTTTTTACCACACGGAAATTCTTTTTCCTCACTTCCGATAGGCTATGCTTTTCCAAAAACTCATCAAATAGTTCGGCGAAACTTGGTGGATTTTCAGCAGCCAGTTCTTCTTCCGTCTTGTATTTGTCCGGGTGATGGAATCTGTCTATCACTTCTCCCAGCCATTCGCCGTCGGCATCATCCTTGTATTCTTTCTCAATCATTCGGGTCAACGCCTGTACCTTATGGTTCAAGTCTATCTTTTCATCTTCCGGTACGGTCTTTGTATCCCTGCTTTTCCGGGCTCCAATGGTTGGGGTTGATAGAAAGTTCACTTGCCGCCTTGAGGTCTTTCTTTCCGTCACGCAGACGGAAATAGATGGTAGCTTTGGTCTCCAAATCATTCTTCTTTGCCATTTTCCGTATGAATGCAGTCACTTTCATAAGCTTCGATTCTATTTCTGGATTGAACACTGCAAAGATAGCGAATTGTTCCCAAATTGTTCCCGTTTATCCCAAAATTGTTTCAATCCAATTAAATTGAATCAATTTTATATTCAAATATAAGTATTTAATAATCAGTTTAGTTTAGTTTAAACTTCATCGTTTTGCTATTTAAACTGATTGTTCCAGATTTAATATTTCAAATGCGGGTCTGGGTACGAAAACAGAAGCTGAAAAATAAATTTTTCAGCTTCTGTTTTTTATAATTACTCATGTTTCTCCAGCTTCAATGCTTATCAATACGACGCACTCGCCCGAATGCCTGCCTGTTCCAAAAGCGATACGATGCGGTCGAGTTCTTCATGCGTAGCTTTTTGCAAGAAACTATCGGGTGTCTCACGGTCTATTGTATAAATCATTACCTGACGGGGAGCTATCGCCTTTACCACTTCCAGCCACGGAAGTACAAAGGCATCCGAAGTATTGTCTACATCCTCGCCTTCATCGGTTTTCCCTTTCAGGAACATGGTCTGGATAATCAGATTGCCGTGAAAAGCCTTCATCCCTTCGATGATTCGGTTTACGTCATACGAACCTACGGGACGGTCTACCCTATTTATATAAGCAGCATCCACCGTATCCAATTTCAGGATGTTATTGTCCACCCGATTAAGCGCTTCGAACACTTCGGGACGATGTATCTGAGTGGAATTGCTCAACACGCTTATCTTGGCATGAGGAAAATAACGGTCGCGTAAGGCAATCGTATCTTCCATGATTTCCTTGAAATGCGGATGAAGCGTAGGTTCTCCGTTTCCCGCAAAGGTCAATACATCAGGAGCCGGACCGTTCGCCTGCATATCCATCAGGCGTTGTTCCAAAGCCTTGCACACTTCTTCACGTGTAGGAAGCTTGGCATTAGGACGGTGGTCTTTATTGTATCCGCATTCACAATAGATGCAATCGAACGTGCAGCACTTCCCGTCTGCGGGAAGCAAATTGATTCCTAACGATACTCCCAACCGGCGGCTATGCACCGGTCCGAAGATAGGAGAAGAATATATTACGGTTGACATAAGCTTTCTCTGTTTATTATTCTTTTGATGCAAATGTACACATTTTACTCCAATTCAATCACATTCATGGGCAATAATGCATTTCCTGCATCTTCTTTCGGAGAAGTTTTCAGGAACAGCATCGGAACAATAACGTAATCTTTAGCAAAAGGCAACAAAGCAGCTTTACGAAGCAGTTCCGATGTAAGCTGCTTTCCGTTTTCTTGTGTCGTCCATTTGCATTCACCCACCAACAAGTATTTCTTATCCATCGATTCTGCCATTACATCAAACTCCATTTGCACAGGTTTCCGGTTTTCGTCAAGTGCCGTTCCCCACCAACGTTTCGCTTTGCCATAAAGCACTCCATTAATCAGATTCCCGGTTACTGTATCTCGGCACAATTTCTCCCACTGCATACTTACATACATAGAGAAATGAGCATTCAACGCTTGTTCAATAGGCAGACGGCGGCCCAATTCGATAAACGAACGGTTAGGCACAACAAATTGATAATAGAACGCCATAAACGGGTCAGCTATTTTATAAAGGCTCTTTTTGGTGTTCTTTTCATCAATGCCAAACGGAACATCCTTCTCTAAAAAGCCTAAATCAATCAGCTTCTTCAATGGCCGGGATAAATTAGTGGCAGGCTCGTTACAGCGTCCAGCAATCTCCGAAAGACGATTTGCGCCTACACCTATATAAGACATAAGGGTAGATGTTTTCACCATATCTTTCACATCGTCCTGAAAAAGTTTAACCGGTTCTTCATAAAGTGCACCGTTTGCCGAAAAGACATGATGCCATAACGCCTCTTTAAGCGAACCGTTATTCTCACGCAATTCCCAATAACGGGGAACTCCTCCCCATACGGCATATTCCTCAACGGCATTTATGGCATCTAAATGTAAAGCTTCCTGAATATAAGGCAAATGTATAGGTGTCAGCCGCATGATTTCGTCTGCACGCCCGTAAAGCGGTGCCGTGGAATCAAGAAACAATCCGTACATCATGTTTTGGGAGGAACCGCAAAGCACCAGACTATACTTCAGTTGTTTTTCATCAACCAGTTTTTGCAATACCGAAGGCAATTCAGGAGATTGTTCTACCAAATAAGGAAATTCATCCAAGCACAATGTAAAATGCCGTTCGGCACGATAATTCAATGCACGAAGAATAGATTCCCAGTCCGGATAAGTCACTTTATCAAAACCGGAAAATACCTGCGCAACCACTTTTGCCAATAACACCCGCTGGTACGAACCTTCCGAACGGTCAGCAAGGAAATACACATCATTTTCAGACAAAACCCTTTTTACAAGGGTAGACTTGCCCAATCGTCTCCTGCCATACAATACCACCAAAGAAGACCTTTCCCGTGAAAGCGCATTCTTCAAACGTGCCGTCTCGTCTATTCTATCAACAAATTTCATATTATCTAATTATTATGCACTGCAAACATAATGTTTTTATAGCATAATACAAAATCTATAGAAGCCGATATTCTTCCAAATGTTAATTGCATTTCTTCGGAGTAGAGAATAACAATCGTGCTTTTCATGCTCTTAAAGACCATATTTTTTATACTTTTGCGTGGAAAACAAGAATTATATGAGACGAGCCATACATATTGTTATAATATTATATTCCATTTTGATCATCTTAGGATGCAATGGAAATAAAACAACCAACAAACGAATACCGGAACTTGAACAGGCGGAAAAGGTCATGTTTGACCATCCGGACAGTGCATTGCATATATTGGAAAGTATGGAGATTCCTTCGTCACGAACTGATAAGGAGAACCATGCTCTGTGGTGCCTGCTGACTTCACAGGCAAAGGTAAAACAGCTGATGAAAATCTCTTCCGATTCGCTTGTACGGATAGCATACGATTATTACAAGCCTACAAATAATGCCCGTAGAAAGGCAATGTCGGCACTTTACATGGGTGATATAAACTATAAACTTGGTAATATAGAAGAAGCAATGAAGTATTATCTGGAAGGTAAATCGGAAGTAGAAAAAACGGAAGATTATAAAACTGGATACCTTATAATGTCTTCTTTAGGAAAGTTGTATTTATATCGTAACTTAACAGACTATGCACTGGAATCCTGCACAAAGGCATACGATTATGCAGTGAAAGATTCCAACAAACGATATCAAATGGGAGCATTGCAATATTTAGCCAGATGCTATTGTATCTCAAATAAACTTCCCAAAGCGATAGAGTCCTATCAAAGATGTAGTGCAATAGCAGCAGAGCTTGAACTTAAAAATACGGACTATTATTATGACATCCAGCATGAAATAGCTTTGGTGTATGCGAATAGCCATGAAATAGAGAAGTCTTTGAGTATGTTGCTGTCATTTCCCATAGCATATCGCTCATGCTCATTGATAGGCAAGAACTATTTTCAGTTGGGAAAATTAGATTCTGCTTTTTATTATCTAAATAAAGCACTGAATACTGACAATGTTTATGCAAAGGCAACAATATATGAATCTTTGTATAGACTGAGTGAAAACCCTAAATACAGCCAATATCTGAAGATCTATTGCGATTCGTTATTGTTTTATAATGATTCAATCATGGCATTGGATAAAGGAAAAGAAATCATATCCTATAAAGAAAAGTACGATAATGAGAAATTGGTTACAGAGAAACAAAAGTTGGAGTTAGAAAAGGCTAATATCACCTATTGGTGGATGTTTACCATAGTGATCGTTCTGCTATTGGGTATTTTACTTATTTATATTTATTTGCGTAAGCGAATTGCCATACAAAAGAAAGAAGAGGAGTTAACAAACTTGGCTTTACAACTGAATCAAAAAGAGCTTGAAGTTGAAAAGAACGAATCCTATATTGCAGAACTTCAGTCACAGTTCGAAAAAAACAACAAGAAAGAGGAGCTTTATATGGAGCAAGTAGAGGCACTTGAGAAATTGAAAAAGGAAAATGAACGTTTGTCCTTAGAGAAAAATCTGCTGCATGAAAAGATTGCTTCCTATTCCATTTCTTCTCAGGAGTTAGAAAAAAGGGAAAAAGAACTGTACTCCTTGCTGTTGGCGCAAATACCCTTCTTACGCCAGCTGCATTTGAAGCCGGCTTACTTGAATGATACGGAACTTAACGATATATGTAAAATCACAGACAATATATTTCATCATTTCACACAACGATTATCAAAAGAAATCTCATCCCTCAGCGAGCACGAAATCATTTTATGCTGCTTGATTAAACTTCGTTATTCCATTACAGAAATAGCTGTTTTCTTGAACATAGCTCCCACATCCGTTTCACGAAGCAAGCTCCGCATAAAAAACAAGATTTACGCAGAGTTGGGCGAAGATTCAAAGGAAAAGAGCCTTGACATCTGGCTTTGGGAATACTGAGGATTGCATTTGTCTATAATAAGATAATCGATGCGTTTAATAAAACGTTGATTTATATTGTTTTATGAATTGCATTTTCATTATGCTTGTCTATTCCGTATCTATATCTTTTTTATCGTTATAATCAGATTCCTATCTATTTTTGCAGCAGAAAAGTTGAACCCAAATAGATACATGATTATGAGATTTTTTTGCTTCGCATTGTTCATTGCTACATCATTGACAGCCAATTCACAAACGATATCAGGAAAGTTGGTTGAAGAAAATGGTCAACCGTTACCCTACGCCAATGTGGTACTACTCTCACTACCGGATTCGGCGTTTGTAAGTGGAACCGTCAGCAAGGAAGACGGGACTTTCACACTGAAGACCACATCGGAAAACCAGGTAGTGAAAATATCTTCCATCGGGTATAAAACGGTGTACAGACCTGTATCTCCTGACAATATCGGTATTGTGCAACTTGAATCGGATGCACAATTGTTGGGTGAAGTTGTTGTTAAAGGTAATTTACCTGTGACACGCATGAAAGGTGATGCGATGGTAACAAGTGTGGAAAATAGCGTGTTGAGCAAAGTCGGTTCAGCCAATGATGTGCTGACCAAAATACCGGGTATCACCAAAAAGCAAAATGCTTTTGAGGTTTTCGGTAAAGGAACACCTCTTATCTATATAAACGGCAGAAAACTGCACGACTTATCTGAACTTGAACAACTAAACTCCGATGAAATCAAGAATGTACAGGTTATCCGTAATCCCAGTTCGAAATACGACGCAACTATAAAAGCCGTAATCCGCATTCAAACGATTAAACGTCAAGGGGATGGCTTTGGTTTCAACCTACGCTCCAGCTATTATCAGTCGAAGAACACGGATTTGATAGAACAGGCTAATTTCAATTACCGATATAATAATTTAATATTACAACCAAATGGAAAGTTGGCAGGATTTCAATCTGAATTTAGAAGAAAGAGGTACAAAGGTTTGGAATCATGATATGAAGAGCTATGGCGAGTTTTATTCGAAGATGCTTAGCGGTAATATAGGGTTTAATTATCAGCTGAATGAGAATCATGCTCTCGGTATGAAATATAAGGCAGGAAAGACCCTGAAGGAAGAGAACCCTCTTTCTAAAGAAACCAATATACATGTGGACAATGTATTCTACGACAACATAAAGGTAAGCAGTTGCGATTACTATCATTACGAGCCTGACCATGAACTGAATGCATACTATAACGGACAATTCGGAGATATGAATCTCGATTTCAATGCCGATTATCTTCAGAATGGCAAGCGTAGCAATTCCGTATTTCAGGAAACCAGCCAAACTTCAGAAAACCGGGATGTTCATTCTGCCAATCATGTAAAGAACCGCCTTGTGGCAGGAAAGCTGACTTTATCGCTTCCATTAGGTGGAGGTACTTTTGCAGCAGGCAGTGAAGTAACCTATACGCATAGAAATGATGACTATATAAACGAAGAAAACTACGTACCGTCTTCATTCAGTAAGATTGAGGAACTCAATGCTGCCGGATATGCAGAGTATAACCGCAGCTTTCCATGGGGTGACTGGTCGCTTGGAATAAGATATGAGCATGTAAAGTTTGACTATTATGAAGATGAAAAGCATATTGACGAGCAAAGCCGTACATTCGATAACTTTTTCCCGAATATTTCATTCTCAACTCAATTGGGAAAAGTGCAGGCTCAGTTGAGCTATACGGCAAAAACTCAACGACCGACTTACAGCGAGTTGAGTAATAATGTATTTTATTCAGACCGTTTTACCCTCCAAAAAGGCAATCCGGCTCTTCGCCCTACCATCATACACGACCTGACACTGTCCGGTGTCTGGAGATTCCTGCAAATGTCATTGTCTTACTCTCAAACAAAGGACTGGATTCTTAATTGGGGAGAATTGGCAAATGAAGATGCTTCACTAACGATGCTAAGCCAACGCAACTGGGATAAGTCGATTCCTATGTTTGCCGCATTTTTGTCGGCTACTCCTAAAATCGGGTGCTGGTCTCCTATGTTAGGTGTTGGAATGCAGAAACAATGGCTTACTATAGATTATTTTAAGGAATCGAAAAACTTAAGCAATCCCCTATTTACCGCTTCATTCAATAATACTTGGGAATTGCCTTTAGGTATCATGGTGAGTCTTGATTCATATATACAAAGTCCGGGTGCTACACAGAATATTTATGTTGAGAAACCGAACGGATACGTAAATGTTTCGCTCAGAAAGAGTTTCCTGAATGATGCGTTGAGTGTTGAATTAAGAGGTAATGACATCTTCAATACGAATAAGATAAGCTATAGTATGTATAGCGGCGACTATTATCTGTATCAAAAAAGCGCATGGGATAGACAGGAGTTTGCGGTAACAGTCCGTTATAAACTTAATGCAGCAAAGAGCAAGTATAAGGGAACGGGAGCAGGAAGTGAACAAAAGAGCCGTATATAAATCATTAAAACTATAAAAATGAGAACTATCAGAACGTTATTAATATTGGTTTGTACACTTATTTCAGTTAGGGTATCGGCACAAATCGTAAGTGGAAAACTGATTGACGAGAACAGCCAGCCGTTGCCCTACGCCAATGTAGCACTGCTGTCATTGCCGGATTCGGCATTTGTTTCAGGAGCCACATCGGATGATAAAGGAAATTTTATCCTGAAGGATTTGTCGTCCCGAAGTTACCTGTTACAAGTCTCATACATCGGATACCAGCCTCAGTCCATACTATTAGAAAATCTGGATCGGAAAATAAACTTAGGAGATATCCGGTTGGTGCAGGATGCCGTAGCTTTAGAAGGCGTAACGGTAACAGGCAGTAATGTGGTGGAAAAAATAGACCGGCAGATTGTGATACCTTCTTCCAGACAGATTAAAGCGGCTACGTCCGGTTATGAATTGCTGAGCCACATGCAGCTCCCGGGGCTGAAGGTGAACAGTATGGAAAGAAGCATTTCAACGGTAAGCGGAGGATATGTACAGTTAAGAATCAACGATATTGAAGCATCCACCGCACAAATTCAGGCTCTGAGACCGGACGAGGTACTGAGGGTGGAATACATTGACAATCCGGATATGCGGTATGCCAATACGGATGTGGAAGCCGTCATCAACTATGTAGTAAGGCGCAGGGAATCGGGCGTTGCGAGAGGATTCAATCTGACCAATGCCGTTACGACCGGTTTTGGCAATGACAATGTGTATATCAAGGTCAATCACAAGCTGTCGGAGTTCGGTTTCAACTACTATGTGAGCTATCGTGACTATAATGACCGTTTTGTGGATGAAGACCAATCCTTCAGCCTTCCGGAGGAAAATCGTAACCGTTATCTGGAAGGTATAACTACTCCTTTCAATTACGCCGACCATTACTTGGAGCTGAATTATAATCTGACCAAACCGGAAAGGTATGTATTCAATGCCTCTTTCACGGACAATATTTTCCGTTCTCCCCATAACGATTACGGTCAGATTATTCGGGAGGAAGGCAAAAACGACATCTATAGTTTTACAAAGAAAATCAATAGCTCCAATTCTCCTTCATTGGACCTGTATGGAAAGGTGTCGCTACCCAAGAAACAGGAATTCCTACTGAATGTGGTAGGAACCTATATCAGTTCCGACTTTGAACGGAACTACAATGAAGCGCCCAGTGAAGGAGGCACACCCTATTCTGAATATAGCTACCGTACAAATGGAAAAAGATATTCATTGATTGGTGAAGGTATTTACAAAAAAAGCTTCAAGAACGTGGCTTTAAGTGGCGGGTTGAAATACACGCTGGCATACACCAATAATAAGTACAAGGGTGACGTAAACCAGACGGATGGGATGCACAGTTCGGACTTGTACGGTTATGTGCAGGTAAATGGAAAATGGAAGAAACTAAGCTACCTGTTGGGCGTAGGCCTTTCAAGGCAAAGCTATGATGAATCCGGAAAAGGGTATTCGTTCTATATGTTCCGCCCTTCGGTTTCATTATCCTACAAACTGTTTGAAGGAGCGACTCTTAAATACGTGTTTTCCAGCACGCCGAATGTGCCGTCGCTGTCATCACTCAGTGACATCCGCCAGCAGCTTACGGATATAGAGGTCAACCGTGGTAATCCCAATCTGAATCCATACCGTTCTTACAGCAATACGCTTCAGCTTTCATGGGGCAACCAATGGGTGGACTTGCAACTGAAAGGAGGCTATTATTTCAGCAAGAATCCAATCATGGAAGAGGTAAGCAGGGTGTCACAGCAGGACGGCAGCTACCTGTTCGAGTATGGTGTGGATAACCAAGACCGTTTTTCAAGGCTGAACGGGCAGCTCTATGCCAATGTGAACATTGTTCCTGATATGCTTTCGCTCAGTCTCTATGGTGGTGTGAACAGATACGAGTCGAAAGGAAATACTTATTTGCATACCTTCAACGCATGGTATGGTGGCGGCAATCTGTCATTTACCTATAAGAAGTTCTCGGCTTATGCCGTTGTCTCCAGCCGTTATAACACCTTGTTCGGTGAAACGGTCCGTTACGGTGAGAAAAACTGTATGCTTCAGTGTTCATACAAAATCAAGCACTTCAATGTGGGTGCCGGTATGCTTTATCCTTTTCAGCCCAAAGGATGGAGCGGCGGCACTAAGTTGCTGAGCAATGAAGTACGGAAAGAAACCTGGTCCTTCATAAAGGATAACGGAAACATGTTCCTGCTCACTCTGTCATGGAATTTCAATGTGGGAAAGAAACACCATGCAGAAGCCAAGACCACGAACAATGTAGACCGGGAAACGGGTATTGTCATGTAAAACAGAGCTTTTTTTTTCTTACCACAGAGGACACAGAATAACACAAAGAAAATAATTAAAGTTCTGTGTACTCTGTGGTGAAAAACCGCATTCACCACTTCACCCTAACTTGCACTTGCAAATCCGCCTTATCGTTTCCTTGTATCTCTTCGGTGTCCGTGCCGATGCGGGTACGGTCTTGATAGTGTGTCCATCCCCATTTGGCTTGAATCATGAAACGGTTCTTCCATGTGTATTTCAGGTTAATTGCCATACGGGTGCCTTTCCCGTAAAACGAGTTCATCGAGAAAGCGTAAAGCAAGCCGGGTTCGTAAACGTAAATGCGCGAATTGTAGTCTTGCGTGTGAAACCAAGTGCCGGTCACTGATGCTTGAACGGGAATATCCGGAATGCTTCCTTTCACCGTACCGCTCACATAGCCTCCCTTTGATTTCTCCCTTCCGTTATACGAAGTCATCACCCCTTCTCCTGTTCCTTTCAACGAAAGATAGGCATTTGGCGCATACGAACATTGGTAATGCAAGCGTTGCCTTACGTAAGGCAAAACAAACTTCGCTTCATCGGGCGAAGTATAGTTTTTAGCCTTGTTCTTATAGGCATACTTTATTAACATTGATAGTGAATTGGATGGTGAATAACTTAACTGGCATAAACCGTCGAATCCCGATGTATGGTCACGGTCTACCTGATACCTACGATAGAAGAAATGAAAGAAATCGCCGTAGCACAAGAGCTTGAACTTCCCTAATAGACTGGTTTCCAATCCTAAATAAGCACCTGTTTCGTTTTGAAGTTTCGAGTTCTCGCCAAACGCATTGCCATAAAGCGACTGGTAACGCTTATCGTAATAGCGGTGAATAAACAACAGGTTGGTATTCACACTCGGTTGATAACTGATTACATTAAGCGTAGCTATCCTTCCCGCCTTATCCACAGCCGTCTCGCCGGAAAGCGTAAACCGATGCAGAAAGAATTTGTAGTTCACTCCTACATTATAGAAATAGTTTCCGCGGGGATAATAGAGGTTATAGGCACGTGCATCGGGATTCAACACCTTGTTGAAACAGTTATACACAGCGGTTAATCCGAACTCGGTGAATTTCCCGTTGTATGTTAAGTTACATCCGGTCAGATGATTGGATACCGTATGCTTCTTTTCCATATCCTTTTTCAACCGATGATACCCGTCGGTTTTCAACGACCTTATGAACTCATCTTCCACACGTGCGTCTTGCTTTCTGAATGAATAGAAAGCCGAAGCTTGCCAACGTTTTGACACTTGATACGTAGCTCCTATGCCTTGCAAAAACTCTCCTTCACCTACCGAAGTGTACTTCGTAAGTCCTTGTCCGAAGCGGTTCCGGTTAATCATTCCTTTTCCTAAGGTAAAGCTTCCGATGTTCAATACCAACCCATAACCGAAGTTTGCCTTGAAATTCCCGATAGCCAATGCCTTGAGTTTCTTCAGGTTCGAAAGAAACAGATAGCCGGAATACGAATCATACCCTTTCCGGTTGTATTGGCTGAAGAACGGTTCGCCTGCATCCTTCTCGGCGGTTAACCCTACATACACTTGTTTATTATACTGGAAACGATAGCGCACGTTGTGATAAAACGGACTTCCATAATAACGCTTATTGGGACTTTCCGCTAAGGTTTCCTTATCGTAATCAGCATATCCAGCCTTCATGTTGAAAGGGATGTCCAGCCGTGTTAATAACTCCTGTTTATTGTATTTCCACAAGTTCCGCCATGAAAACTTATCTTTCTCATTCTCAGACTGTCCGATATAAATAAAGTCGGTTAAAAACCTTCGGGTTTGCCAGTCCATTCCTTCCACACCCAACAGTTCATTCTTAGTCAGCATCGGTCCGTACTTATAGATATAATACAAGATGTTTTCTATCATCTTATCCGATAAGAACGGAAGCTGCTCTAATTCTTCCTTGGTAATGGTATTGATGTTGAAAGGATGCTCGGCTATCTCACTCAACTCTTCGTATTTTTCCCTCCAGTCTTCCAGTTCTTCGGAAGCCGTTATGTCTTCGTTCCATTCCAGCCAATCGGACTGGGCATACAGAGGTGTTAATACATAACATCCTATTATACAACAAATAAACAAACGTTTCAACATACAATCCACAGGTTATCAACAAAAGGTAATACGTTAATTTTTCGTATAACCTTTGCTTGGTTTCTATCACGATTCATTATTATTCCTATTTTTGCGCGTATGAAAAATAAGTTATACATAGTATTTATCCTGCTCTTTGTTTTTGCATTGAAAATCAAAGCGCAAACCTCTTCTTCTAACACCATTACGATGTATAAAGTACCTGTAGTGGTGTATAAAGGAGACACTATACCTTGTATAACGCTAAGAACCGTGTACGTATATCCCGAACTACACTTTAAAAACAAACGCCAACGCAGGTATTACAATAAATTGGTAAGAGATGTGAAAAAGACCCTCCCCATAGCCAAGGAAGTGAACCGGGCGGTGATAGAAACTTATGAATACTTGATGACTTTGCCTGATGAAAAGGCACGTAATCAGCATATTAAGTTAGTAGAGAAAGGATTGAAAGAGCAATACACTCCCCGCATGAAAAAATTAACATTCTCACAAGGTAAATTGTTGATAAAGTTGGTAGATAGAGAATGCAACCAGTCTTCTTATCAGCTGGTAAAAGCGTTTATGGGCCCTTTCAAAGCAGGATTTTATCAAACATTCGCCGCACTATTCGGTGCCAGCTTAAAGAAAGAATATCAGCCGGAAGGCAAAGACAAATTGACCGAACGGGTGGTTACATTGGTGGAAAACGGACAATTGTGATTTTGTTTCACCACAGATTACACAGATTTAATTAATTAATAATGAATAATTAATAGTTAATAACGACAGACGAAAACACTTGCCGTTATTCATTGTTCACTTTTAATTATTAATTAAATCTGTGTAACCTGTGGTGAAACAATCTATATCAGCTTACACGCAAATTCCCAAATAATAATCCCGGCCGTTACCGATACATTCAACGAATGCTTAGTACCGAATTGAGGGATTTCAATACATCCGTCACACCGGTTTACCACTTCTTGCTTCACGCCTTTTACTTCGTTTCCCAATACGACCGCATATTTTTTATCCGGCTCTAAAACTAACTTGTCCAGCATGGTGCTTCCTTCGCATTGTTCGATAGCGAATACCGTATAGCCCATCGCATGAAGCTCGTTTACAGCCTCTTCCGTATCTTTAACGTATTTCCAGTCTACCGTATATTCGGCTCCCAATGCTGTTTTGTGCATTTCCGGATGAGGAGGGGTAGCGGTGATGCCGCATAAGTAAATGCAATCAACCAAGAACGCGTCCGATGTACGGAACACAGCACCGATATTATGCAGACTCCGCACATCATCCAATACCACCACCAACGGAAGTTTCCGCGCTTCTTTAAACTCTTCCACCGTCAGGCGGTTCATCTCTGTAACCTTCAGTTTTCGCAATTCAGCCATATCTTTTGTTTTTTATTCACCACAGATTACACAGAGTTTTTCATTTCATTTCCTCTGTAGTAATCTGTGTAATCTGTGGTGAAACACGCCGCAAAGATAACAAAGTATATTCATAACCCTGTTGAAAACGGTGGAAAACCTGTATAAAAACAATGCATAGAAAATGAAAACTTACGCTTGGTTTATTCACGGAAATGTTTATAAGCAAATCCGAACGAACTCTCCAAATAGTAAACCCGAAAGTTTCATCACCGGTTTAAACATATTTTTTAGCACGAAAAACCGAATAGTTCAAGAGAAAGTTTTTAACTTTGCATATTGTCAACCGGAAGTGAATAGAAAACGTAAAACGAATAAAATCAAGATATAAGCCTGTTGATGAAACTTGAATAATCATACATCAGACACTTATAACTTAAAAAGCAACTATTTTACCCGATTTTTACGAACACTATCAACGGGATATTATTACTATCATAAAATCTTTTTAAAGAAAAAAGAAAAATATATTTAATATGAGAAAAAAGGAATGGGTGAAAAAGGGGTATGCAGATGAAGCCATCCCCGAAGGCGTAGATTTAAAAGCGGAAATCAGACGCTTGTGCAAGGAAAAGAATGCCGTTATCTTGGGTCACTTTTACCAAGCGGACGAAATACAGGAGATAGCCGACTTTATCGGCGATAGTTTGGCGTTAGCACAATGGGCGGCAAAGACCGATGCGGATATTATCGTGATGTGCGGGGTTCATTTCATGGGCGAGACCGCCAAGATTCTTTGTCCGGACAAGAAAGTGTTGATTCCGGACTTGAACGCGGGTTGTTCGTTGGCAGATAGTTGTCCGGCGGATAAGTTCGCAAAGTTCATAGAGGAACATCCCGGATATACGGTGATTTCGTATGTCAATACCAGTGCAGCCGTAAAGGCGCATACCGATGTGGTGGTTACGTCTACCAATGCGAAGCAAATTGTAGAGAGTTTCCCGCAAGACGAGAAGATTATCTTCGGTCCCGATAAGAACTTAGGGAATTACATCAACGCTATTACGGGCAGGAACATGTTGCTTTGGGACGGGGCTTGCCATGTGCACGAACGGTTCTCGGTAGAAAAGATACTGGAGCTGAAGAAGCAATATCCCGATGCGGCGGTATTGGTACACCCTGAGTGCAAAGGTGCCGTGGCGAAATTGGCAGATAAGGTGGCTTCTACCGCCGGATTGCTGAAATACGCTATGGCGAGCGAGAAGAAAGACTTCATTGTAGCTACAGAGAGCGGCATCTTATATGAGATGCGAAAAAAATGTCCCGATAAGAATTTCATTCCGGCACCGCCCGAAGACAGCACCTGTGCTTGCAACGAATGCAATTTCATGCGTCTGAACACGTTGGAGAAATTATATAATACGTTGAAGTACGAATGGCCCGAAGTGGAGGTAGAGCCAAGCGTTGCGGAAAAGGCAATCGTCCCCATCCAGCGCATGCTTGAAATCTCCGCAAAGTTAGGACTTTGATGCGTTTTTTTGTTAAAGGCTTTTTAATAAGAAGGTTAGATTCTTAAAACGTGTTATAAAGCATAAGATTTTTGGTCTATTCTATTGCTATATTCCGGAAAACACGTACATTTGCCATGTGTTTTTCATAGTATTAGATTTAAGGTTAACAAAGGTTGGAGTACAGCGGTACTCCTTTTTTTATGTCCATACGTTTACTTATCAGTTTTTCTGAATCAGGCGGAAAATCCGGTTGTAAAGCATCATTGGATAAATGGCCAATGAAGCAATAATAAATGGCAAAGTATCCAATAATACTTGGACAAGTAACCTATGATATGCCGGAAAGCCCGTAGACAGGATTTTGTTTTCAACAATCAACTCATTTTTCTGATGCCTTGCAACCGGCTTTTCGGACTGCCCCCAAGCACACCTATCACAATGGCAAGTATAGGCCATCACCCACGCACCAATGGTCAAAACACATACGGTCTTACTTTTAGATACATTGAATATATGTTCCTTCTCCATTTGATTAAGAGCCTGTTTAATTTTGCTCAGGTTTATTTTGAGAATTGTTTTCGAGGGTGTTTTTCTGACTTTATGAGGAAGATAGCGGGCTATCTGACGAATAAAATCGGGAAAATTCTCTGTTCAGGATTTTTAGTGCGGATGTTTTTTAGCAAATGTCCGCATTTCTCCCAAAAACCTGCCCCTACATTGGTTATCGGTGGATATTATACTATATGCCTTATCTGGACTGATAATAGTTTCAGTTTGTTTAATATATCTGAAACTAAAGTTCAAGAGCACTGAAACTTTAGTTTCAGTGCTCTTGAACTTACAAAACAGTCAATTGGCTTGCTTGGTCTATCTAACATTCTTTGTATGTTAACATACTTTTGCGATTTGGAAATAGTGTATCCATAGGGAAACTTGTCTTATATAAATAAAAGGGAAACCAATGACGTGGAAGAAGAATGAATGAAAATATAGACGAATTATTCAAGCGGCATTACAGGCCTTTGTGCCTGTATGCGTTGCATTATGTGCACGATGTGGACAGGGCGGAAGACATTGTGCAGGATTGTTTTTCCGAATGGTGGGAAAAGACATTCATAAAAGGAGAAAACGTAGACAATGTGCGGGCTTACTTGTATGTGTCGGTAAAGAACCGCAGTCTGAATTGCTTGAAAAAAGAGGCGGGTTGGAGAGGCTGTCTTCTTTTGTCCGATTTGGAAGATACGCTGACCGATGAAGAGGCGGAAGAGCGTTCGGAGGAAGAAGCCCGTATGTGGACGGTTATCGGCGCTTTGCCCGCACGGTGTAGGGAAATCTTTCTTTTGAACAAGCGGGACGGATTGAAATACAAAGAAATAGCCGAACGGTTAAACTTGTCGGTGCATACGGTGGATAACCAAGTGAACAAGGCATTGAAGCGGATAAGGGCAGGGGTCAAACGGGTTTATTGTTTCTTTTTTAACTGATTTTAGCGGATTGGACGTGGGGGATAAGCCGGACAGGGTTGTCTTTTGAGTAAAACAAGGAAAGTAATGGAAAAGTGGAAAGAACAAAGCCTGAAGTTTGTGTTGCGTTATTTTAAGGAAGATAAGCTGGACACGCGGAAGTCGATACGGATATTCAAGGAGCGTCACGGGATTAGGACCTACCACACGTTCGGTGTATACTGATGGGTGTGCGGGATAGCCGCAATGGCGTTTTTCGTTTGGTTGGGTATGTCACTTGTCGGTACGTTGCACCGTACAGGGTGGGAACGGATTACATCGGGGGATACATTGCGTCTTTATACATTGCCGGATGGTACGGAAGCCATCTTGTTTCCTCATGCTTCGATGAGTTATTCGCCCTGTATTTATAGGGAAGCCGAAAGGAATGTGGAAACGGCAGGGCAGGTTTTTTTTTCAGTCCGGCGTGACGTTTCGCGTCCTTTTGAAGTGAGAGGGGAGCGTGTGCGTGTCCGTGTGTTGGGCACCCGGTTTCTGTTGGATGAAAGTAAAGAAGATACGTCAAGTGTCTATGTGTTGTCAGGAAGGGTAGAGGCGTTCGTATCCGGACAAAAAGAAGGAGTGACTTTAACGGAAGGCATGAACGTACGGTTTGTATCGGGATTCTCGGCTTCGGAAATCATGAAAACAAGCAGACTTACGGGGAGCTTTGAGTTTCAGGACGCATCTTTGCATACGGTACTTACGGTGCTTTCCACTTATTATGGAGTGAAATTGGAGGCGGATAACTGCACGAAAAGGCTCACCGCACATTTCGAAAACGAAGAGTTGCCTACTATTATCCAGTTCATAGAGAAGACGTTGCAAGTGAAAATAACGCTAAAATGAGGAAGGTCATGAGAAGGATGGCGGTTGTAATCGGCTTATTGGTTTGCCTGTGTGTAAGAGGACAATCGGACACGGTAAAAAGCCTGAAGGAGGCGGTCGTGAAGGTAAGTGAGCGGTATGGGGTCAATTTCGTTTATGACACGGCTTTGGAGCAGGAGAAAATCAAAAGTGTGTTTGTTCCCGATAAACGGCTGGAAGAAAACTTGCAGGCTATTTTCAGAGGAACGGAGATAGGATGGGAAGTGGAAGGCAGGTATGTATTGTTGCACCGGAAGGTGAAGCGTGTCTTGTCTGGAACAGTGCGCGCTGAAAACGGAGAAACCTTGATTCAGGTGACCGTGCAAGATGAGGAAGGCGGGGAAGGTACATTGAGCGATGAGCACGGAGTTTTTTCGCTTGCCTTGTATGAGGGGCAACATACGCTCCGTTTTTCATACGTAGGTTATGAGGAAAAACGGATAACGGTAGATATGCGTACCGATTGTATGGAACATGTCGTTTTGAAAGAAAGTGCGACTCCTTTAGGTGAAGTGGAAATTACAGCTAATCTTAATTCTTCGCTTCATGCGGTCTGTCCGGGTAAGGTTTCATTGGTGGGAAAACAGCTCGCAACAGAGTTTTCTTTGTTCAGTTCGCCCGATTTGGTCAAGACTTTGTTCAGTTCGCCCGATTTGGTCAAGACGCTTCAGCATACGGCTGGGGTGTCTTCGGGGGTGGAGTTACTCTCCGGATTGTATGTACGCGGAGGCGGAAACGATGAAAACCTGTTGCTTCTCGACGGGGTTCCGCTTTACCAAGTCAATCACGTAGGTGGTCTGTTTTCGGCTTTCAATACCGATGTGGTGAAGTATGTGGATTTTTACAAAAGCGGTTTTCCGGCACGTTATGGAGGAAGGCTTTCTTCGGTAGTGGATGTCCGTACCAAGGATGGTGATTCTGAAAATTTTCATGGGGTTTTGTCGGTAGGTTTGCTTGACGGACGGGTAGGCATGGAAGGCCCGATAGTGAAAGGCCGCACTTCATTCAGCTTGGCTATGCGCAGAAGTTGGGCGGATGTATTTACCGCTCCCGCTTTTGCCGTACTGAATAAATTGAATAAGGAAGACCGGTTGAATGCCGGATATGGTTTCCACGATGTGAACGCGAAGGTGACGCATCGGTTTACAGAAAGAAACAACTTGTCGTTCAGTTTTTATTCGGGACAGGATCGCATGAAGGTGGAAAACCGTCAGTTATTTGCAGGGAATATGCAATATGCCGACAGTGAGTTCTATCAGACGGATTTCCGTTTGAAATGGGGCAATACGCTTGCTGCGTTGCAAGGGACAATCGGACTTTCTTCCAAGTTATCGGCGGATATGACCGCGTTTTATGCCCGTAATGACGCTTTGTGCGAATACAATGAACGGGATGTCTATCAGTCGGATAAGGAAATTTTGGATTCTACCGGAATTAGCTACGGAAGCCGTTCGAAGATTGATGATGCGGGCTTGCGTATGAATTTCAATTACGGTTTGAGCAATCGGTATCGTTTGCGTTGGGGAGCGGAATACCTTCATCATCGGTTTCGTCCGCAAGACAATCGGATAGAAACGGGATATGCGGATAAGAACCGATGCGCCGGAATGAGTTATGAAGGAAATGAAGTTTCATGGTATGTGGAGAACGATATCCGGATCGGTACTTGGTCGCATCTGAATGTGGGGTTGCGTTATGCCTTGTTCGGCACGGAGCGTAAATGGCGCCAGGCGTTCGAGCCGCGTGTCGCTTTTTTGTGGCGATGGAACGAGAAGTCTGTGTTCAAGTTCTCGTATGCTTGCATGAACCAATTCATGCATCAGATGAGTTATACCTATCTGAATTTGCCAACCGATAGTTGGGTGCCTTCTACGGCAAAAGTGCCTCCTTCACGTTCGGGACACTATGCGGCGGAATTTTATACCGAGCCTTTTTCTTTGCCTGTATCTTTTTGTATAGGTGGATATTATAAACGGATGGATAAGTTGTTGGCTTATGCCGGTGGAACGAATCTGAGCTTGGCTCCGGGAGCGGATTGGGAAGATGGGGTCTGTGTAGGGAAAGGCAAGTCGTACGGGATAGAGTGCTCGGCAACTTATACGGGGCGGAGACTTCGGTTGATGCCGGTTATACGTTGTCGTGGAGCAAACGGAATTTTGACGCGTATGATACGGGTTGGTATCCCGACAGGTTTGATAACCGTCATCGGTTTTCCATTACGGGAAGGCATCATTTCACCGACCGGATAGATGCGTATGTGTCGTGGACTTATCGTAGCGGAGACCGTATTACGGTACCTGTGCAATGTGTGGAAACGCCTGCCTTGCCCGGCGTATCCGGTCCGGGTGGGTCTTTGTTCGTTTATGAAAAACCGAACAATGCTGTTTTACCTCCTTACCATCGTTTGGATTGCGGAGTGAATTTCCGCAAAATGACCAAGAGAGGGTATGAGCGGGTATGGAATGTCAGTATATATAATGTATATAGTCGGATGAATCCGCTATATGCGCAAGTGGAACGATTGCCCGATGGCGGTTTCAGGGGTAAAGGTATCGGGGTGTTTCCGGTCATACCTTCTTTCAGTTATACATTAAAGTTTTAAGCAAGATGAAGTGGTTTGATTATTTTAAGGCAGGATGTTGCGCGGTTTTGTGTTCTTCATGCGTGCATTATTTCGAGTTGAATGAAGTGGAAAGCCAGGCTAAGCCGGTTGTGTATGCGTATCCGGGGATAGGCGATACTACTTTTATTCATTTATCATACAGTATTCCTTTAAATGGCGTTCCGCAAGCGGAAAAAATGCGTTGTCGTTCGATTTGTTATACAGTGGAAGGACAATCTTTTCCGGTTTCCTTTAACGGAGATAATTGTTGTTATGTACTTGCCGATTATCAGAATGAAGATGAAGTGAAGTTAGAAATAGAGACACAAGCGGGTGAAAAGATTGTTTCGGAAACGAGGGTTTCTTCCTCTTTTTGCATGGAACGGGTAGCAATGCTCCGCAAAGGGGTGAACCGGGATGTATTGCAATTTCAATTGACATTTAAGGATAACAAAGCAAGAAAAGATTATTATGCGTTAAAAATCAACCGGAAAGATTGCCGTTGGACGGACGGTGTGTATTCAGAGGAAATTGTTCCGGTGTCTTTCGACCTGAAGGAAGAGCCTTTGTTGTATCGTGTCGGTGCGTTGGACGCTATTTTTATGCCCGACCGTACGTTTTATGAAAACCTGTATTATTGGTGCGACACTCAGATAAACGGACAATCGTATACGTTGAGGCTGAATACAGATTACGTAAGGGATTTTGAAAGCACGGACTTTGATGGCAAGGAAATCGTAGGCAAGAGTTACTATCAAGTCATTTCTTATGCAGTATCGGAGGAGTTTTACAATTACTTGGAATCGGTTAACGGGCAACTCAATAACAATATGGGCGAAGTCAACTTGTCTCCCGTATGGCCTACCTATACGAATATAAAAGGCGGTTTTGGCTTGGTAGGAGGTTGCCGGATGAGACGCGGGGATTGGATAGAGAATGTAGAGTGATATTAAAAAAGTAAATTTATGCATAAAGTTTTATTATCTTTTTTCGTGTTAGGTGTGTTGAGCGTGCGTGTATGTGATGCTCAAACAACGAAGAGTGCCGGATTGATAGTCCATGCGGGCAAAGGATTTCCGATGTATCATTTACCTGGTGTTTCTGAATTGGGAATTCCTTTCGATGTGGGAAGTTCCTATTTGAAACATCCGTTTTCGGCAGGGATAGGATATCGGCTCCGCTTGCAAAGGAACGGTTCGAGATTTTTTACGGATGTAGCTTTAAGGGCGCAGTACAACCGTTACCAATACAATGTAGGCTATTTGTCGGGAACGGACGGAGTGAGCTATGTCGGAGGAAACGGGAATTGCAATTTGCTTTCTTTTTCAGCATCTGTCGGTGCGGGGTATTACCTATATAAAGGATTAAGCCTTTCTGTCGGGCTGGAACCGACTTATTATGTATGGGACAAAACTTTCTTCGACTTACCCGCTTTTATCCGCTTGGGGTATGACTTTAGGTCGGTAGAAGTAGCCTTGGCTTATCATGTCGGGACGCTTCGCAATTTTCATCTTGCCCCTTTCCAAGGGGTGCGTTTATCCCAATGGGAATTATCGCTGTATGTGCCTTTGTGGAGACGGAATGATTAGGTACAGACATAAAAAAGGAGTACCGCTGTACTCCAACCTTTGTTAACCTTAAATCTAATACTATAAAAAAAACATTACAAATGTACGGACATTTTTCGTATCTGCAAGTGTTTTTCTCCTAAATAATCTGTTTTATAACACGTTTTAAGAATCCCGTCCGGATGCTCAAATGTTTTTAACAGATAATTCCTTTCCGTGCCGTTTCCCGAAGCCCCGTGGATGTTGCTATGCGAAGTATAAATAAGTTTAATTTTGGAGATAAATTTTTTATATGGCATCTAAGTTATAATTTTGCTGTTGTAATTATTAAATACATTTTTATGAAAACACGAAAATTAGTAATTTTATCCGTTATTGTTGTAGCTATTGGATGTAATTTAATTGCTACTAAAAAAATTCGCAAGAACAGGTTTCAAATCTTATGTTAGCCAATATTGAAGCATTGGCTCGTGACGAAAGTTCCGATTGTGATTATAAGAATGGATATACGGCATTTACCAACAGAGGCGGTGGTGCTTAATGATTGTTGCCGTGTATGGGTGTCGAAAGCGCCCAATACGAATGAAGGACGTTGTAGATGAAAACAGGAAAGGCTACTTGCATAGTAGTTTTTTATAAGTAACTAATCAAAATTATCTTATAGCACACAGATAACACAGATGAGACTGATTTATTTAAAATAATATCTGTGGTCATCTGTTAAATCAGTGTTATCTGTGTGCCATAGTATAAGTTAATTCTGTACACTTACTTATGTAAATGATTTGTTTATGATGGTTTGTTCTATTGTTTGAAGTCGGACGATGGGATGGAAAGCGGAAATCTGATTGAAGTGTATGATATGCAAGGTCTGTGTAAAGCGAATTGTCTGTTGAGTAAGAAAATAGGTTCTATCCGTTTCGATACAGACGGGCTTTTAGTAGGATATGTGGCTGACGTAAACCAGACAACGCTTTATCGTTTTGCGATAGGAAAAGCCGATAAGTGACCGTACGGGCATAAAAAAAGGAGTACCGCTGTACTCCAACCTTTGTTAACCTTAAATCTAATACTATGAAAAACACAGTGCAAAGGTACGGACTTTTTCCGTATCTGCAAGTGTTTTCGCCTAAATAATCTGTTTTATAACACGTTTTAAGAATCTCGTTCCGATGCTCAAACGTTTTTAACAGATAATTCTTTCCGTGCCGTTTCCAGTGCTTCGTTGATGTTGCTGCAAATGTTCTCTTTGCCAAGCAAGGTATAGAAGCCTGATTTCTCCAACGTAGCGTGTACTTGCGGGTTCACGCCCGAAAGGATGATATGGATATTCTCCTTTTGTGACATTTCGCAGAGGGTGGTCAGGTTGTGGATGCCTGTCGAGTCGATGAAAGGCACCTTACGCATCCGGATGATGCGGATTTGCGGACGGTCGCCGAAACGTGCCATGATGTCCTCGAACTTGGTGGCAATGCCGAAGAAGTAAGGACCGTTGATTTCGTACACCTCCACACCTTCGGGAATGACGAGATGCTCTTCATGCACCTCCAAGTCCGATTCCTTGTTCGGGTCGATTTCATCGGTAATGACCGAGATTTGCGTAGTCTCCATCACCCGTTTCATAAACGATACACAGGCGATTACCAAACCTACCTCAATCGCTACGGTCAAATCGAAAATCACGGTCAGGAAGAACGTGATGAGTAATACCGTCACATCCGATTTCGGATTCTTGAGCAAGCCTTTGAACACCCGCCAGCCGCTCATGTTATACGATACCACGACCAATACACCTGCCAGGCACGCCATCGGGATAAATTTCGCCAAAGGCATCAGGAAGATGAGGATGAGCAGCAGTACTACGGCATGAACTATGCCCGCTACGGGTGTCTTTCCTCCGTTATTGATGTTGGTCATGGTGCGGGCAATGGCTCCTGTGGCAGGGATTCCGCCGAAAATAGGAGACACGACATTGGCAATGCCTTGTGCCACTAATTCTGTGTTCGAGTCGTGACGGTCGCCTATCATACCGTCTGCCACCGTAGCAGAAAGCAACGATTCTATCGCGCCCAATACGGCAATGGTAATGGCTACAGGGAAAAGGTTCTTTATAGCTTCCCAATCTAATGTAGGCACGTTGGCATCAGGAAGTTGAGCCTGAATGCTGAACCGGTCTCCGATAGTATCAATGCATGTGATTCCTCCATACATCTTCATTAGCCAGACCGCAACGGTTACAAGGATGATAGCAACTAATGAGCCGGGAATCTTTTTCGAGAATTTAGGCGTAAGGGCGATAATGACGATGCTGACTACGCTCACAAGGGCATTCCACCAATTGACGCTATCGAAATGATGGAAGTAAAGTATCCACTTACCGATAAAGTCGCCCGGCACCTTTTCGTCTCCGAACTGAAGCCCGAAGATGTCGGCTATCTGGGTCGTGAAAATGGTTACGGCGATACCGCTCGTAAAGCCTACCACGATAGGGTAGGGAATAAATTTGATGATAGTTCCCAATTTGAATATCCCCAATATAATAAGGAGAACTCCCGCCATCATGGTGGCTACCATCAGCCCTTCTATTCCGTATTGCTGGATAATCCCATAGATGATGACGATAAATGCGCCTGTAGGACCGCCTATCTGTACTTTGCTTCCGCCTAAAAACGAAATGATAAATCCTGCTACAATGGCGGTGATGATGCCTTTTTCGGGGCTGACTCCCGAAGCGATACCGAAAGCAATGGCAAGCGGAAGGGCAACGATGCCTACGATGATGCCTGCCATCAGGTCGGTCATAAAGTCAGTTTTCGTGTAATTCCGAAGCGTATCGAAGAGCTTCGGTTTAAGTTGAAACGTTTTCATGCCTATTGAATTGAATAGTTTAAAATATTAAAAAGAAGTGCAAAAGTATATATTTATTTGAACATACACGAGCGTTTTCGGGTTATTCTTTCAAAAGAAGGAAATAATTCCTTAATAGAACATAAAATAAAGATTGTAATGATTACAAACTTGAATAATTTTATTATCTTTGTTTTATCGAAAAGAAACGATATGTCTAACCACTAAATAACTAACGATTATGGGAAAAAGTATTAAAGGAACAAGAACCGAGAAGAATTTGGGTATTTCATTCGCCGGCGAATCACAGGCAAGAATGCGTTATACATACTTTGCCAGCGCGGCAAAGAAGGAAGGTTACGAACAGATAGCGGCTATTTTTACCGAAACGGCAGACCAAGAAAAGGAACATGCGAAACGGATGTTCAAATGGATGGAAGGCGGTATGGTGGAAATCACGGCAAGCTATCCGTCGGGTGTTATTGCTACTACATTGGAGAACTTAAAAGCAGCGGCTGCAGGTGAAAACGAAGAATGGTCGCTCGACTATCCGAAGTTTGCCGACATTGCTGACGAAGAAGGTTTTCCTGCTATTGCAAAAATGTATCGTGAAATTGCCGTTGCCGAAAAAGGACACGAAGAAAGATACCGTGCGTTGGCAAAGAACATCGAAGAAGGCAAGGTGTTCAAGAAAGATACCGAAGTGGTATGGCAATGCCGCAACTGCGGATACTTATTTATAGGTATGGAAGCGCCCGAAACTTGTCCGGCTTGCTTGCATCCGCAGGCTTACTTCGAAGTAAAGAAGACAAATTATTAAGCATCACTTGACAGCCTGATAATTCATCTACAGAGGACACAGAGATACAGAGGATATTCGTGTATTTCTGTGTCCTTCATAGTTTAAAATACCTACTTTAAGGTATTGATAAAACAAAAGAAAGTCTGCAATTTTGCATCTGTAGAAAAACAACTTTTAAAACTAAAAAAGGTATGAAAATCAAGTCAATTATAGGACGTGAGATACTCGACTCACGAGGCAATCCCACAGTAGAAGTTGATGTAAGGCTTGAATCTGGAGTGACAGGACGCGCTTCTGTTCCATCGGGAGCTTCTACTGGAGAACACGAGGCATTGGAACTTCGTGACAAAGATTCCAAACGCTATGGCGGCAAAGGTGTGCTGAAAGCTGTAGAGAATATCAATACAGTCATTGCTCCGGCATTGGTAGGCTGGTCTGTATTGGAACAACGTGCTATCGATAAGAAAATGCTGGAATTGGACGGTACAAAGACAAAGTCGAACTTGGGTGCCAACGCTATCTTAGGCGTATCGCTTGCCGTAGCCAAGGCAGCTGCCAATTACTTGAATATCCCTCTTTACCGTTACATCGGCGGGGTGAATACGTATGTAATGCCCGTCCCGATGATGAATATTATCAACGGAGGTTCGCATAGCGATGCTCCTATCGCTTTTCAGGAATTTATGATTCGCCCGGTAGGGGCTTCTTCTTTCCGTGAAGGCTTGCGTATGGGAGCCGAAGTATTTCATGCACTGAAGAAAGTATTGCACGATCGTGGATTGAGTACAGCGGTAGGCGATGAAGGAGGTTTCGCTCCGTCGTTGGCCGGTACCGAAGATGCGCTCGATTCGATTATTGCGGCCATCAAGGCTGCAGGCTATGAACCGGGCAAAGACGTGAAAATCGGCATGGACTGTGCTTCTTCCGAATTTTACCAAAACGGTATCTACGATTATACCATCTTCGAAGGTGAAAAAGGAAAGAAACGTACTTCAGACGAACAAATTGCTTACTTGGAAGAACTGATTGATAAATATCCGATAGATTCTATCGAAGACGGTATGAGCGAAAACGACTGGGAAGGCTGGCAGAAGCTGACGGCCCGCATCGGTGGACGCTGCCAGCTGGTAGGTGATGACTTGTTTGTAACCAATGTAGAATTTCTTTCAAAAGGTATTGCAATGGGTTGCGCCAATTCTATATTGATTAAAGTAAACCAAATCGGTTCGTTGAGTGAAACACTTGATGCCATCGAGATGGCACACCGGCATGGTTATACAACGGTGACTTCACATCGTTCTGGCGAGACTGAAGACGCTACCATAGCCGATATAGCCGTAGCTACGAACAGCGGTCAGATTAAGACTGGTTCGTTGAGCCGTTCCGACCGCATGGCTAAATACAATCAGTTACTCCGCATCGAAGAAGAACTGGGAGAGTTGGCAATATACGGATACAAACGCATCAAATAAGTGTGAAAAATCACATAAAACCTGTTGTGGAAGCGGGGCATTCATTGTAGAATGTCCCGCTTTTTTGCTTCAAGAGCCTATTTTTTGAGAAAAATGAAGAAAAACAAGAAAAAAAACGGTGGGAAGTATTGCAGATTCAAAAAATAGTTGTACCTTTGCAACCGCAATCGAGAGAGAAAGCAACGAAACAAAACAAAATGGTGCGTTAGTTCAGTTGGTTAGAATACATGCCTGTCACGCATGGGGTCACGGGTTCGAGTCCCGTACGCACCGCAATAAACATTGGAAATCAATGTTTTACAAAATAAACACCCGATTTTACACCCAAGAATGTAAGGTCGGGTGTTTTTGTATTATTTAGGAAAAACGCCGAGCGAAAAAAGACACTTGATTCTGTAACATTCCACATGGTTTCGTATCTAAATGGAAAAAGAATAAAATGATGAAGAATTTAATTTGTAAAATCGGGCTGCTGTGTGCAGTGTTATTGGGAATCATAGATACGAGCTTTGCTCAATCTTTT
>CASFRN010000154.1 GCA_949296855.1 uncultured Bacteroides sp. | reverse complement strand
GGAACAGGTAAATCCTATGCAAGAATATGAAAATCAGCGAAGTATAATACATTTCAGGTGCTTTTTTCAGTGACCCTAAAAAGGACCCTGAATTTGCCCCTCATAACTTCTCTAAAACGCTATTTTTTGCCGCCCGAAAACCAATAAAAAAGCCCTAATTCCGTTGGGAATCAGAGCTTTTCCTAATCTTGCTTTTTCGAGTTGCGGTGCGTACGGGACTCGAACCCGTGACCCCATGCGTGACAGGCATGTATTCTAACCAACTGAACTAACGCACCGTTTATTTGTTTTAATGCTTTCTTCTTCGATTGCGGTTGCAAAGGTACGGCTTTTTTTTGAATCTCCAAATATTTCCGGGTTATTTTTCGGAAAAAGTTAAAAAACTATCGTATGTAAGAATATAATGCTTATCTTAGTAACATTTAAAAGAGAAGTTATATGGATATGCGTATTTTCCAAGTACATTCAAATAAGATACTTCCACATATGGGGAGCATTCTTATTGCTTCTCCACTATTGTATGACTATCATTTTGCACGTTCAGTCATTTTAATGGTTACACACAATATTGAAGGAAGTATGGGTATTGTGATGAACAAGAACTTCAGGTATCTTGTGTCATTGAACCAATTAGTGCCTCAATTGGCGGCTGTTCCTCTTATTCCTGTATTTAAAGGTGGCCCCGTAGAGCGGGATACGATTTTTTTTCTTCATGTGTTGAAGCATCTGAAGGGAGCTTTGAGTTTAGGTAACGGATTATACCTGAACGGCGATTTCTCTGCCATTCAGCGGTATATATTGGAAGGGAATCCGGTGGAAGGATACATCCGTTTTTTCGCCGGGTATGCCGGATGGGGGCACAACCAACTTCGCCAGGAGATTGATGATGATTCTTGGATAGTAGGCGAGACCAATAAAAGTCATTTGCTGGAAGAAAACTATCGTGACCTTTGGTTTAATAGTATGAACGATTTGGGTAATCCTTACCGTTTATGGGCAACTTATCCTCGTTATCCTTCTTGTAATTAAGGCGCACGAGGGGTTCTGTCTAAAAACATAGTTTAGTAACACCGGAAAAACATTGCATTTCTCAACTTTAATTTCTAATTTGCGCCTCGCTAATGAGAGATATGAGAAGCATATCCTTTTGTTATTTATTTAAATACTTAAATACCATGAAAGTATATCAAACGAACGAAATTAAAAACATTGCGTTACTTGGCAATGACGGATCTGGTAAAACCACTCTCACAGAAGCTTTGCTCTATGAGAGTGGTGTTATAAAACGTCGCGGAAGGATTACTGCAAAAAATACAGTCAGTGATTATTTCCCTGTAGAACAAGAATACGGGTATTCTGTTTTTTCCACTGTTTACCATGTGGAATGGAACGGGAAAAAATTAAATATCATTGATTGCCCGGGAAGTGATGACTTTGTGGGGGCTGCAATCACAGCTTTGAATGTGACAGATACGGCAATCTTGTTATTGAATGGGCAGTATGGTCCGGAGGTAGGTACACAAAACCATTTCCGTTATACGGAGAAGCTGGGTAAGCCTGTTATCTTTTTGGTGAATCAGTTGGATAATGAGAAATGTGATTTCGACCATGTGCTGGAGCAGTTGAAAGAAAATTATGGGTCAAAAGTTGTTCCCGTACAATATCCTATCAGTACAGGCCCCGATTTTAATTCGTTGATAGATGTGCTTCTGATGAAAAAATATTCATGGAAGCCTGAAGGAGGGGAACCTACGATTGAAGAAATTCCCGCAGAGGAAATGGAGAAAGCGCAGGCTTGGCATAAAGTATTGGTAGAAGCTGCCGCAGAGCATGATGAAACATTGATGGAGAAATTCTTCGAATCAGAATCGTTGACCGAAGACGAAATGCGTGAAGGTATCCGTAAAGGTTTGGTGGCACGTGGTATGTTTCCGGTATTTTGTGTATGTGCCGGAAAAGATATGGGAGTGCGCCGTCTGATGGAATTCTTGGGTAATGTGGTGCCTTTTGTAGACGAGATGCCGACAGTTCATAATACACGTGGCGTTCCTGTCTTGCCGGACCCGGATGGCCCTACTTCGCTTTATTTCTTTAAAACGGCTGTAGAACCGCATATTGGTGATGTGCAATATTTTAAGGTGATGAGTGGTGTGGTTCATGAAGGTGATGATTTGATGAATGCCGACCGGGGGTCGAAAGAGCGTATGGCTCAGTTGTTTGTTTGTGCCGGGTCGATACGTGAAAAAGTAGAGGAATTGCGTGCGGGGGATATAGGTTGTACGGTGAAGTTGAAAGATGTAAAGACCGGAAACACCTTGAATGGCAAAGATTGCGAGAACCGTTTCAACTTTATCAAATATCCGAATCCTAAATATACGCGTGCCATTAAGCCCGTGAACGAGGCGGATATGGAAAAGATGATGGCTGTTTTGAACCGGATGCGTGAAGAAGATCCTACTTGGGTGGTAGAGCAATCGAAAGAGTTGAAGCAGATATTGGTTCATGGGCAAGGAGAATTCCATTTGCGTACATTGAAATGGCGTTTGGAAAATAACGAAAAGTTGCCGGTTCAGTTCTATGAGCCGAGGATACCTTATCGTGAGACTATTACGAAGGCGGCTCGTGCCGATTACCGTCACAAGAAACAGTCGGGAGGAGCCGGTCAGTTCGGTGAGGTGCATTTGATTGTAGAACCTTATTACGAAGGTATGCCCGATCCTGATACGTATAAGTTTAACGGGCAAGAATTTAAGGTTACGGTAAAAGGAACGGAAACCGTCGATTTGGAATGGGGCGGAAAATTGGTATTTATTAACAGTGTGGTCGGTGGTGCCATTGATGCCCGCTTTATGCCGGCTATATTAAAAGGTATAATGAGCCGTATGGAGCAAGGTCCGTTGACAGGTTCGTATGCTCGTGATGTCCGTGTAATTGTTTATGACGGGAAGATGCATCCAGTAGACTCGAACGAAATATCTTTCATGCTGGCAGGACGTCATGCGTTCAGTGATGCGTTTAAGAATGCGGGGCCGAAGATTTTGGAGCCGATTTATGATGTGGAAGTGTTCTGTCCGAGTGACAAGTTAGGCGATGTAATGAGTGATATGCAGGGCCGTCGGGGCATGATTATGGGCATGAGCAGTGAGAAAGGGTATGAAAAGCTTACGGCTAAGGTGCCTTTGAAGGAAATGTCGAATTATTCTACCGCGTTGAGTTCGCTGACTGGTGGCCGCGCGTCGTTCATCATGAAGTTTGCAAGCTATGAGTTGGTGCCTGCGGATGTTCAGACGAAGCTGATGAAAGAGTTCGAAGAGCAGGAAAAGGACGAAATGTAAGCAGATTGTTGTTTTTATACATAAAAAGGTCGTATTTCTTAAAATGCGGCCTTTTTTTATTTAACTAAGCTTAAACAATTAGGGATATTTATTTGTTGTTGATTTAAAGTTTTATTAATTTTGCAATCAGGTAAACGCTTAGGCATGTTAAGATGTCTATTTTGATATGTTAAACTGGTTTTTCAGTTAATATAAAAGAATCTCAGATTAAAACATGTTAAGTGTGGTTTATCATAATGGGTAGCTGTTTAATTTTGCCTCCATGAAAAAGTCTACAATTTGGATATTAGGAGTCGTTATGGGGCTGTCTTTTCTTAGCTTGCTGTATTTGCAGGTCAGTTATATAGAAGAGATGGTCAAGATGCGCAAGGAGCAGTTCGAAGAGAATGTAGGACGCAGCCTTGCTCAGGCAGTTCATAATTTGGAATTGGTGGAAACGAAGAAGTATCTGGAGAAGGATGTAGCTGCTACCGAGCGTGCCGCCCAGCTTTCCAGTCAATTTCGCCAGCAGACGATGGTGGCGGATAGCAATCGGAACGTGGTAGAGCATCGGCGTTATACGGTGACTTCGCCGGACGGAAGCACATTTTCCAGTTTTGAGTGGAAGACAATCATCAACCGTCCTTCCAGTGTGCCGAAGGTGATTATTTCGACGGGGAAGAACATTCCGCAGACATCCCGCAATTTGCAGGAAATCTTGAAGGAGCGCTACGTTTATCAGCGTGCCTTGTTGGATGAAGTGATATATAACATCCTGTATACGGCGAGTGACAGGCCGTTGAAAGAGAGGGTCAACTTTAAGCAACTGGATTATTATTTGAATTCGGAATTGAAAAACAACGGGGTGGATATACCTTATCATTTCACGGTGACCGACCGTGACGGAAAAGAGGTGTATCGTTGTTCGGATTATGAATACGATAACGAGAAAATTTATTCCCGTTTGCTTTTCGAAAAGGATCCGCCAGCTAAAATGGGGTTCGTGAATGTGTTTTTCCCGACAATGGACGATTACATCTTCAGTTCGGTGCGCTTTATGATTCCTTCTATTATATTTACGTTGGTGCTGTTGGTGACTTTTATCTTTACTATTTACATCATTTTCCGTCAGAAGAAGCTTACGGAGATAAAGAACGATTTCATCAACAATATGACGCACGAATTTAAGACGCCGATTTCTACCATTTCGTTGGCTGCGCAAATGTTGAACGATCCGGCGGTGGGCAAGTCGCCTGCTATGTTTAAGCATATATCGGGAGTGATAAACGATGAGACGAAACGGTTGCGCTTTCAGGTAGAGAAGGTGTTGCAGATGTCTATGTTCGAGCGTCAGAAGGCAACGCTGAAGAAAAAGGAAATAGATGCCAACGAATTGATATATAACGTGACGAATACCTTCCGGCTGAAAGTGGAAAGTTGCAACGGCACGTTGGATGTGGCTTTGGATGCCGATGACCCCTTTGTTTATGTAGACGAAATGCATTTTACGAATGTGATATTCAATTTGCTTGACAATGCGTTGAAATATAAGAAGCCGGATGTCAACATACAGCTGAAGGTGCGTACATGGAACGAGTCGGGAAAACTTCATATATCAATAGAAGATAACGGAATCGGTATCAAGAAAGAAAACCTGAAAAAGATATTTGAGAAGTTCTACCGGGTTCATACCGGCAATTTGCACGATGTGAAAGGCTTTGGTTTGGGCTTGGCCTATGTGAAGAAGATTATAACAGACCACAAAGGGACGATTCGTGCCGAGAGTGAGCTGAATGCGGGGACTAAGTTTATTATTGTATTACCTTTATTTAAAGACGAATAAAATGGACGAGAAATTGCGTATTTTGTTGTGCGAAGATGACGAGAATCTTGGCATGTTGTTGAGAGAATATTTACAGGCGAAAGGATATTCTACAGAATTGTGCCCCGATGGTGAAGCGGGTTACAAGGCTTTTTTGAAGAATAAGTACGATTTGTGCGTGCTGGACGTGATGATGCCGAAGAAGGACGGTTTCACGTTGGCGCAGGAAATCCGTCAAGCCAATGCAGAGATTCCTATTATCTTTTTGACGGCTAAAACCTTGAAAGAAGATATTTTGGAAGGATTCAAGATTGGTGCGGACGATTATATCACGAAACCTTTCAGTATGGAAGAGTTGACTTTCCGTATCGAGGCAATTCTTCGCCGGGTGCGTGGAAAACGCAACAAGGAAAGCAATATGTATAAAATCGGGCGTTTCACTTTCGATACGCAGAAGCAGATTTTGTCTATCGGCGACAAGCAGACCAAGCTTACCACAAAGGAATCAGAACTGTTAGGCTTGCTTTGCGCTCACGCCAATGAAATCCTTCAGCGTGATTTCGCGTTAAAGACGATTTGGATTGATGATAATTATTTCAATGCCCGGAGCATGGATGTGTATATCACTAAACTGCGTAAGCATCTGAAGGAAGATGATTCGATTGAAATCATCAATATCCATGGCAAGGGATATAAGCTGATTACTCCCGAACAAGACTGATTCGGAGTTGGGATAACTCCTTTTTGTTTATAAATGGTTATGTAAAGATGGCGGATTAATGCTGACAGCGTGCTTTTAGAGCCGCAAGTCGGTATTAATCCGTTTTTTATGAAAAGAAAAATATCATAAATATTTGTGCATTAGAGAAAAAGTTGTACCTTTGCGCCGCAAATAAAATTTTATTATTAATTATTTAATCAACGAATAGTATGAATCAATACGAAACCGTTTTCATTTTGACTCCCGTTTTGTCTGACGTACAGATGAAGGAAGCGGTAGACAAGTTCAAGGCTATCCTGACTCAGGAAGGTGCTGAGATCATCAACGAAGAAAACTGGGGATTGAAGAAGTTGGCTTATCCCATTCAAAAGAAATCTACGGGTTTCTACCAGCTCATCGAGTTTAAAGCCGACCCTTCGGTTATCGCAAAATTGGAAATTAATTTCCGTCGTGACGAACGGGTTATCCGTTTCTTGACTTTCAAGATGGATAAGTATGCCGCAGAATACGCTGCAAAGAGAAGAAGTTTAAAATCAGCTAAAAAGGAGGAAAATTAATTATGGCACAGCAACAATCGGAAATCAGATATTTAACTCCGCCCTCAGTAGATGTAAAGAAGAAAAAATACTGTCGTTTCAAAAAGAGTGGCATTAAGTATATCGATTACAAGGATCCCGAATTCTTGAAAAAGTTCTTGAACGAGCAAGGAAAGATTCTTCCTCGCCGTATCACGGGTACTTCGTTGAAATACCAGCGCCGTATCGCTCAAGCGGTGAAGAGAGCTCGTCACTTGGCTTTGCTGCCTTTTGTAACAGACTTGATGAAATAATATAAGGAGGAATAAGTATGGAAATAATTTTGAAAGAAGACGTAGCTAACTTGGGCTACAAGAATGATATTGTAACCGTGAAGTCAGGTTATGGCCGCAACTATCTTATTCCGACTGGAAAAGCTGTCATTGCTTCACCGGCTGCCAAGAAAATGTTGGCTGAAGAATTGAAGCAGCGTGCTCACAAATTGGAAAAGATTAAGAAAGACGCAGAAGCGGTAGCAGAGTCTTTGCAGGGTGTTTCTTTGACTATCCCGACTAAGGTTAGCGCAACAGGTGTAATTTACGGTTCTGTCGGTAACATTCAGATTGCAGACGAGTTGGCTAAATTGGGTCATAACATCGACCGTAAGATTATCGTTGTAAAGAATCAGGTAAAAGAAGTTGGTCACTATGTGGCTGTAGTAAAACTGCATAAGGAAGTTTCTGTAGAAATTCCTTTCGAAGTAGTAGCGGAAGAAGCTTAATTTGTTATCTGTAAATACTTGATAAAAAGCCCCGGTTAAGAATATTCTTGGCCGGGGCTCTTTTTATGTGACTCTGTGTTATTGTATGTATGTCGGGATTAGCGTCCGGCATACATTTCATCGTAATACTTCTGGTAGTCGCCGCTCGTTACGTTGTCCATCCATTCCTGGTTGTCCAGATACCAGCGCACGGTCTTTTCGATGCCTTCCTCAAACTGCAGGCTCGGCTCCCAGCCCAGTTCACGCTGCAGC
>CASFRN010000153.1 GCA_949296855.1 uncultured Bacteroides sp. | reverse complement strand
CGACGGTGTTCATCACGACTTTAGCTTCCTTATCGCCATAGTCGCGCACCAACTGGCTGAAATCCTGAAAGCCCAGACACACGGCAACCTTGTTGCTTCGTGCGGTGGCAATAAGGTTGTCCAGCCCCTTGAAATATATCGTCGGTAGTTCATCTATAATGACCGACGACTTCAGCATCCCCTTCTTGTTGATGAGCTTTACGATACGGGAGTTATACAGACCGAGAGCCGCACCATAAATATTCTGACGGTCGGGATTGTTACCCACGCACAGGATTTTCGGCTCTTCGGGATTGTTGATATCCAGCGTAAACTCGCTGTCCGACATTACCCAATAGAGTTGCGGGGAAATCATGCGCGAGAGCGGAATTTTCGCCGATGCTATCTGCCCTTGAAGCTGCTCAGCCGCCCCACCGAGCCAAGCATCCATGAATGGTGAGAGGTAGTTTTCAAGTTCGGGATATGAAGAAAGAATCGGGAAAATATCCTCGTAACGGCGGTTCAGGAACTCAATGGCATGGGGAAACGTGCAATACTTACCACCCTTATAGATTTTGAGATACCATATAATACTGGCAAACAAGATAATAGGTGATTCCACGAAGAAGTCACCCTGCTTCTGCACCCACGTTTTATTGAGATTGAGCATAATCGTGTACGCACTCTCGTAAGCGTCTGTAATATCCTCCATGAAATCCGGGTGAATGGGATTGCACCGATGAGAGCGTCGCGGGTCGTCGAAGTTGATCACATAGAACTTCGGCTTTACCTTGTAGCCGTCCGGGTGGTTCAGCAAATGGTTGTAGGCAATAGTAGATAGGTCGGGATACTTGAAATCGTAGATGTATTGACTAAAGCCCTTTTCAATCTGTTGCTTGATAAAATTGTTTACCACGGCATAGGACTTGCCGCTGCCCGGCGTACCCAACACGATGGACGCACGGAAGGGATTAACTACATTGATCCAACCGTTGTTCCAGCGTTTCCTGTAATAGAAACGTGTCGGCAGATTGACCGAATACTCGCTTTCGATAAGCCTCGTTTCCTGCATGAAACTCTCGTTCTCGTTGTTGAAAACATCCTCCATCAAATTGTGTTTCAACAGGCGGCTCATCCACAGACCACCCATCAACAGGCAGACATAGCCCGTTCCAATGGTAAGGACATACAGTCCCGTCACCGCTTCAAGCGGCAGCGGCAGGGGCAGCAACCACCAGTTCAGGAAAAACAGCACGAACCCGACGGCAAATGCTGTCCAGATTCTCCCCCAAGTGATTTTCTCACCCTTGACACCCTTCGTACCCAGACAGGACAAGGCAAGCAAAAGGACGGAAAACAGCTTCGTGTAGAGAATGGAATGGAACAGCCCCGCCGTGCGGTCGAAGTTCAGAAGGATTTTGTCCACCACGCCGATGTTCACGCCCCACAGCCGGATGGCTTCGTAGCAGAACCAGTACACGTTCATGACCACTAAAATGATACTCACGGCACGCAGAAAATCCATGATTTTCGCCAATGCCCTCAAATCGTCTTCTTGTTGTGACATACATTGATTTTTTAATTGTTGATACTCTGATTACATACCCAAGCCCTTGCGTTTTTTCTTCTTTTTGCGCTTCATCGCCCGGATGAAGGCTTCCTCTTCAGCGTCCACTGCCGGACCTTCGGGGGCAAACAGGTTCATGCCGCTGGAATGGCTTTCGTATTCCCCTCCGGAATATCCTTGCCTGTTCTCCAGTTCCTCCACCGGAACGGAGAGCGGAATCGGCGGCTGTCCGGCATAAGGCAGCGTGAAGTGTTCCTGCAAGGCGTTGGCAGAAAGTTCCTTGCCCATGCGTGAGCCGTTTAACACGCAGCCCGTGCGGTGGTCGATGAACGTGGCTCCATAGATGCGCCCTTCCTCCGTGTAGCGTAGCACGGTGTCGATGCCCTTCCTTTTGAGCGTGGCAACAAACTTCTCCTTGTCATACGTGCCTTCCAGCACGGAAAAGACGGTGCGTTTCGTCATGTCAGCAAGTTTCCTGTCCTTAATCTCCTGCTTGGAACGGGCAAACTTCTTCTGTACGGCTTCATAGCCGACGGACTTCCCGAACAGTGAGGACTTGAAAGGATTACCGACCTTGTTACCCTTATCGTCCGTGACGGAATAGACCAGCCCGTGATACTCACGTCCGCGCACATTGCCATGCGCTTCCTCCACCGTCATATTATATAAGGAAAGAAGGGCGCGGTATTCGCCCATCGTCTGAAACTTGTATCTGCGGTTCAGTTCTCTAATCAGATTCCCCGCCTGCTTCTTCACGTCGCCCGCAGAAGCGTCCACTTTGCGCAGCGGCGTATCAAGACGGCGGTTCTTGCGTTCCGCGTCGTGCAGCCCGTATTTCCGTTCCAGTTCGCGTGTTATCTGCTTGCTCCGGTAAAAGTTATTCCGGGTGTCTATGCTCCTGCCTTCCTCGTCCACCCTGACCGTCACAATATGCAGATGGTGGCGGTCGATGTCCTCATGCTTGAAAACGAGATACGGCTGGTTGCCGAACCCCATCTTCTCCAGATACTCCCGTGCGATGTCCTGAAGTTCTGTGTCCGTCAAAATATCGTCGGGATGCGGATTGAGCGAGATATGCACCACCGGTTTCTTCACCTTCGACCGCACGGGCATCAGAGCGAGAAAGTCCTCCATAGCCCGG
>CASFRN010000152.1 GCA_949296855.1 uncultured Bacteroides sp. | reverse complement strand
GAATTGCGAAAAAGCTTTTGTCATGCTGAACGTAGTGAAGCATCTCGAATGCGCCCACGTGGATGTACACGAGATCCTTCGCTGCGCTCAGGATGACAATACATCTGCTATTTTTCGCAAACCAATTTTGTTTTACTATAATTATTCATTCTTCACTATCAACTCCCCCATCCGCACGACTTCCGCTTCGGGCAAAGACGCCGTGAGCGAGAGGCGCAGGCGCGACGTACCTTCGGGAACTGTGGGCGGACGGACGGGAAGGACATAGAAGCCGCGACGTTGCATCTCTGCCGCCTTCAGCATCGCCTTCCCGCTTTCGCCCACCACGAGCGGGACGATATGGCTTGCGGAAGGACACGGAGAACCCGCCTGCCGGGCTGCCTCGCGCACTCGTCCGGCTATCGAAGCCAAACGGACGCGGCGGTCTGCCCAATCGTCCAGCCGCTCGAACACGAACCGCGTCCAAGCCACATTGAGCGGCGGAAGCGCCGTGGTAAAGATAAGGGTTCGCATCCGATTGACCAAATAATCGCGCATCAAGCGGCTGCACACCACGTATGCGCCGACCGAAGCCAACGCCTTGCCGAACGTGCCGCACAGGAAATCAATCTCCCGCAAACAGCCCTGCTCTTCGGCGATGCCCAACCCGTGCCTGCCCCGCACACCTATGGCGTGCGCCTCGTCGACGTAGAGCATCACGTTGGGATACATCCGTTTCAGTTCCGCCAACGCTGCCAACGGAGCCACATCGCCGTCCATGCTGAACACGCTTTCGGTCACGATGATGATGCGCCCGAAGGCAGCGTGATGTTTCTCCACCAGGCTTCGCAACTGCCGGTAGTCCTGATGCCGGTAGCGGATGGATTGCGCCGCCGAGAGACGGATGCCGTCTATCAGGCTGGCGTGCACCAGTTTGTCGGCGAGTATCAGCGTATGCGCATCCGCCACCGCCGGCAAGATGCCTGTGTTCGCATGATAACCGCTGCTGAACGTCAAGGCACTTTCGCGCCCGAACCGTCCGGCAAGCAAAGCCTCCAGCTCGCGGTGCGCCGTGAAGTTGCCCGTCAGCAGGCGCGAGGAGGAAGCCGAAAGCAACCGGTCGCGCTCCGGCACGCTCCGCCAGAACTCGTCTTGCAAGGCGGCATCGGAAGCCAGCCCCAAGTAATCGTTCGACGAGAGGTTCAGCATCCGCCGCCCGTCTTGCCAAATCCAGATTCCGTCGTGCCGTGCTTCGGGCAGCGTGCGCAGGTTGCCTTCCTGCTCCAATGCGTGTAATGTTTGTTCTTCTTTCATTGTGTTTCGGTTTTTCACCACAGATTACACAGATTTATAAAATTATTAATCTCCACTCTTCATCCTTTATTCTTAATTTAATTAATCTGTGTAATCTGTGGTGAGTTATATCTCACTTACTATCTTCACTAAGCCCGATGTCAGCTTCGCCAGCTCTTCGGGACGGATGACGAATGGCGGCATGATGTAAACCAGCCTGCCGAACGGACGCACCCAGATGCCTTCCTCTACAAACCGGCGTTGCATTCGCGCCATATCGACCTCCCGCCGGGTCTCGATGACACCGATGGCGCCCAAGACCCGCACGTCCTTTACCTGCGGAAGCGTACGGGCTGGCTCCAACTCCCTGCGCAACTGTGCTTCGATGCGGCTCACCTTCTCTTGCCAGCCGTATGACAGCAGCAAGTCAATCGAAGCGCACGCCACCGAACACGCCAACGGATTGCCCATAAACGTGGGTCCGTGCATGAACACACGAGGCTCGCGCGACGAAATCCCCTCTGCCACTTTCGCATTGGCGAGCACTGCCGAGAACGTCATATATCCTCCGGTCAATGCCTTGCCGATGCACATAATGTCCGGCTCCACCTCGGCGTGTTCCCACGCAAAGAGCTTTCCGGTGCGCCCGAATCCGGTGGCTATCTCGTCGAAGAGCAGCAACACGCCGTATTCACGGCACAGCTTTCCGGCTTCGCGCAGGTATTGCGGATGATAGAAACGCATCCCGCCCGCTCCCTGCACAATCGGTTCGAGTATCAATCCAGCCAGTTCTTCGTGATGCTGTTCCATAATGGCGCGCAGCGGAAGGATATCACGCTCGTCCCATTCGCCTCCGAATCGGCTTTCGGGAGCCGGAGCAAACCAGCGTACGGGCAATGCCGAGCCGAACAGGCTGTGCATACCCGTCACGGGGTCGCACACCGACATCGCATTCCACGTATCTCCATGATAGCCCGAACGGATGGTCACGAAATTGGTCTTTTCGGGATGTCCTGCCGCATACTGGTATTGCACCGCCATTTTCAACGCCACCTCGACCGCTACCGAACCGCTATCGGCATAAAAGATGTGCCGCATCGAGGGAGGAGCTATCCGCAACAGCCGCTTGCCCAAGGCGATGGCTGGCTCGTGTGTCAGTCCGCCGAACATCACGTGCGCCATATCTTTCAGTTGGTTTTCTATCGCCCGATTCAGCTCGGGACGATTGTAACCATGCACGGCACACCACCACGAAGACATTCCGTCTACCAGTTCCGTACCGTCCGCCAACGTAATCACGCATCCTTCCGTTCGCTTCACCTTGTAGGTAGGCAACGGTTCGACCGCCGAAGTATAAGGATGCCACAGATGTTTGCGGTCGAAATCATCGAAAAGCAATTCAATATTCATAGCCTGCTTCTTTTATCCGTTCTACATCTTCTTTCACTTTCGACCCCAGTGTGGTAAGCAAATCGCCTACGATTGCCGAGTTGATTCCCGTGTACAATGCACGGCGCACACAAGCATCGCTCAACTGCGAACGTCCTCCCGCAAAGCGGAGACTGGCTTCGGGATTGACCAAGCGGAACATCGCAATGGTACGCAAGACTTCTTCTTCCGACAAAGGAGCGGCATTTTCTAAAGGCGTCCCCTTTATCGGCTGCAACAGATTGAGCGGAATCGACTGCACCTCCAAGCCGCGCAAGGTAAAAGCCAACTCCACCCGATGCCCCATTGTTTCGCCCATACCGATAATGCCTCCGCTGCAAACGTCTAATCCTGCCCGACGTGCCGCCCGAAGCGTTTCTATCTTCTCTTCCTGCGTATGAGTCGTGCATAAGGTATCGAAATAAGAAGGAGCCGCCTCTAAGTTGCAATGGTACCGGGTTACTCCCGCCTCGCACAAGTCGCGCAACTGTGCCTCATCGGCAAGCCCCAACGAAGCGCATAACTGGATACCGCTATATTGCCGCAAATAAGCAAAACGCCCGCACAAGTCTTTCACTTCCTTATCCGAAGGACGCTTTCCGCTGGTCACTAATGAAAAACGGTTCACGCCTTGTGCCTCATTCAGCCGGGCATGACGAAGGCATTCTTCTTCCGACACCAAACCATATACCTGTACACCCGTATCGTAATGTGCAGATTGGGCACACCATTTGCAATTCTCCGGACAGCGTCCCGACTTCGCGTTGATAATGGAACACATATCAAACTTCCGCGACGCGCATCGCACCGTAATCCGATGTGCCGCCTCGCACAATTCATCCAACGCCGTCTCTTCTACCGCCCGCAATACCTCTTCCGGCTGAAGCAGCTTCCTCCCGTAAACAGCTTTCTCTATTCTTTCTATCATTCTTTCGTTTTTAAAGTTCACCACAGATTACACAGATTAAATAAATTAAGAATCATAATTTTATTAATCTGTGTAATCTGTGGTGAGCCGAAACAACAAAAAAGCGGAACGGGAGAAACCCGCTTCCGAGTCTTTCCCATTCCGCTTACCTTATTATATATAGGTATATAACGCTCCGGACAAGAAACCACTTTGCCCGATGCAAATACCATTCTCTGAATCAAGAACTGAAGCAATACGGTATTCCACACCTGAGATACGGACGCAAAGATTCCTCCGCCTCCCGCATCCTGTGCCTCTTTCGTTTCTCCCGCATCGGCAAATGCGGTTACCTGCTTCCGGTTCCCGGTAGAAAAAGATTTGTTCTTGCTCAATGCCGCATCGGCAATGCTCCGGCATACGTGTCCGATAGTCACCGCTTTATGCAGGCTCATAAATGCAGCATAGCCTTTCCGGCTCCAACGGCGGAACCGAATGCTGTACGCTTTATATGAACAAACCTTCTTCATTTTTTTATGTTCACCACAGATTACACAGATTCATTAAATAGAGAATTAAGAATCATAATTTTATTAATCTGTGTAATCTGTGGTAAAAAACAAAATCAATACGCTACGTTAATATTCCGTTTCATTTCGTCTTCCACTACAGCCATCATGCCTTCCACTTGTGCCAAAGCCAGCATACGGCCATGGAACGAATAACCGGCATTGTAACCCTTGTCTTCATCGCCCAACATCGTACGTCCGTGGTCTACACGCATCGGAAGTCCCGGCTTGATTTGTTCGAAGATACGGATTAAGTCAATGACATGGCCGCGTCCTTCCAGATGCGAACTTTCGATGAAGTTTCCGCCCGGCATAGCCGCCGTACTGCGCAAATGTACGAAATGCGTGCGCGAAGCGAACTTCTTCGCCAATTCGCGTGTATCGTTATGCTCGCCTGCACTCAACGAACCGGCACAGAAAGTCAAGCCGTTGTGCGGATTGTCTACCGCATTCAAGAACCAAGCGATATCTTCTTCATTGGTCACGATACGCGGCAAGCCCAAGATTTGGAACGGAGGATCATCGGGATGCACACACATGTTCACACCATACTCTTCGCACACCGGCATAATGGCAGACAAGAAATAACGCATATTCTCACGCAAAGCGGCGCGGTCGATTCCGTCGTACAAAGCCAACAGGTTGCGGAAGATAGCCACCGGATTCTCATCGCCCTCCTTGATGTTTCCGTTTACGAATCCTTGCGTCTTCACGATAATCGAGTCAATCAGTTCGTCCTTTTCGGCTTCGGTAATCACCTTGTCCAGCTCTGCCACTTTACGCAGTTCTTCTTCCGTATAATCGGCTTCAGCGCCCTTGCGCTTCAGAATCATCGTATCGAAATAAGCGAAACGCACCCGGTCGAAATACAACGAACTGGAACCGTCTGCCCACGGATGTTGCAGGTCGGTACGCACCCAGTCGATAACCGGCATGAAGTTATAGCAAATGGTCTTGATGCCGCATTTACCCAAATTGGCAAGGCTCACCTTGTAATTTTCAATCAGTTGGTCACGCTCCGGACCTGCATATTTGATAGCCTCACATACCGGAAGGCTCTCTACTACCGACCAGCGCAAACCGTACGATTCGATGTACGACTTCAGGTCATTGATGGCTTCTACGGTCCATATTTCACCGTTCGGCACATCGTGAAGTGCAGTTACAATACCTTCTACTCCAATTTGTCTCAGCATAGGAAGCGTAATTTTATCTTTCTTCCCAAACCATCTCCAAGTTTTTTCCATCATAAACTTTTCATTTTTATTGTTAACCCTATTTGTATTCAAAAAATCCAAAGGACGGCGAAAGTTATCAAGAATATTCCATATAGGCAAATTCCGGAAGAACCATTTTACAAATCGGCTTGAATTTTCTTCAGAATTTTCTTCTAAACGAATCAACACACAGCGTTCTGTCTATATGCTCCGTGCGCTTATACTGCCGCTTCCGGGAAACCAGTTAATCTTATCCGGCTGTGCAAGCCTCTGCTAAGAAACTGTTTTGAATTTATCGTGCGATGATTTGGGATGAGTTTTTGAGGCATTTCCACTTCTGTGATGAGGAAGATAGCGGGCTATCTGACGAAGAACAGAAGCGGAAAGGACCAAAAAAATCGCCCAAAGCACACACGAAAACGGATACATCAAGCCAAGAAAAACTTTTCGTAGAAATTCAAAACAGTTTCTAAGTATAAGAAGAACGTTATCCATTATTCCGTCTCCGTTTTGCCAGCTTGAAAAGAGCCGCCATGCATCCGCCAAACAAGCCTAAAAAAATTCCGAGAGCAAGTCCAGCCAAAGAGTCGAACGCTATTTTCAAGATAAAACCAAGAGCTACCCCGGCACCTGCTCCGATGCCGATATAACGGTCTGTAATGCTTTCTTTCATATTCTTAATCCCTTCCTTCTTTATAATCTTTCTATAGAAATGCAAGCGCAAAGATAATGTTTTCTATTTATCCCTTTTATTATTTCCCGAAATAATACCCTGTTTCTCAAAACTTTTTCGTATCTTTCCGTGTTGATTATCTATAAACCCTTTAAAAGCAAGAAATATGAAACATTCAATGCCCCAGCTTCCTTATACGATGGAAGCGCTGGCTCCTCACATGAGCCAAGAAACACTGGAATACCACTACGGGAAGCATCTGCAAACCTACGTGGACAACCTGAACAAGTTGATAACTGGAACGCCATTCGAAGACTTGCCGTTGGAAGACATCATCCACAAAGCGGACGGAGGCATCTTCAACAATGCCGCACAGACATGGAACCATACGTTCTTCTTCGAGACGCTTACACCCCAGCAAACCGTCCTGCCCGATAAGCTCATTCGAAAGCTGACGGAAAACTTCGGTTCGCTCGAAGCGTTCAAACAAGAATTCACGCAGAAAGCGACAACCTTATTCGGCTCAGGCTGGGTTTGGTTAGTAGAAGACACGCAAGGCAAACTTTCTATCCTCGCTGAACCTAATGCAGGCAATCCGCTGACCAAAGGTATGAAGCCTGTTCTCGTTCTCGACGTATGGGAACATGCCTATTACATCGATTACCGAAACCGGCGGGCAGCTTTCATCGAAGCCTTTTGGAACTTAGTAGATTGGGAAAAGGTAGCTTCACGCATTGCTTGATATCACCGTTATCGCAGAGGCGCAAAGACACGAAGATTTATAATTTATCCAAACGGATAGAAAAAACTCCGTATCTTTGCGCCTTTGTGTTCAAATAAATCCCTACTTTTGCCGGAAAATAAAAAACGAAGATATGAGCACGACACTTTTATTTATGGGATTCGGGATGCAAGAACTGGTTGTTATCGTATTGATTTTCTTGCTTTTGTTCGGCGGGAAGAAGATTCCCGAACTGATGAAAGGATTGGGCAAAGGTGTGAAGAACTTCAAGGACGGTGTAAACGGCATCGAAGAAGACTTGAAGACCGACACGAAGAAAGAAGAAAACAATCCTCCGAAAGATAAATAACAAGGAGAAAAGAGCATCGTGGAATCCAATGACCCTTCGAACATGACTTTTTGGGACCACGTGGATGAATTGCGTAAAGTGCTTTTCCGCATCATCGGCGTGGTAGTGGTGTTTATGCTCGTAGCGTTCTGTTTCAAGGACGAATTGTTCCGTGTTGTCCTTGCGCCGAAAGAAAGCGATTTCCTCGTCTACCGGCTTTTCGATTATATTGGCAAAGCCTTGCATCTGACGGGCGCAACGGCTTCCGATTTCCATGTGCAACTCATCAACACCAAACTTTCGGGGCAGTTCCTTACCCACATGAGCGTGTCTTTTTATGCGGGCATCGTGTTAGCTTCACCTTATATTATATATCAGCTGTTCCGTTTCGTCTCGCCCGCCCTTTACGCCAACGAACGGCGTTACTCCCTGCGGGTAATAGTGTGGGGGTACATCTTGTTTCTCTTGGGTGTATTGTTCAGCTATTTCCTGGTCTTCCCCTTTACCTTCCGTTTCCTTGCCCTCTATCAGGTAAGCCCGGAAGTGGAAAACGCCATCCTTCTCAGTTCGTATATTGATACGCTTACGATGCTGAGCCTCATGCTGGGCATCACGTTCGAGATTCCCGTCTTGGCATGGCTCTTTGCCAAGTTAGGTTTCCTCACTTCCGCCTTCATGCGCACCTACCGCAAACACGCCATCATCATCGCTTTGGTTATCTCCGCCATCATTACCCCCACTTCCGATGCCATCACCCTGATGCTGGTAGCCGCTCCGATGTTCCTGCTTTACGAAGCCAGCATTTTCATTGTGAAGCGGACGAACAGATAGCCTTGTTCAAATAGAATTTATCGGCTTGTTCCACCGAGCGAATCAGGCAATCAAGATACCAGCTAATCCATTCGGTAATATCACAATCTCCCTTTTGCGTTTTTTCCAAGATGTCATAATACTGCTTTTTGTCCTTGTTTATCTGATGGGAAATACTGAAAAAGCGCATTTTTGAATCTTCCGCTTGCGACAAAGCCATATCGGCTATAGCTCGTCCGATTCGTCCATTCCCGTCATCGAAAGGATGAATACAAACAAACCACAGATGAGCGATTGCCGATTTCATATAGCCGGTATGGACATCAGAATTGAACCAATCCAAGAACCGTTTCATCTCTCTGTTTATTCTATCGGGAGCAGGCGCTACATAATGCACTTTTTCCCTTCCGAACATACCTGACACCACTTTCATCTCCCCGTGCCGGTATTGGGCTACATCTATTTTTACAGAACCGCTCCACCCCGTAGGGAAAAGGCAGTTATGCCAACCGAACAATCTTTCATTGGTAAGCGGAGCGTTATAATTAACAGCCGCATCCAAAGCCATTTCTACCACTCCGCTATATAACGGGAAGACGTTGCAAAATTCGGCAACTGCACGCCCAGTTGACGGGCAACCGACGAACGGACTTGTCCGTTGTTCAATTCTACCCCCTCAATCTCCGATGACGCAATAATGTCATGAGAGACAGATTCTACCATAGCAGACATCCTATCACCGAAACCTATTACGCTGAGCCGCCCTTTCAGGTAGCCCACCGTACTATACACCTTATTCAGCTTTTCGCCTACCAATTCCTTATTCCATGAAAACGAAGGCCATTCTTTATGTTCATGTATATACATCGGATAATCATTTTTTTTGCAAAGATACAATTCTGCGTCCAATAAGCCGAAAATTTTGCGGCTTATTAAACGCAAGGTAAGAAGAAAGCTGAACATATTCATGAAGTAATCAAAGAATTTCTATAAACTTATTCAAGTTGAGTAGAGAAATATTTTACTTCATTCCGCTTTCTAAAAATAAACATTCTTATTTTTCCAATTATTTCTGACATTCGTTGCTTTCTCTCTTATTTCACTATTCCCATATAAAATAGCTTTTTCTATATAACCCATTGCTTTATTTTGTGCGACCTTTCGAGAAAAACGATTCTTGCAACCTTTCCTCCAAAATGTCAACAATGCAATACGATAAGCCGCATCTCCATCCATAGGAACACGTTTTACTAATTGCTCATAACAATTATAAGCTTTTGTATATTGTCCATTAGAATAATATAAAGCAGCTCTTGCCCGTAATTGCTCTACATTTAATTCTTTTGTCGGACTTGGCGTTGTTTGTATTTTGCCTGACGATTTAGAGTTTATCATTTCTGTAATTAATCCATTTTTAATAAAGGTCAACACCTCATCGTAATAAGTCGTTGTCTTTCCGTTCATTGTATACTTTTTCGTCACATAAGTAACATAGTGTTGCGCTCCCTTTCTCTGCATACTTCCTGTTTGATCAGGCTGTTCAATAAGTTCTGTTCTATCAATCGTATAAGTAACTCTCAAACTTTTCTTACTATAAATCATCATAAAAAGTTTTTGAGTATATGTATTTGAGGACATTTCACCCAATTCGTCTACAGACAATTCTATCCCTCCTAATTCACTAGCCATAAAACAAGCAGCCATTTTCTGCTGGGTCTCATTTGCCACATTAAGACTAGTTGTTTTTCCCAATGTTTCTAAACCTGAATAAAAAGTACTTACAGAAATAGGTTCACCTGCAAAAGATGAATTACAAACAAGGAATAACAATAAAATCAATTTCAATATTTGTTTCATAGTAACTTAACTTATTAATCATTACGAAGAAGAATAGAAAGTGTTATCCCAAATTCAAAAATTTTCGATTGAGCACCACATAAGGTCTCATCTTTAAACATATTATAATGCATTAAGTCTACCGTTGCACCAACCGCAACTGCATTATTCCAACTATATTTAACCATATAATGACTAGTGATACCTTTATTCATCATATCATTAGTAGAAGACGAAAATCCATCACCACTAAAATTTAAAGGAAGATTATAACGTATTCCGCCATCTATAATAAAACGTCCCTTTTTCTCAATGCTACCTAATATCAGCATCAACCCTCCACCAAGCTGCAAGCGTTGAGTAGATAAATTTGTATAATTAGTTTCATCCGACATTAACTTAAATTGTTGAAGATTATAATAAGCACTACCATATACACAATAATTAACTGACCCCAAATTATCACTTAAATAACCCATTTTATCTCCTATAATAATATTAGACAATAGATTTCTTCCCTTAAATTTAACAGCACCATCATCTCCATCTCCATAATCAGGATTATCTGTAAACCTATCATAATTCCAATCATAAAAGCCTTGATAGCCATTTAAATTACCGTATTCGGAAATAGGTACTCCAAATCGCAAAGTCGCTTCAGTCAATGGCATACGGGTTACATGATTTAAAATCATAGATGCCATCTCTAAACCAACAAAAGTCCAGACATTACCCCCACCTAATTCTATGCGATTATAAAAATTACGCTGAGCCTGTGCCGAATTTACTACAGTTATACTTATAACAAAAGCTAAAATAAAGCCCAACAAACTTATTCTTTTCATTTCCCTAATAATTTATTAATGTATTTTTTCTTATCTTCCAATTTAGTAAAACCTGATATACGCCACCCTTCATTATTACTTTGGCTTCGTTCGTCAATTGTAAAAACATATTCAGGTATTTCTAAACAATGCATTGTTAACTTCTCAACTATGGAAATACGCACATTATCGGTCATTCCCAATGCAAGTAATACAGACAACTCATCCACTTGTGTGTTTTTCCCTCTATAACCTATCATATGGGAATTATTGCTTTTTTCAAAAATATCTCCAAGTCCCATAAAACAAATTTCATGTTCTACCGGACTAATGCCATAGAATCTTACCGTATCTATGATATTTGCATCTGCAAGTCCTTTGGCTCCAATAATAGCCCACCTTATTCGATCATTTCCATAACTTTGACTTTGCAAAATCAATGTTAAGTCTATATTTTTCCCTAAAACAATAGCCTTTGATTTTACTTCTGCATACATATCCGCATCTGTTAGTTGGATTTTAGTATTGCATTTTTCGATGCAATTGACAAAATCCAATATATTTTGTTTGAATACAGAATCAGTCACATCTTCTTTAGGCATTTGATAATCAAATAAAGCAATTAAATTACGTATACGCCCAATAGAATCGGTGGCGTCAAAAAAAGACTCATTTCCATTAAAACGCTGAATGAATTCATCTATGCTTTTGACTTGTGTTAGATAATTTTTTTCTAACATCAAATCAGGCAAAGATTGTGCTGCCATTACTAAAGGAATAACCAGCATAAAAAATAAGGATTTAAATCTGTCTTTCATATTTATATCGGTCTTGTTTCTAAAACATAAATATCGCCTAATAAAGCATTCCAAATGGTTTCGGTCGTACCATCTGATTTAGGAATCTCAATAGCTTGAATATATACTTTAACTCTTTTTGTTGTAATATCAGAATATACAGGACGGCCATCCCGATAACCAATGTATTTCTGACAAAAATATGCCATACAGACATAGTGGTCACCTTCCCGGTAAATGTTGTCTACACGTACAGCATCAGCTGCGGTTATTTCTATTTGCGAATAAGTTCTATTGTTGCGCAAGTTATTTAAATAAACTTTCATTCTTGTACGGGATTTAGTAGAACGGTATTTGCTTGAAGTTTGCATACGTACCGCAGGCTTTAACTCTTCATATTCTTCTCCTAACGAATTCCGCTGAACAATTGAATAGTCCTCTCCTTCTCCTATGAACAATTTTAAGGCTAATCGATAAGCATTATTTTTCACTGTGGTGCTTGTAGATTCTTTATCTCCAAGCTGCGCCATATAAAATTGAAATTCATCTACTTTATCGCGCACACGACGTTCAAGAGTTCGTTTTTGAGCTTCTGTTAACCGTTGTGAAAATAGACTTTCGTTGCAAACAAATAAAGCTGTAAAAAGCAAAATAGCATAGATAAATAACTTTTTCATACATATTTATTTTAGTTGGTTCTTACTTCATGTACTCGAATAAGTGAATTAAGCCCTCCGTTTTCCTCTATTATATTGATTTGCAATATAAATGGAGACATAATAATACGCCTTAAAAAAGTTTCAGCATCTTCATAATCTACGACAGTACTCATATCACGGCCTATTGTCAATACTTTTGCATCATGTGTAAAATGCTTTGATAAAATATCGGCAACCATCATCATCCGATTGTCAACACTCACTGATTTATTCAGCAATTGGTTGATATCATCATATAATGAAGAAACATTATTATTTACCGTCATTCTCCGACGGGTAATTCTATTGGTATTTAGTATCGGTCGTATAGATCTAAAAGGTTGTATTTCATAATAAGGTTCTTGATAAACAATTCCTTCCTCCGTGCGTATTGGTGTCTTAGATACATATTGTTTTACTGATTCACAAATAGCCTTCCAATCTGCTTCCACCTTATTTATCCCTACAAGTTTCATTGTATCCCAAAAGCTAAGACAAAAAATACCACCTTCTTTCCCACTATAAGAATATTGCCCTAATTTACTGCTGGTCATCATAACAATGCCTGTTGATTCTAAAAATAATTTCTTATATGCTTCTTTATTTACTTGGGATTCATACGTATAATCCCCACTTTCGGCAACAAGGCTTTTAATACTAACCCCACTGTCTTCTTTGTTACAACACCCTGTTAATATAACAGATAATCGTGGATTTTTTTTTGTAATAATGTTTTTTATCAATGTAACAGGTACCCAGTTCGTTTCATAATCTTCTCCTAAGCACATTTGGGGAAAGAGGTCTGTCTCATTATATGCAGCATGTGAACCATGCCCACCATAATAAAAAAAGACCACATCATTCGCTTCCACTTGTAACCCATTGATTACTTGCATTAAATTTTGTTTATTGCAATTGTTTCCATAACACTCAGTAAACTCACTATCGTACCCATAACTTTCCAAGCACCCAGCAATTGTCTGCATTTCATTCATTGTAAGTTTACGTTCTGATTCTTTATTCACACCTATCTTTTCATCGTTCGTGTCACAAAATACTATGACATGTAGTTTTTGTGCTTGTACTGTCATTTGAAGTAGCACAAACGAAATAAACAGAAAAAACCTTACTGTTTTCATCATTCCTGAGGTTTAAAATATTCGTTTATATAATATTTACAAAAGCGTTCCACAATCCTCCTGTCTGCATAATTGTAATTAAATTGCTTTTCGCCATTATAAAATATAGTCCAAGATTGATTGGAAGTAGATATAACAACACTGGCAGACAATGAATCTTTCCGTGAAAAAACAAATTCAAGAGTGGGTAAATAAGGAGCTTCTATTTTCAGAGAATCTGTTGAATAACTAAATGGATTACTTAATAATATATACTGCAAAACCGTTGTTTCCCTGATTCCAAATTCAGCCATCAAACTATCTCTTGCATACCCTTTAACAAGTGACAATTCATCTTCTGGAATACTATCTTTATGAATGAGAATATAACATTTAACATCATTCGGCATAAACAATGTTTCTATTAAACCTTTTTCTGTTAATTTATTACAAATCGTAGAATCAGGAGCTAACCAAGGATCGATTGGATTGTTTGTACAACTTTTAGTATTAGCGCAACTTATAACACTTGATGAAAGTATTATCATACTCAAAAATGAACAGAATAAATTATACCTGTTATATGACAACTGAAGCCTACTACAACTAAAAAAATTAAATTTCATCTTCATACTATTTAAATATAATCACTTAAACCACCATTCAAATACCACAAATACATACAGTTAAATCCAATCAATATAATTCGTCGGGAATATTATCCATTTGCTCTTGAGTTGTGTATGTATACACGTATGTTTTCCCATCTTTTCCTGGAACATTCAAACGACGAAAATCAGAACTAAATAAAAAAGTCACATAACCAGGAATTCTCCAAACATTACCTAATCCTGACATTTTACTAGCTATATTATTCATTTCCATCCCCTTATTAAATGCATCCATTATGCCAGTAGGGGAATAAATAGACAAAGGAGCAGATTGCTTTATTTCTTGTTCTTTATAGATGTGGATATTCCCTTTGGTCCGAGTATAGTTCAATTCCAGACCCAATTGTTTTTTATAACCTTGCTGGTCAGATTCATAGCATTTAGACCTGTTCCCATTAAAAGTCAATATAATAATTCCATAATTTTCTTTCATCTTTACACCTTCTTCCGTCACTGTATATTGATATTTGTAAATACTCTGAGCGTATGAGGTCGTTAAAAAACAAATAAAAAACAGAGTTGTAATCATTAAAGTTTTCATATAGCTATTCTTTTAATTAAATTGATTAATATGTTCGCACTATGTTATATTTTGTTCCATTACAAGACGGACAAACCCCATGAGAATGCACTTCTTTTGTAGCTTTACAAATAGGACAATACTGATAGGATTTAACTTCGCCTGTAAATTGAGGAGGATAATCACATGCAGGATTTTTCCCCGAACCATTACAGAAGCTGCATAACACTTTTTTATATGAAGCCCCTTTAGAATTTTGCAGCAATGAAGAACTGGATGATACATCTATCAACACGGGATATGATGAATTTGATAATGTATTTTTCGCAGACCTAATCTTTGACGAATTATTAACGCCTTTAGGCGGTGACCTACGTTCATACACATAAACCGTGCCATCTGCCACTTTTATATTGATTCTATCTCTTTCCAATGACACAAAATAATGAGCCTTTCCCCAATAAGAGGAACCGCTATATGAATATATATTCCCCTTACGGGAAGTATATTTTAGCACTCCATTATTTACAGAATATCCTTCTTTATCAGAATCATAACAAGCATTAGGAGTAAATGTGATGAATTGTCCGGTATTATCACCAGATTTTTCTACATCATTCTTTACTATTTTAATTTGCTGATAATAATAAGTTTGACATATCGCCCAATTGCATATAAAGCAAAACACAATATGCAAAAAAATAAAACGGTATCTATACATAAACTACAATTCATTTATTCTAACAACAAGACAGCACAAAAAGCATAGAACATGCCACCATGACGGCTGGCAATATCCTATGCTTATTCAATAAATCCATTCGATCAAACATGATAATCTAATCCTATCAATCAAACACACCTCATTCCACCACTTTAATGTGAACCGAACCGGTATCTTCACCTACCCAAGTGGTTTCTTCATCTTGTTGTGCCACTACCGTCCCTCTGCAAGCCACTCTATACTCGCCTGGCTCCGTATGGGCGATGGTGTAATTGGCTACATAAGGAGAAGATACCGTTACCGTATCATTGAACGCGATAAATTCCACTTCCCAATTGTATTGTTTATACTCTTCGGGAGGAGTGTAGGATAAACGCAACACGTCGCCGGGCTGGACTTCCAAGGCTTTCAAACCGCCGGTTTGCAGCGTTTCGTTTTCTACCGTTTCACCGGTAGTCTGATTGGTTACAGTGAAATCCGCCATATCTGAAGAGTACAGGACGGTTGTAATTTCTGATTCATCACACGCGGAGACTGCTAAGCCTAAGCACATCAGTGCCATAAACCGAAGCGAAATTGTTTTCATACTTTCATCTTTTTAAGAGTTAAACTTCTATGTTGTTATACGCATCAAAAATCCGGTAGGTATATAAGCCGTCGCCACCAGGCAAACGCCTTTCAGGTCGACCACCACGCATTGCTGGCCAGACACGCGGGCTACCCTGCCTTCCACTCCGGCAAACGCGCCTTCGACAATCCGCACCTTATCGCCGCCCTTGAAACGGCATTGCTCCGGACTGACTATCCGGACGTGTCCGTTGTCTACACAGGTCGCACGGATGAAATTCATCATTTCATCGTAGTCTATCGTTAAGGGGCGGTTCTTGCCTGACGGATCTGTCTGGAAATGGTTGTAGTAATAAGAAAGGAAAGAAAGTTCAGGAATACGCTTGACGCAGGTTTCCACCTCTTCCGAGGTAGCGTAAACAAACAAGAGATTGGGAAGGAGCGGCTCTGCGATGCGTTTCTTTTTGCCGTTGAAGTCTCTCTGTACATGATGTACCGGAAGATAAGCCTCTATCCCCTTCTCTGTCAAGACATCGTATGCCTTGAGCGCACGGTTATAAGTGGCACGCAATACATACCATCGTTTCATTGGATGTAGAGCATACCTTACCGACACCCCTACCGGTGAATCTTTGGCTTTGGGGGAGACACCGGAGGCAAATCCGGCGTGAGGAGGTTCTGTCCCGCCTCGTCGGGTGTTCACATCAGGCAATGTGTCCATATCGGCATGATTATACCTTTAACACGTACAGGCATAAAAAAAGCGTGAGTCCGTCCTGTTGTCCGTCCCACGATCCGAGGCTCTAGCACTGCCTATCAAAGTTGAACAGACAACGTCAGAGCCCACGCCGATATGAATGTATACTGCCCCAGCCTTGACACACCTATATTATATAGGTATAGAAACCCCTTGTGCCCGAACGGGTAAAGTTCGGGCTGGCAGGATACGCCAAAGGCTGTGATATAAATCACACCCCGGGCATCTACCGTTGCTATGTTCAAGACTTTGATTCGTAACTTGCTAGATTTCGGATCGTCTCAAACAAAGCGTCAAAGTAAACGCCTTCAATATGTCTCGACTCTCTTTCCCGCCCAATGCCCGCTTCGTATGGCTTAACCTGTAACGGCTTCGCCACACTCTGCCCGGCGCGGGTCGCCTCAAGCATTAAAGCGCAAGGCCCGAGAGTCTGAGTACAAATGTATACATTTTTTCGTAAACACAAAAATATTGTAAAGAAATCTTGCTCTATTTTGAATCGAATCAATCAAAAACGAAAACTACGGGCAGTTAGAAACCGTTTCCAAAAAGCCACGATACATTTGCCGAAACATACGGGTTGTATCGCCGGTGCAGACGGTTTCTTTTTATGGTTTCCGTCCCAAAACCGTACGTTCTCCGAACCAAAACCGTATGTTTTTGGGACGGAAACCGTACGGTTTTGGGACGGAGAACGTAAAAGGGAGACTATTAGGATAATAAAGTCAAACGTAGAGATTTAAAAATTGACACGTTGGGTGGAATATATTTACGCTTGCGCGCCTCCGTGTCCGATAAAACGCCAAGCGCGCGGCAAGCATATTTTCCTTATTTTTCTTATATAAACCGTAAATTCTTGGCAATATCCGTGAGTCTACCAATAAAAATGCGTACTTTTGCCTGCCGAAACCATTCAATAGACAAAACATGAAATTCATTCATATCCTCTGCTTTGCGGCTGCGCTCTTCATGAGCCAACCTTTCGCAACAGCACAAACAAACGGAAATGCAGGATACTTTCTGCACACCGTAGCCAAAGGGCAAAGCCTGTATTCGATAGCACGTATGTATAACGTATCGGTGGACGACATCGTGCGGATGAACCCGGGGAGTGACCAGAAAATACGTACCGGAGAAGCGTTGAAAATACCTCAAGCTACGAAGGCAAACAGCCGCACCCCGCAATATCATACCATCCAAGCAGGAGAAACCCTTTACCAACTGACGGTGAAATACGGCGTAACGGCACAAGCCATCTGTTCTGCCAATCCGGGTCTAAGCGCGGAAAACTTCCGCGTGGGGCAAGTTGTCGTCATTCCGGCATCTACCGGCGAAACCGATGCCAAGGCTCAAACCCCTCCCGTACAACCTGCCGAAGAAGAGAAGAAAGACGACTGGCAAACCATGCACAAAGTAAAACGCCGCGAAACCATTTTCAGCATCAGCCGCGAATACGGCATCAGCGAAGAAGAGCTGATAGCCGCCAATCCCGAACTGAAGGAAGGCAAACTGAAGCGGGGAACGTTCCTCTTCATCCCTTACCCGAAACAGGAAGCGAAAGCGGAAAAGACTCCCGCGCCGGTAATAGAGCCGACCAACGAAGAACTGTTCAGCCAAAGCGTAACGGAAAAGAAGCCCATCAACACCATCAAAGTGGCATTGATGCTGCCTTTCTCAAAAGAGTCGGCGGGAGGCAAGCGCGAAGCGCAATCGCGCATCGTGGAATTTTACGAAGGATTCCTGATGGCCGCCGACAGCCTGAAGAGCCAGAACGTATCGATGGACATTTACGCATACGACACGAAGGGCACGAAAGCGGGGACAAACAAAATACTGGCAAACGGCATGATAAAGAACATGGATTTGATTATCGGCCCGGTAAATCCCGGCTCTATTACCGCTGTAGCCGACTTTGCGCGGCAGCACAACATCCGGCTGATAGTCCCCTTCGCACCGAAAGTGGACGAAGTGTTCAACAACCCGTTGATTTATCAAATCAACACGCCGCAGTCTTATCTGTACTCTGAAGTGTACGAACACTTTATCCGCAAATTCGGACGAAGCAACGTCGTATTCCTCGATGACGGGACGGGCGACCCCGAAAAAGCTGACTTCATCAAAGGCATGAAAGCGGAACTGAAAGACAACGGCATCCGTTTCAGCCAAATCCGGCTGGGGACAGACATCGACCCAAACAAGGTGATCGGCGCGATGGACACGCTGCGCCAGAATGTATTTATCCCCATCTCGGCACGCAGCACGGCACTGACCAAACTGGTGCCTCACCTCACCTTGGTACGGAAAGAACATCCGCACTTCGACATGCACCTTTTCGGCTATCCGGAATGGCAGACCTACACACAGGATTTCCTTGCCAACTTTTACGAACTGGACACGTATTTCTATTCGTCGTTCTACACCAACAACCTGTTTCCGGCCGCGGTGAACTTCACCCACGCTTACCGCCATTGGTACAGCAAGGATATGGCGAACATTTATCCCAAATACGGCATGCTGGGATTCGACATCGGCTATTATTTCTTGAAAGGCTTGTCGAAATATGGCAACAAGCTGGAAAACAGCCTGAACCGTTTCAGCGTAGTGCCGATACAGACCGGCTTTAAATTCGAGCGTGTGAACAATTGGGGCGGGTTCATCAACCGCAAGATATTCTTCGTGCATTTCTCGCAAGATTACGAACTGATTAAACTTGATTTTGAATAATTTACATGAAACGGATATTCTTTCTCCTTCTGACAGGGCTGATGCTGTACGGCTTGCCGGCGAACGCCCAACTGCAAGACCAACGCAGCAATTTAGCCATCGGTGTGAACGGCGGAGTGAACGTCAGTTCGGTCAGCATCACTCCAGGCTTCAAACAAAGCAAACTAATCGGCCCCGAATTCGGCGTAACCGTGCGCTACATCGGCGAAAAATATTTCAGCATGATTTGCGGCATCCAAGCGGAAGTGAACTTCTCGCAGCGCGGCTGGAAAGAAGTCATCGAAGACGGAACGGGAAACACCTACCAACGTGCGATGAACTATATCGAGATTCCGCTGCTGGCACACCTCGCTTTCGGTAAAGACAAAGGCCGCGGCGTACGTTTCGTCCTCAACTTAGGCCCGCAAGTAGGCTACCTCGTCGGCGAAAAAGAAACGATGAGCGACGCTTGGGACCCTTCCGGAAGAACGCCCAACGAACAATACGGAAAGATGGCGGACAAGAAATTCGATTACGGCATCGTAGGCGGCGGCGGCTTGGAAGCACGTACAGGCATCGGCAACTTCATCTTGGAAGCGCGCTACTACTTCGGACTGGCGGATTTCTATAACAACTCGAAGAAAGACCCGTTTTCGCGCTCGGCGCACTCGTACATCGGCGCACGCCTGACTTATTTGTTTGACATAAAAAAATAAAGACGTATATGAAATTCATCTCTTGGAACGTAAACGGGCTTCGCGCCTGCTGCGACAAAGGATTCCGCGAAGCATTCTTCCAGCTAAACGCCGATTTCTTCTGCCTGCAAGAAACGAAGATGCAAGCAGGGCAGCTCGACCTGGCTTTCGACGGATATGCCTCGTATTGGAATTATGCCGAAAAGAAAGGCTATTCGGGTACGGCTATCTTCACCCGCCGCCAGCCTTTGCAAGCAAGCTACGGCCTGGGCATCGACGAACACGACCGTGAAGGAAGGGTCATCACGCTGGAAATGGAAGATTTCTATCTGGTTACGGTATACACCCCCAACTCGCAAGACGGGCTGAAACGGCTGGATTACCGCATGACATGGGAAGACGCTTTCCGCCAATACCTGCTGGCACTCGACGCCAAGAAGCCTGTGTTGGTCTGCGGAGACTTGAATGTAGCCCATAAGGAAATAGACCTGAAGAACCCGAAAACCAACCGCATGAATGCCGGATTCACCGACCAAGAACGCGAAAAGTTCCAGACGCTGCTGGATGCCGGATTTATCGACACCTTCCGGTTCTTTTATCCCGAACAAGAAGGCATCTATTCATGGTGGTCGTACCGGTTCAAGGCACGCGAGAAGAATGCCGGGTGGCGCATCGATTACTTCTTGGCCTCGGCACGCCTCGCCGGCAAACTGGAAAGCGCCGCTATCCACACCGAGATTTTCGGTTCCGACCATTGCCCGGTAGAAGTATGCGTAAACATTTGAACAGAGAGTCATGAAGAACGACGGGTTTACTTTCCGCAAACGGATGCTGAGCTTTAAATACGCTTTTCATGGCATCTACTTGCTCATCCGTTACGAACACAACGCGTGGATACATTGTTTCATTGCCGTCTGCGTCCTGACTGCAGGCCTATGCGTAAAGCTGTCTGCCGCAGAATGGACAGCAATCTGCTTGTGCATCGGGATGGTGCTGGCGGCCGAAGCGGTCAACTCTGCTATCGAAGCACTTGCCGACCGTGTATCCGCAGAATACGATGAAGCCATCAAGCGCACCAAAGACCTTGCCGCAGGAGCCGTCTTACTCTTGGCGATGGCTTCTGCCGTCATCGGACTATTGATATTTCTCCCCAAACTGTAAACCAAACGACAATGGATAAAAGACTGCTCATCCTTTTAGCTTTATTTATCGGACTGCTCCCCTTATCTGCCCAGCAGCTGGAAGTGACGGGCGCGCGCAAAGCGGTGCGCACGTCGGGCGACATAGGCGCCATCGCACTGCCTGTAGCCGGACTGGCAGCCGTATTGATACAGCAAGACTGGCAAGGGCTGAAACAAGGTGCATTGGCAGCGGCGACTACCGCCGGCATTACGTATGCCCTGAAATACAGCATCCGGAAAGAACGTCCCGACCATAGCGACCATCACTCGTTTCCTTCCATGCATACCGCTACCTCATTCGCGGCAGCAGCTTTTATCCAACGGCGTTACGGCTGGCAATGGGGACTTCCGGCATACATTGTATCTACCTACGTGGGATGGAGCCGCATATACGGCAAGAAGCACGATGGTTGGGATGTGCTGGCAGGAGCCGCCATCGGTGCAGGATGCTCTTACATCTTCACCCGCCCGTTTGCGCGAAAGCACCAGTTAAGCCTTCAGCCTGTAGCCGGCGACGGATACTACGGACTTTATGCCTCCATGCGGTTTTAAGCATTTACTCTTCCTGACGTGTTTCAGTCAGCATACGTTCCAGTTCCTCGGCTGTAAGACGCAAGTGGAACTCGCCTTGATAAGCAATGGATATGCCGCCGGTCTCTTCGGACACGATGATAGCCAACGCATCGGTTTCTTGCGAAATACCTAAAGCAGCACGGTGACGCAAGCCTAATTCCTTGGGGATATTCAGGTTATGGGATACAGGCAAGATACATCCAGCTGCTTTGATGCGCTTATGGCTGATAACCATCGCACCATCATGCAACGGACTGTTCTTAAAGAAAATATTCTCAATCAGCCGTTGATTGATATTGGCGTCGATAATGTCGCCCGTACGGGCAATGTCGTCCAACGGAAAGTCACGTTCCATAACGATAAGCGCACCTACCTTGCCTTTACTCATGCTGAGGCATGCCATGACAATGGGCATGATATCTTCCTTTCCGCCACTGCTTTTCTGCTTTCCTTTAAAGAAACGCAAAATGCTGTTCGTACTGTGTCGCGAACCTAACGAAAGCAGGAAGTGACGGATTTCGTCCTGAAATAAAATAATGATGGCAAGGACACCTACACTGACCAGCTTATCAAAAATGGATCCGAGCAAACGCATCTGCAACACCTGGGAAACGATGACCCATATTACAATGAACACCAATATGCCGGTAAACACATTGATAGAGCCTGAAGCCTTCATCAGCTTATATGTCTTGTAAAGCAAGAAAGCCACAAGCAAGATGTCGATGACATCTTTAATGGTGAGTATAGTAAAACTGAATGGCATAGCTGTTAACCGGTTTTTATTGACAGACGGATTGGGATTGACGCATCGCGTTGACGATGCTGACCGTTTCGACCGCCGCTTTCACATCGTGTACACGGAGGATACAAGCCCCCTTCATCAAGGCAAGGGCGTGAATGGCAGTAGTTCCGTTGAGCGCGTCTTCCGGCCCTCCGCCCAACAATTTATATATCATCGACTTGCGCGACACACCTACCAACAAAGGAAGTTCGAATATGCCGAACTCTTCCAGCTGGTTCAGCAAAGCGTAATTATGCTCCAGCGTCTTTCCGAAACCGAATCCGGGGTCGAGGATGATATCTTTTGCTCCCAAATCACGCAGGCGCTGCACTTTCTCGGAAAAATAAAACATCACTTCTTTCACCACATTATCGTAATGTGGATGAGCCTGCATGGTCTGCGGTGTGCCCTGCATGTGCATAAGGATATAAGGGACTCCCAACCGAGCTATCGTAGGAAACATATCCGCATCCATCTCGCCCGCAGCAATGTCGTTGATGATAGCCGCACCGTATTCTTCTACACACATCCGTGCCACATCAACACGAAACGTGTCTACCGAGACAACCGCTTCGGGACATTCACGCAGGATGATGGCAAGCCCCTGACGCAGACGACGCATTTCTTCTTCGGCAGGAACGTCGTCGGCATTCGGACGCGACGAGTAAGCACCGATGTCTATCATGCTTCCTCCTTCGTCTACTATCTGATGCACTCGTTCCGCTATCTCCGTTTCACTCTGCTTGCGGCTTCCGGCAAAGAAAGAATCGGGCGTTACGTTAAGTATGCCCATCACTTGCGGATGCGACAAGTCCATAAGTCTTCCGTTTACGTTTATTTGGGTCTTGATGTTTCTGTTCATTTCGGGTCGGTATAAAAACGGTACAAATGTACACACAATAATCCGGATTTGATAGCGATGGCTCCGGATTTTTTCAAAGCTCTTTCCCGAAAGCTATCACTATATAATATAATGTACGCGCGTACATATTATATATATACAGCAAAGGCTGCACCGATGGCGCAGCCTTTGCTTATTTAATTAATATGAATATATCACTCACCTGGGAAAACGAAAGTTTCATCAAAAGGTCCGAAACTACCGGCACTGACAGTAAATTCCAATGTCAGAGTTACCGTACCGTTTTCTAATGTTCCCTGACCTTCGACATACAAAGTACCATAACCTCCGTAATCACTGGCAGCTGCTTGTCTGTCAACCACAACAGTACTGCCATCTTCTTGCAATTTAAGGATGATGTCATATCCATTTTCATACGGAGCTACAACTTTATACCATTCAGCCCCTTCAGCCTTCTGAAAAGTCGCATTACCCGCACCTCCATAGAAACTGGATTCTATCATGCCAACTCCTATCGAATTATATTTATAATTACGTGCAACCGTAATCGTAGTAGAAGAAGGAGCATAAATATACGTATCACCTTCAGCCAGACTAAGAGTCAACGAGGCACTTCCACCGACTGGAATATCAAAGGCGACATCAATTGCCTTGCTTGTTTCCCCCTCTTGAAAATCAACAGTAGACGGGAAAGTAAATATGTCGTTATCTCCTGTCAACTGCACTGATGCCGCCCCCGTACTATTTCTGCCGACCGTAACCTGTACTACCTGGGCATCATCTGGAATCAAATCAAAACTTGTCTGCGCGTCTTGGTAGAAATAAGCCTGCACGCCCTCCGTCTGTACGGGCGACGGGTCTCTGTCTACCTCATCCGTACATGCGTTGAAGCTCAACGCAAGCGCCATGCAAACGATAGCCTGGCTGTATTTAAATAAATTCTTAATCATCATTTTATACTTGTTTAATACATTAATTATTGACCTGTCCATGGAGTATAAACGTCACTCGGGTCGGGATTTTCGTAACCGATTAATGCCGAGTTGTTGTTTTCCTCCGTCTGTACGATACAGATGTTCATCCACGCCGGACGTCCGTTGGTGTTAAGGCGGCGTTCATCACTGAAGTTCGTGCCGCTATAGCCGCGGGTTACCGACATGTCCAGACGTTTTACATCGAAAAATGTCAAGCCTTCGCCCCACAATTCGATACGTTTCTGCAATACGACTTCATCCACAACCGCATCGGCAGAAGAAGCTGTACAATTGTATTTGGCATCGCGATAGGTCTGCATGAACGAATTCAGCAAGTCTCTGCCCTGCGTTGCGTTCTGATGTGCGGCAGCTTCCGCTTCAATCAAGTACATTTCTTCTACACGCATCAACGGATATGCCGAAGCCGCACCGGTTGTGGAAACATCGCCATTGCCTTGTGCAGGACGGAATTTCAATGAAGCATAATCGGGCAGGCTAGCTCCAAATGAGCCACAGTAAGTGTTCTGACCTTCCAAAGCACTACCGGCAGGCGCTTTCCATGCTAATTTACGGAAATCGGTATCGGCTATTTTGTTGTACAATGCCGCATTAATCATGTTATACGGACCTGCCGCAGCGTAACCGAATACGGCTTCATTGGATGACCACGAAGTCCAGTTCAGGATACCGGTCTTCACCACATCGTCTTCCGACTGCATTTGCGAGCCCCACAACCAAGAAGAGACGCTGATGTCGTTGAATCCGTTGGTAGTGCTCAGCCATTGGTCACGGGTCATCGGAGTCGCACCGCTCGTATCAATAGCCTTACGGGCATACTCTTGTGCTTTCGGATAATCTGCCACCCACATATACAGACGGGCTTTCAAGCCGTATACCACGCTGAGGTCGGGCAACGTCTTGGCGCTGCGGTCAAGATTGGTGATGTATTGTTCGGCGTTATCCAAGTCGGAAAGGATAAAGTCGAACATTTCCTGACGAGGCACACGGGGATTGTTGCGCGCGGATTCCTCGGTCACGTCCTCTTTCACGATAGGCACAGTCAGGTTCAGCACATTGTTCCCGCTGGGGTTTACCGCATCGGTACCGTCGTTTTCCAAGAACTCGAACATCTGAGCCATATCCAAATAGGCATGGGCACGGAAAGCATAACCTACCCCCAAATAGCCCAACTGAGTAGCATCTGCCGTTTCCGGATCCAAAGCCACAATGATATTGTTGGAGGTCTGTACATATTTCCAGAAATAATTCCAGATAAACTGGGTCGACATATAAAGAGGACCGATATAATAATTCCCTTCCCATGCCGAATAATGGTCGTAACCGCTACTTACAACCGGCATATCTTCGGTCATCACGTCACGGATATGCATGATAGAACCATAGCCCCAGTCATAACCGGGAGCATTGGGGTCTTGCCCTAATACATCGTATTTGTTCAAGAAAGCGGGCATCGCCCACAATAAAGCTTCGGTAGCTTTCGAAGAGGAAGTCAGTTGCTCATCTGTCGCCACATCGGTAGGAAAAGTTTCATCAATACATCCGGTCATCGATACAGACACAGATGCCAAGCAGCCGATTCCTACTATAAATTTAGATATATTTCTCATTTTTCTTTCAATCGTTACAAGTTATTAGAATGTCAATGTAATACCGCCCGAAATCGTACGGATAGGCGCATAATAAGATGAAGTTACAGCACCAGAGATACTTTGGCGCGGGTCCATACCTTGACGTTTCGACCACAACCAAACGTTGTCGGCACTGAGGTAAAGGCGTACCTTTTCGATATTTGCCTTGCGTGTCAGGTTCGTCGGGAGCGTATAGCCGAAGTTGATGTTCTGCAGGCTCAGGTAAGAAGCGCTAGTCAGGAAACGGTCGGAAGTAGCCGTCGTATACAAGTCACCGTATTGGAATCTCGGTATAGATGTATTCTTATTTTCCGGTGTCCAAGCGTCCAGCAAGTCTGCATGGAACGCTCCTCCCCGGCCGTTACTAGTAGGAGAGCCCATCATTTCTGCGTAATCGCCGTCGTACACCAGACCGCCGATTTGGTAAGCAAAAGCCACACTCAAATCAAATCCCTTATAATTCAACGAAGTACCGAAACCGCCATATACATCCGGAAGAGCCGTTCCGCACAGATGCTGAGTAGCTTCGGAAGGATTGGTAGTCGTACCTTGGGTAACCGTCCCGTCTTCGGCGGTAACATCCCGGTAATACAAAGCGTTTCCGTTTTCATCCAAACCGGCATACTTATACATATAGAACGTATACAAAGGAATGCCTTCGCCATACATATAGTTACCGCTTGAAAATCCGCCCACGCCGTCTACCACCATGGTCTTACGCTCTTCGGGCAAAGAAGTCACCTTATTCTTATAGTGAGTCAGGTTCAGGTTCAAGTCCCATTGGAAATCTTTTGTCTGGATAACCGTACCGTTCAATTCTACTTCTACGCCCAAGTTACGCATATCGCCGATATTGGCATAATACGAAGTGTAACCGAACGAAGGAGGAAGCGGGAACGAGAACAGCATATCCGTTGTCTTACGCATGAAGAATTCCGCCGTTCCGGTCAAACGTCCTTTGAAGAACTCGAAATCAAATCCCATATTGAAGTTACTGTTCGTTTCCCACGTAATGTCCTTGTTTCCGTAAGTGTTAGGAACAGCAGCCGGATAACCCGACGAGTTGACAATCGTATATGTATTCGTATAACGGTAATCGCCGATGTTGTCGTTACCCTGCGAACCGTATGAAACCTTGAACTTCAACATATCCACCCAGTCGGCATGGAAGAAGTCTTCTTTCGAAATCATCCAGGCACCGCCAGCCGACCAGAAGTTACCCCAACGGTTATCGGGATGGAAACGCGACGAAGCGTCACGGCGGTAAGAACCTGACAAGAAATATTTCTCGTTGAAATCGTATTGGATACGGCCAAAGTAACCTTCTGTATTATAGTCTGTCGTATAAGAATTAGCGCTTCTATCGGTTACGGCACCAATCAGTTCCGAGTTGGTCGGGTCGAACATATTCGATTTCGAACCCATCAAATAGTAATATTTATGCCGGTAAGATTCATGTCCCAACATCACGGCAATATTGTGATGGCCGAACATCCGCTGCCAGTTCAAAATCTGCTGGTGGTTGTACGACATGTCACGGAAATGATATTTATAGGAAATACCGTTTTCGGTAGCATACTGGCCATAATACGGATTGGTTACAACTGTCTGACGGGTTTCGTCCACATTTACACCACCGTTGAACGTAAACTTGAAGTCTCTCAGGAAACGTACTTCGAAGAAACCGTTGGCACTCATGGCATTGCCTTCACGCTGATACGTATTCAGCAACAAATCGGAAGCAGCGTTCGAATTACCCAATATCGGGCGTATGGCGCCTGCATTCTGACCGTCACCATAGTCATAACGCATGATGCCGTTAGCATCGGTCATGATGTTTCCGTTACCGTCGCGCATATACATCGGATAAATAGGAGCAACCCGCGTAGCGATAGCGAAAATATTTCCGGATGAATTCGAATTACCGTCTTCGTCCGAAGACAAGGATTTCGCGTCAAAATGCGTATAAGCCATATTGGCACCCACTTTCAACCACGGTTTCACCTGAAAATCGGCTTTGATACGCCCAGTCAAACGTTCATAGTCTGAATTGTCCACAATACCATCGTTGCTCAGATAATTGACAGAGGCATAGAATGAAGACTTGTCTGTTCCTCCCGATATGCCGACATTATATTCCTGACGCAAGCTATGCTTATAAACCTCATCCAGCCAGTTATCCGGACGCAATAAGAATGATTGACCGTTATAGTTAACTACACGACCCAACGTAGCGTTCGGGTTCAATTTGCCGTTCGCACCGATAACATACTGGCCTTCAGGAACCGTATATACATTATATCCCAAACCATAATCACCGTTTCCAAACATATTTTGGTTTGCCAATTGGACAGCCTGAGCTTCCGAATAGCCCAATCCGCCCATTTCCGCCGGGTTGGCGAAATAATTCTTCAGCGCGCCGAAGTACATTTCATAATATTGCGCAGGGTCTTTGATATAGTTATAGTCCTGAGTGGCACGTGAGTTAGAGCCCCATTTTGCGTCTACGGTCACTTGAGCCGTACCCACTTGCCCTTTCTTTGTAGTAATCATAATGACACCGTTGGCACCACGCGCACCATACAAAGCGTTCGAAGCCGCATCCTTCAATACGGTCATCGACTCAATATCTTGTGTACTGATGTTGTTCAAGTCACCGTCGTAAGGCATACCGTCCAAGATAATCAGCGGGTCGTTTCCTGCAAAGATAGAACTGATGCCTCGAATCTTAATATTCAATTCATCGCTACCCGGCTGTCCTGTAGGCGAGGAAATCTGCACACCCGAAACCTTTCCGGTCAAAGCCGCAGCAGCGTTTGATGTTTGGATTTTCCCGATTTCATCAGCTTTCATAACTGATGCCGAACCTGTAAAAGCCGACTTCTTCGCAGTACCGTATGCAACGACCAAAACCTCGTCCAGCATCTCATCGTCCGAGTGCAACACCACTTTCATAACCGACTTAATCTCAAGCTCTTGCGACTTAAACCCGATGAAAGAAATCACCAAAGTTCCCGCCGAACTTGG
>CASFRN010000151.1 GCA_949296855.1 uncultured Bacteroides sp. | reverse complement strand
GCTTACATCAAGAAAGTTCAGTACAAACTCAATAGAAGGCCAAGAGAAAAGCTACAATTTGATACACCTAAATTGTGTTTTTTCAAAAATATTTTGTAATGTTGCACTTGCTGTTGGACTCTGCAACTATTTTAGAAACAAAGTTTGGAAAAGTTTTGGAGTTCAGAATAGTTTTATTACTTTTGCAGCATTAGAACCTGCCAAGCCTCTTAACAATGCTCAAATCGGCGGGTCGTTTTTTTATTATACCTGTATGAAAGCTATTTTTTCTAAACCATATTCTTCTCCGGAGCAAATTGTTCAAATACTAAAGCAACGCGGAATGCTTATGGATGATGAGCAAAAAGTGGCAAATTATTTGATGAATATTGGTTATCATCGTTTGTCTGCATACATTTACCCTTTCTACAAAAGTCCCAAAAATGATTTTGTATTAAAAGAGGGAACAACTTTTGGTCAAGTTCTGACGCTTTATCGTTTTGACAAGAAGCTGCGCATACTCCTTTTTAATGAAATAGAAAAGATTGAGGTTGCCATTCGTAGTGTATTGGCAAACATCGGTTGTCAAGAGCTGAATGACAAGTATTGGATAACAAAGCCTGAATATTTTGCAAATGAGGATAAATTTAAGTTGACATTGGCTGTCATAGAAAAGGAATTGGCTTCAAGCAAGGAAGATTACATTGAGGATTTTAGGCGCAATTATGTTGAAAGCTATCCTCCTGCATGGATGATAACAGAAGTGTTGTCTTTTGGAAACCTAAATTATATTTATTCCAACATTGCCAGCAACAAGTTGATGAAACGCATTGCTGCTTACTTCGGTTTGAAACCGCAAGTGTTTACGTCTTGGCTAACAGTACTTGCCAATCTTCGCAATATGTGCTGTCACCATGCAAGGATATGGAATCGGGATTTCATGCTTACCCCAGCAGAACCACGTAAAACCTCAAATACTTGGATAGATACCTCTAAAATAGACAAGAAAAGGATTTTCTATCGGCTATGTATTATCCGGTATTTTCTTTCATCTATTTCGCCAAACAATAATTTTAACGAAAAAGTAACTAACTTACTGCAAACTTTTCCCTCTATAGATATTACAGCTATGGGGGTTTGCAGTGAGTGGCAAAATGAACATCTTATCTGAAATGTGTGGTTGCAATGTATGATAATACGGAACAAAGCAAATTGGAATTAACCTAAAGATAACATAGCGATAACATAACGTGTGAGGACGGATGCTTATCTTTGCGTCAGTAAAATAATAAAAATGGATATGTTTATGAAAACTACGACTTTAGGAAGATTGTTTGAAAACACGTTCGAGGAAGAAAAACAACGGAAGAACAAGATGCCGCTTTGGGCGGATTTGTTGCTGGTTGTCCTCTTTTTTGTTGTTGCGTCTGGAGGTGCGGACTGCTTGGCTTGGGCTATAACGGACGAACCGTTCCGGCAGATCGGCGAATATTGGTTGCTGTATATCAGCCTGATGACGTTGAGCCTGTCCTTGTTTATCTTGCTTTTGCATTGCCTGATAGACCGCCGCCCTTTGCGTGAGTTGGGTATGTCGGCTTCTGGTCCTTGGGGGAAATATATGCGGATAGGCATCGGGTGGACATTCGCTTTGTTTGTCATTGGTTTTGGTATCTGTTGGTTGAGTGGTTCAGTATCCGTGATATCCGTACAGGTGAATTGGAAAGATTTGCTGCTCAGCCTGCTTGTGTTTTTTCTCGGTGCTTTTTACGAAGAAATATTGCTGAGAGGGTATCTGCTGACTCGCTTGTGCCGTACCCGGCTGAATGTGTGGGCGAGCCTGATTATCTCTTCCGCCATCTTCTCCGCCCTGCATTTAGCAAATCAAGGCATTAGCTTCCTTGCGCTTATCGAACTTTTCTTGAGCGGCATCACTTTTGGGCTGATGTTTTTGTTTACTAAGAACTTATGGTTCCCCGTTATCGCCCATTGTGCTTGGAACTGGATTCAAGGACCGGTATTCGGGTTTAAGGTCAGCGGAACGGATATGTTTTCCTCACTTATCACGCAAAGCATCACCCGTTCTAATCTCATCAACGGTGCCCAGTTCGGTTTCGAAGGTTCCATTGTTTGTATCGTGCTGGAGATAACTTTCATCGTGCTTTTAGTAAAGGTTTTCAGGAAGGGATAATACCCGTAATCAGGCTGTATAATTGCCCTTAAAAAGTAATATATACTGCATCCGCCAACTAAGATAACTGCTATGACGGTTTTATATATCTTAAATGGTGGATGCAGTATATATTACTTTTATTTGCTTGATATTATTCATTCTTCTTTCCTCGTTTGCGGGTAACGTTTTGTTCATTCAATACATCGTCCAGCGATTGATATTGCTTTTGCGCGAAGAGAGCGTCGAAGTCGGATAGTGCATTCAAGGCAAATCCTATCTGAAGCAATCCTTTTAGGGATATTTCTCCTGTTTGCTCAAACCTGCGGTACGTAGCAAACTTTATTCCGGCTCTTGCGGCGATTCCTTCTTGGGTTAAATTCAGCTCCAACCTTCGTGCTTTTACTTTTGCCGCAATTTGTTTGGCAATCTCGTTGGGCGTAGAGATGTTAAGTGCTATTATATTATTCATAAGGCTTGTGTTTTGCGGATAATGAATAAAATATTATTCTTTACAAAGATAGTAATTAGATTTGAAAGAAAAGCATCTTTGACGTTTTTTTATAGCACGCAGATAACACAGAAGCTTGTCACGCTGGATTGCAAATCCAGCGTGACAAGCTTCTCTAAAATAATGCTCTGCGCTTTTGCGTCTCTGCGTTTATAGTTTATTTCACTGGGAAGTACAAGGTGAACTCGGTGAATTCGCCTTCGATGCTGGTGACGAACACCTTTCCTTCGTGGGCATTCATCACTTGCTGCACGAAGTTCAAGCCTAAGCCGAAGCCTGAGGCTTTCTTTGAGCCTTTCTTTCGTCCGGCTGCGGCACGCTCGTATTTATCGAAGATGGTGCGCTGGTCGGCTTCCGAGATGCCTAAGCCGTTGTCGTGTATCTTGACGAGGGTGTATCTCTCGTGGCTTTCCGAACTGATGCGGATGTCTACGCCGCTTTCTTTGGAATACTTGATGGCATTGTCGATGAGGTTGTTCAGTACTTCTTCTAAGTATTCCTTGTCGGCATAGACCGACGGGGCTTGCAGGCTGAGGGTGAAGCGGACGGGCTTTTGCGCCTTGGCGGTAAACTTTGCGGTGAGTTTCTCTATCACCAGTGCCAAGGGCACGTCTTCGCGGAACATTTCTAACTTATGGCTTTCTAATTTCGAGAGGGTCAGCACTTTGTTGGTGAGGGTGAGCAGGTGGTCCACCTCGCTTTCGGCTATGGAGAAGTAGCGTTCCTTCAGGTCGGGCTTGCTGTCCAGCCTTCCGCTATGCAGGAAGCTGAGCGTGGTGAAGATGGTGCTGAGCGGTGTCTTCATGTCGTGTATCATGGCGTAGGTGAAGTCTTCTCGTATCTGGAAAATCTTGTTCATCTGTGCGATGATGCGGATTTGGTAGATGATGCAGGCGATGACAAAAAACAGGATAATCAGTGTGGAGAAAATCAGAAGCCCCATGCGTTTCAAAAAGGATTTTGTGTGGACTTGTTAAGATCAGCTGTATTCCTAAAGATTTATTTATTCTGATTGGTATGGTTGAGGTTTTGAGATTGCCTATTGTAGAAATTGTTTTTTGCTTACTTTTCTGAAATATTTCGTTTTCGTTATTGGGATTAACGACACAAACAACATATTGGCTTTTGATATGTCTTTTGCATAAGTGTATATAAACTAATGAATCAATTTCATTTAAAGAATATTGAATACCTAATTTATAAATTCCTTCATAAATATAGGTGTTTATAGGTAAAGAATCATTGGGAGATCCTCCTCCGATTATAGTACCTTCTGGGACTTTTTTAGATATTAGATTAGCTTCTTCTGATAATGCTGTATCCAAAATGGATGTACATTCTTTTTGGATGTCATTTTTAATTAAGGTATATACATTATACAGCCATACCGTCTGCAAAGCCAATGCTCCGATAAGTCCTAAGAAAGTCAATGCGCTTAATCCGATGAACCGCCGGCTCTTTTTATCGGCGAAAAACTCTTTTATCTTTTTCTTGTCCATAGTTCTGTTATGTTTCTTGCGGGCAAAGATACGATTATCTTCGGAAGCGGGAAACAAAATTTCTCGTTAACCTAAAGATAACATAGCGATAACATAACGTGTGAGGACGGATGCTTATCTTTGCGTCAGTAAAACTTAAAGAAAAAAGAAATATGAAATCGAAGAATTTGAATCGTGTGCAGATGTTTATCCTTTTTGGAGTGGTGTATTTGTTTGTCAAGTGCGGTTATCGCCCGATGAAACAATGGTTGATAGACGGTTATGTAGATTGGAATGCTTATTCTTTCGGATATACGTTCGGGTCGGCTTTTTGCACGCTTGCGGTTTTAGGTGTTGCGTATGCCGCTATCATGTGGGGATATCCATGGTTGAAACGGATGTTGGGTAAAGCATCTGAGGATGTAAAAGGATGATTTCATTAGTGTGGAGCTAATGTTTGGATATTACGTCAGGTTGCGCTTGCGGAGCGGAGGCAGGTTGTTGAAGGAACTGGGTATCGTGAGGAGCATGTTGTTGGTGGGATTACTTGCTTTTGCCGTGGCGATATTGTGCAAGGTGGAGGCAAGCTGGATTCTTCCGTTAGTCTGCTTGCTGGTGATAGGCGGTTATCATCAGACGAGGAAAGACAGGGATTTCTTGCGTCGCTTTACCGATGATGTGTCGCTTTTTTTTCTCTGTGAATACCTTTTGTTGAGCTTGCCTTTTGTTGTAATAGCAGGGATAAGGGGCGACTGGGTGATTGCTTTGTGCATACCGTTGGTGATTGGTTGGATTCCTTTTCTGCGTCCAGTCCGTTTCCGGACAATTCCCGTAAGGCTCGGTTTCCTGTATGTCGGAAATATGGAATACATCCGGATGTTCCGCCGTATGGGCTGGCTATACCTTATTATAATAGGTGTATCGGCATTGGGATGCCTGCACGGCAATGTGAGAGTGGCAAAAGCTGGTATGGTGCTTTGGGGCATTATCCAGTCGGGAGCTTATAGTTACGTGCCTGATGCGCATCTGTTGCAAAAGTTCAAGAGTTACCGTATCCTGCAAGGGGAATTATGGAAAGCGAATGTGTGGAACGCATCGGTTCTTTCCCTGCCTTTCGGGTTGATGTGTTTTGCCGTCGGATTCCAGACAGAAGATGTACTGTTTTTCTTTTCTTGCCTGATGGCGGGTGTCTTCTATCTGCAAGTCATGGCGTTGTTCCGTTGGGTTTGTCCGGTGTCTGCCGGAATAGTGGTGATACAGCTTGCCGTATGTATTCCCTTGTTTGTATGGACTTGCTTTGTTTGGGTGGGCTGTTTGGCGGAACTGGTGATTGTAGGAATACTTTCGTATGTGGTATGGATAAAATGGAAAGCTATATGGAAATGATACGTATGGAAAATGTGTCGAAGTCGTTCGGGGGCTTGAAAGTGCTCGATGATGTTTCGTTGGTTTGCGACTGGGGAAAGGTGTACGGATTGGTAGGCGATAACGGGGCAGGAAAAACCACGTTGTTCCGTTGCCTGACTGGGATGACTTCGTACGAAGGCATGATTCGGAGAGGTAATTGGGTGACGGTGGGCTATCTGCCTGCCGACAATTTCTTCTATCCGCTGGTGACGGGATACGAATACATTGCGTTTTGCCTGAAGGCATACGGAAAGAAGATCAGTCGGAGACTAATCAATGACCTGAATACGAAAATGTTCCGCTTGCCCCTCGACCGCTATGCTTCCGAATATTCTACGGGGATGCAGAAGAAGCTGGCCCTTATGGCGGTTTATATGCAAGACCCTGACCTCTATATCTTGGACGAACCCTTCAACGGCGTTGATCTGAAAGGGTGCATCCAGATGAAACACTTGATAGATTACCTGAAAGGGAAATGGAAAACCGTCATCCTGTCTTCGCATCGGTTGGATGTCTTGCATGAGGTGTGCGACAGCATTCATTACCTGCGTGAAGGCAAACTGGTGAAAGGGCTCACTTGCGGGTCGGTAGAGGAAATCGAGCGGTTTATCTTGGGCGAAGAGGAGTGAGTGAACCTAATAGTGATAACATAATATGAATATCTGTTATTCATTTGTTTGGTTTTCCTTTTCTATTAGCTGCATTCCTTTGAGCAGATAGTTCCATTTTATATTCCACGGGCTGGAACGTACATTCCGCGGGCTGGAATATACGTTCCGCCAGCCGGAATGTACGTTCCAGCCCGCGGAATATAAAACGAATATAGCTTCTTGTATATTATCACTCGTCTACGGAGACATTATAATATGGTTGCATTGGAATTTTTGCCGCAATGATTGTGCTTTTAGTAATTGAATGTCCGCATTTTACCAAATTACCTGTAAGAGCAGGGTCTGCCTGCCCGAATGCGTCCACCAATAAAGCGGTTGATGTATTCGGGCGGGCAGACCCCGCCCCTACAGGAATATTCATCTATTTAGCATTTTCTGTCACGCCGGATTTGCAATTACGGGTGGTTGGAAGATTTGACAAGGGCGGTGAAACCGTCCAACTATGCGTAACCGACTGGTGAGCGAAGCGAACCTGCGGTGATTCAAGCCTTTCAATCAGGGCTTCGAAGAAGTCCAATAGTACTACCTAAGCGTTATTCGACTTCTTCGAAGCCGATAAGTAGGGTGTATTCTCTACCGCAGGTTCGCTTCGCTTACCAGCGGTTACGTATTGTTGAGCCTTTTCAAGGCTCTGTTTATGCAAACATGCATCCGGCAAAATCTTCCGACCACTCGTGATTTGCAATCCGGCGTGACAGAAGTTTCTCTAAAATAATGCTCTGCGCTTTTGCGTCTCTGCGTTTATAGTTTATTTCACCGGGAAGTACAAGGTGAACTCGGTGAATTCGCCTTCGATGCTGGTGACGAACACCTTTCCTTCGTGGGCATTCATCACTTGCTGCACGAAGTTCAGCCCTAAGCCGAAGCCTGAGGCTTTCTTTGAACCTTTCTTTCGTCCGGCTGCGGCACGCTCGTATTTATCGAAGATGGTGCGCTGGTCGGCTTCCGAGATGCCTAAGCCGTTGTCGTGTATCTTGACGAGGGTGTACCTCTCGTTCGGTTCCGAAGCGATGCGAATGTCTACGCCGCTTTCTTTGGAATACTTGATGGCGTTGTCGATGAGGTTGCTCAGCACCTCTTCCAAGTATTCCTTGTCGGCATAGACCGACGGGGCTTGCAGGCTGAGGGTGAAGCGGACGGGCTTTTGCGCCTTGGCGGTAAACTTTGCGGTGAGTTTCTCTATCACCGGTGCCAAGGGCACGTCTTCGCGGAACATTTCTAACTTATGGCTTTCTAATTTCGAGAGGGTCAGCACTTTGTTGGTGAGGGTAAGCAGGTGGTCCACTTCGCTTTCGGCTATGGAGAAGTAGCGTTCTTTCAGGTCGGGCTTGCCGTCCAGCCTTCCGCTATGCAGGAAGCTGAGTGTGGTGAAGATGGTGCTGAGCGGTGTCTTCATGTCGTGTATCATGGCGTAGGTGAAGTCTTCTCGTATCTGGAAAATCTTGTTCATCTGCGCGATGATGCGGATTTGGTAGATGATGCAGGAGATAACAAAAGACAGGATAATCAGTGTGGAAAAAATCAAGAACCCCATACGCTCAAAAATATATTTGAAGGGGTTTCCCAGTATAATCTGTACTCCTTGAGAGAAATCTAATCTTGTCGGGATAATATCGGATTTAATAAGTCCTAATCGGAATAGTTTATGTGTATTGCTCTTATCATAAACCTCTTTTGTCTTAGGATTGACATCATATATAACATAGTCTGCAGCTATATCTTTTTTTTGTAAATAAACGCCAGCAATGGAGTCTATTTCTTTTATTGAGTATTGAAGTCCCAGTTTGTATATTCCTTCATATAAATAGGTATTTGAGGGTATGGAATCGTTTTGTGGACCACCAAGAATTTCGTAACCGTCAGGAATATGGGATGATATGATATTTATTTCTTCATATAGTGCTGTACCCAAAATGGAGGTACATTCTTTTTGGATGTCATTTTTAATTAGAGTATATACATTATACAACCATACCGTCTGCAAAGCCAATGCTCCGATAAGCCCTAAGAAGGTCAATGCGCTTAATCCGATGAACCGCCGGCTCTTTTTATCGGCGAAAAACTCTGTTATCTTTTTCTTGTCCATAGTCTGTAATGTTTCTTGCGGGCAAAGATACGATTATCTTCGGAAGCGGGAAACAAAATCCTTCGTTAACCTAAAGATAACATAGCGATAACCTAAAGGGAGGGACGGAAGGCTTACCTTTGTCACATCAAAATAAAACAAATGTATCACATAAAAATAGAAAGCAGTATGAAAACAATGAATTTGAAAAAAGCAGCGAGTGTAATGGTATTGGCAAGTGTAGCAACGGTGATGAGCGCACAGACTCCGGAGAAGTTGTTCAACGACGAGTTGGCGGGCAAGCGTGTGACGGTGCGCGAGGTATGCGCCAAGACCGATATGGGTTACGTGAAATCGGTGCGCAGCGAAATGACTTATTCGGATAAGGGCGAACTGCAGAGCAAGGACATTTACCGCTGGAACGAGGCGAGCCAAAGCTGGAAGCTCTCCCGCAGCTACGATTACGAGTCCGAAGGCATCCGCTTTACCGATTACGAACGGTGATTTTTTCACCACAGATTACACAGATTAAAAAAATTAATAAGTGATATGATGAGGAAACGCAGACGCATAAAATCAATTCATTTAATCTGTGTAATCTGTGGTGAACTCCCCTTCAGCCGGCAACTAACATCAGCCCGATGCCCCGCACGGTCTTTATTTCGATGTCCGCATCGGAGTCGAAGTGTTTGCGGAGCTTGTTGATGAATACATCGAGGCTGCGCGAGGCGAAGAAATCGTCTTCTGTGTCCCAAAAGCGGCTTAGGATGGCTTCGCGGCGCACCACTTCGTTCTTGTTTTCGGCAAGCAATTGCAGTATCTGGGCTTCCCGTTGGGTCAGCACTTGCGTCTTTCCGCTTGTGTCATCGCGCAAGGTAGCATGGGCAGCATCGAGGGTGTAATGCCCTATTCTGATATGTCCGGTTTCCGTGCGGCTCTTTCCTCCGCTTTTCATCTTCAGGATGGCATGGATGTGGGCGTCCAGTTCGTCGGGCACGTAGGGCTTCTTGACGTAATTGTTTACGCCGAACTCGTATCCTTTGCGCACGTCTTTGGGCGAAGTCAGTGCCGAAGCGAACAGGATAGGCGTGTCTCCATCGGTTTCGCGGATGCGCTTCACCATTTCGAAGCCGTCCATTTCGGGCATGTCGATGTCGCTGATGATGATGTCGGGGCGGCACCGTTCCCATGCCGCTAATCCTTCTTTGCCGTTGGAGGCGGTGCTTACTTCGTATCCGCCTATCAGGTCTTGCAGCCCGCTCTGCACGATGTAGCACAGGTTGGGGTCGTCTTCCACTAATAAAAGTTTTATCATAAGCAGTCGTGTTTATGGGCTTTGATTTTTATAGCACACAGATGACACAGAAGGACACAGAGGAACACAGATCTTATTTTTTTCTATGCAGGCACAGCGCAGCCCTAATTTTATCTGTGTAAATCTGTGTACGTCTGTGTTATCTGTGTGCCATAGAATACACAAATTTATATTCCCAATTTCTCTTTCAACGCTTCCGGAAGCGCGTCTTTGTGCACTAAAATGTAGATGGTTTTGGCACGGACATAGCTTTCCGACATGTTCAGGTAGCCTCCGAAGTCATTGCTATCGGCAGCCCACGAGTTTTTGGTGATGTAATATTTCGTGCCGTTCTGGTCGGTGGCTATGCCGGTGATGTGCATCAGGTGGTCATCGGTGGTCTTTCCGGCTTCATAGCCTTGTTGGCGGATTTCGGGAGTCACCTTCACTTCGGGATAGGGATGTTCGAAGCGGAATACTTCGGCAAGGCGTTCGGTGTCGTTCAGTTGTCCCCAATGGGCACGGTCGCTATCCTTATAGAGGTCATCGCTTTTCACATCGGGGTTGATTGCCACCCCATTCAGATACGCAAAGCCTTTTTCGCTTACATCGCCGTCCCAGCACAAGGTATATCCGCTTTTCAAGGCTCCGTCCATGACGCTGATCAGTTCATCGAGCGGAAGATTGTACATCTGGCTATGCTCCCAGTTGTCGGGGATTTCCACTTCGAACGGCTTGTAATACGGCTTGTGCGTGAAGCTGGTCAGGGGAATGTAATCATCGGTATCGATGCCGAGGCTTTCGGCAAAGCTCGTGGGCGTGTATTCCTTGCCTTTGTAGGTGAAGGTTTCGGGCACCTTGCCCATGTAGATATCGAAGAGGCTGTTGGCAAGCTCTTGGTATTGCTTGCTGTTCTTTTTCTGCTTTACGGCTTCGGCGGAGATGGCTTCCACGTATCCGGCAAGCTCCGAATGATTGTGTACGGGCAAATCGTAATTGATGCCGGTATAGGCTTCTTCGGGAACGATGCCTACTTGGTTGAATGCCGTTATCCAGCTGGCGGTGATGCTTCCTTGGGTTACGTTTCCCTTGCCGTGGCGCAAGAGGTTGTCCGCCATTTGGTTCAGGTATTTCTGGCGTACGATGAACATTTCCGAGAGGTCGTATTCGCCTTTGCCTTGGCGCAATAGTTCCGATTCGATGAATGAAGTGGTGGCAAAGCACCAGCACGTTCCGCTCACCGCCTGGTCTTTCACCGGTGTGGCTTTTTGTTGTACTACGGTGGTGAATTGGTATCCGTTCTTTTCTTGTGCCATTCCTGCTGATGTTGCAAGCAAGAGGGCCGTCAAAGCATAAAGTTTTAGTTTCATAAAATGATATAATATAGAATGTTTTGTTTATAAGTCGGTATGTTTATCCATCAGGTACTCTTTTCGGAACATATCGAGGAAGAGCAGGAAAAGCGATACCAGCAGCGGACCGAAAATAATCCCCATAAATCCGAAGATAGGCAGTCCGGCTACCACGCCGAAGATGGTGATAAGGGGATGGATGTTTGCCATCTTCTTTTGCAGGATGAACCGGATGAGGTTATCGCATTGCGAAATGATGATACCGCCGTATGCCAATAGAATCAGTCCGTGTATCCAGTCGCTTATAATCAGGAAGTAAGCGGCAACGGGTACCCAGACCAATGCGGTGCCTACCAAAGGAATGATGGAGGCGAAAGCGGTGAGCACTGCCGTCAATACCGGATTCGGCGCACTGCAAAGCAGGTAGCCGAATAGGGAGATGAAGCCTTGAATGACGGCAAGCAACGGGATGCCGATGGCGTTGGAACGGACGATAAGCTGAATTTTCTGTAATACCTCGCGCTTGTTGTTTTCTTCGAAAGGGAGCAAGTCGGAAATAAATTGCTCCATTTTGTCTCCTTCCCATAACATAAAGAAAAGCAGCATGATGGCTACCGCCAAGTTAATGATCAGGTCGCTTACGCCCGTCATGATGGAGTGTCCGATAGAAGAAACTTGCGCGATGATGAACGACAAGTTTTTCTCGGATAGCACATCGAAGCCTGTTTTCTCTTCAATGATAGCAATCATCTGCTGGGCAGGGCGGATGATGTCTGCCGTATCGAAGTGCAGGTTGGAAATTTGGTTGACCATTGCCCAACTAAAGAGCGAGAGGGGTATCAGGATAAAAAGAGTGGTTCCGATGGTGACTATCCATACTGCCACTAATGGTTTGATTTTGGTCTTCAGCCATTTGGTGAATCCCCGCAAAAGTAAGTAGAGGGTAAATCCTCCTAAGATGCCGTTCATAAAAGGTTGCGCCTGACGGAACAGAAGGATGCCTAAGCCTACAATCAGTATGATCAATGAATATTTCCAGTATTGTTCTTTCATGACATTATGTATTTATAGGATTGATTGTTCTTTTGTTTCTTTTTCCCGTTTTTTCCAGAGTTGCCAACTGTTGATGGTATTTTGCCACACCACGTAGCTTCCCGGAGCGATGGCGGTGATGGGATTCAGGTAAGTCATAGCCATCCAAATGGCAAGTACGGTGTTTTTTTGTCCTAATGCCTGTCCTCCGCTGATGCGGTCGTTGTATTTGCCCCCAATGGCTTTCCCCGCCCAAAACTGCAGACAACAGATGAGGAGGGCTAGTCCGGCGATGATGCATTTCTCGCCCCATGAAACATGGCCTTCAAAGATTGATTTCATGGTTTGCCCCATTACGATGGTCAATGCGATAGCCCAAAGATAGAATGCCATGTCTTTCAGACCGGTTAAAAAGCGGTGTACCGGCGGCGCATACTTGCGTAACAGTGCAGCCAGGAAAAACGGGAATAGCAACAGGGGGAATACTTTCCCTAATATCCGGAGGAATGATAAACCGAACGGGATGTCGGACGGCTCTACTAACGGGAACACCAACGGGACAAGAATAGCCGCCAGTAGATTGGATGCTAAGGTATATGTGGTGAGTGAGGCCGCGCTTCCTCCTAATTTCCCCGTGATGACCGCCGCTGCCGTAGCTGTGGGGCAGATGAGACAGACCATTGCTCCTTCTAATGCCATTTGTCCGCATTCGTGGAAAGGGAAAAGGAGTAAGATGCCGGCTACCAGCAGGCAAGATACCGATTGGATGAGCAAAAGAATGTATGTCCAGCGTTTGGGAGAAAGCTCTTTCATTTCCACTTTACAGAAAGTAAGCAGCAACTGGGCGAAAATTAGCGACGGAGTAAGCCAAGCGATGAAGGCTTTGACAAAAGGCTTTATCGGCTGGAGTATATCGAACCAAGTAAAGCAAAAATAGCCGATTACGCCCGCCAGCATAGCCAATGGCAATGTCCAATTTTTAATAAACCGTAACATAGAGTTTTTTTAGTCCTTGTTTATGACGCAAAAATACGGAAAAAGTGGAAACGGGTTGCATTTTTTTCTGTTTTTATAGACTTTATCCCTTAATTTGCAGAAATCTTTTTCCTGATGCGGAAGATACGGCAAAAAACTATTACCTTTGCAACGAAGTGAAAACATGGAAAAGAATATACTTTACATACTGCATATCATTTGCCTTTTTGTCCCTTTCCTGATGCCTGCAATGGCTTGGGGGGCTCAAGATAAGTCTTTTACGGTCGTGATTGATGCCGGCCATGGCGGGCATGACCCAGGTGCGGTGGGGAAACGAGGACGTGAAAAGAGCATCAACCTGAGTGTCGCTCTGAAGTTGGGAAAGTTGATAGAAGACAACTGCGGCGATACAAAGGTGGTTTATACCCGTAAGAGAGATGCTTTTGTTCCCTTGCACCGGCGTGCTGAAATAGCCAATGCGGCCAAGGCAGATTTGTTTATCTCTATTCATACGAATTCGTTGGCGTCCCGCAACAGCCGGGTGAGCGGCACGGAGACTTATACGCTGGGGCTTCATAAGACGGAGGAAAACCTGGAAGTGGCGAAGAAAGAAAACTCCGTTATTCTGATAGAAGATGATTACCGGCAGCGTTATGCGGGCTTTAATCCGAATTCTTCGGAAAGTTATATCATTTTCGAGCTTTTGCAGGATAAAAACATGGTGCAAAGCATTGATTTTGCCCAACGGGTTCAAAAACAGTTCAAGGCCAGTGCGCGCCGTATAGATAAAGGTGTACATCAAGCGGGGTTCTTAGTGCTCCGTGAGACAACGATGCCCGGTGTGTTGATAGAATTGGGATACATCACCAATCCTGCCGAGGAGCAGTATTTGCTTTCTGACAGGGGAAGCTCGGCTTTGGCTAAAAGTATTTATCAGGCGTTCCTTGCTTATAAGCAAGGGCATGGCGGTACGTTAACGCCGGCTGTGGCGGAAAGCGCGCCCGTCCTTCAGGGGCAGGAAGATGGGAAAGGCGGTTTGTCTGCACCGGTTGCGGAAGCGGTTCCTGCCGGGCATGTAAGCGGGAAGCCGGTCTTTAAGATACAGATATTGACTTCTGACCGGATACTTCCTTCGAAAAGCCGTTTGTTTAAAGGATTGGCTCCTGTCGGCCGTTATAAAGAAAAGGGCATTTATAAATATACCTACGGCGAATCGACGGATTACAACCGGCTTCTCCGACTGAAACGTTCGAAAGTGGACGCTAAGTTTAAGGATGCTTTTATCATCGCTTTTAAGAACGGCGAGAAGATGGACATCAATCAGGCCATACGAGAGTTTAAACGAAATAGATAATTAAAACGAACAGACAGTATATGAGAAAAGAATTTAAGATAGGATTGGCCGGCATAGTGGCTTTGGTTATCCTGTTTTGCGGCATTAAGTATTTGAAAGGCATAAATATGTTTAAGCCTGAAAGTTATTACTTGGTAGAATTTGAGAATGTGAACGGGCTTCCTGAATCTAGCCCGGTATTCGCCAACGGCTTTAAAGTCGGCATTGTGCGCGACATCCGGTATAATTATGAAAAGCCCGGTCATGTGCTGGTAGGCGTGGAAATGGATCAGAACATGAAGATTCCTCAAGGCAGCCGTGCCGAACTGGTGACCGAAATGTTGGGTACCGTCAAGATGAATTTGCTGCTCGACCTGCAAAGCACACAATATTATAAAGAAGGTGATACCATTCCTGGTTCGGCGAATAACGGCATTATGGGAGCGGCCGAAAAAGATTTGCTTCCTAAACTACAGCAGATGATGCCGAAGATGGATTCGATTCTGGCTTCTTTGAATAAGCTCTTGGCGGATCCAGCATTGGCGCAGACTTTACATAACGCCGAACAGCTCACTTCGTCTTTAAACGAAACCAGTCGGCAACTGAATAAGCTGATGAGCACCGATGTCCCCCAAATGACTGAGAATGTCAATGTAATCACCGCCAATTTGCGGACTGTAAGCAATAACTTAAAAGATGTTGATTATGCTTCAACGCTTTCGAAAGTAGACTCTACGTTGGCAAATGTCCGGTTGCTTACCGATAAGCTCAACCGGAAAGACAATACGCTCGGGCTTCTGATGAACGATTCTTCTTTGTATCGGAACCTGAATGCCACGTCTGCCAATGCGGCCAGTTTGCTGGAAGACTTGAAGGCGCACCCGAAACGTTACGTACACTTTTCGTTGTTTGGAAAGAAAGACAAATAAGGCCTTTATATAGAAATTGTCTAAATAACAAAAAACATTGGAGGTGGATAGTGTTGGAGACTAATCCTTTGATATTCAATAGTTGGATAGGCAGGGATTAGTCTTTGTGTGTGCTGCTGATGATTGAAATAATGTGTTGAAAAACAAACTCTTGCAAATCTGCAAATCAGCCGAAATATATGTTACGGATATGCTAAAAACAAGAACTTGAAAACCAATGTGTTATAAAAAGCTGATAAAAAGCAAGCAAAACGGCATTTGTTTTTATAGAAATAGATTCCGAACTTTGCTTCGTAGAAGTATCGCTTAAAAATAGAAAGAACAAATATGATTGAGAACAATCAGGCTATTGTATTGTGGCAACGTTGTCTCGACTTTATCCGCGACAACGTTAATACGACAGCCTTTACTACTTGGTTTGACCCCATCGTGCCTGTCAAATACGAAGGGAAGGCTTTGACTATCGGAGTTCCGAGTCCTTTTTTCTATGAATATTTGGAAGAAAAGTACGTGGATCTTCTGCGTGCAGCTATCTATAAGGAAATAGGTGAGGGTACGGAGTTGATGTATTCTATTCTTGCTGACAAGACGAACCACATAGCCATCGACATGAAAGGGACGGAGCGTTCGGCCGCTTTGCCCCCTCAGCGTCCTATTCATGACGGCAACAAGGCTCCTACCTTGTTGCAGGCTCCCGTAGTGCAGGACTTAGACCCGCATCTGAACCCGAACTATAATTTCGAAAATTTCATCAAGGGCACAAGCAATGAATTTTCGCGTACGGTAGCGGAAACTGTAGCCCAGAATCCGGCGCGTACGTTCAACCCGTTGTTCTTGTACGGACCTTCTGGAGTGGGGAAAACCCATCTTATCAATGCTATCGGTACGCGTATTAAAGAACTGTATCCTGAAAAGCGGGTGCTGTATGTGTCGGCCCATCTGTTCCAAGTGCAGTATACCGACTCCGTACGCACGAACCATTTCAATGATTTCATCAGTTTTTATCAAACGATTGATGTGCTGATTATCGATGACATTCAGGAGTTTGCCGGAATGACCAAGACGCAGAATACATTCTTTCATATCTTCAATCACCTGCATCAGAACGGGAAGCAGCTTATTTTAAGTTCCGACCGTGCTCCGGTGATGTTGCAAGGGATGGAAGACCGCTTGCTCACCCGTTTCAAGTGGGGGCTGATAGCTGAACTGGAAAAGCCGGACATCGAGCTTCGCAAGAATATCTTGCGGAGCAAAATCCGCCGTGACGGGCTGACTATACCGGAAGCTGTTATTTGTTACATCGCCGAGAATGTAAACGAAAGCGTGCGTGAACTGGAGGGGATTGTAAATTCATTGCTGGTGTATTCCATCCAATTGAAACGTGAAATCAACCTTGATTTGGCTCAACACATTGTGCAGAAAGCGGTGCGTTGTGCCGAGGTGAAGCCGGTTACGGTCAACGATATTATTGAAAAGGTATGTAAGCATTATCAGATAGACACTTCTGCCATCCATACCAAGACACGTAAGCGGGAAGTAGTGCAGGTGCGCCAGATTGCGATGTATCTGGCAAAGAAGCATACTGATGTCTCTTCGGGTAAAATCGGGCAACTGATTGGCAACAAAGACCATGCCACTGTACTTCACGCTTGTAAAATCATCAAGGACCAGGTGGAAGTGGATAAGGCGTTTAAGAGCGAAGTAGAGGAGATAGAAGCGACTTTGCACCAAGCGTGATGCAGATTTTTAAGGATATTTCTTTTGCAAAAGGTTGCGTATGTCAGAAAAAAGCCGTACCTTTGCACTCGAAATAAAGAAATGGGGTTCCGTAGCTCAGCTGGATAGAGCAACGCCCTTCTAAGGCGTGGGTCGAGCGTTCGAATCGCTCCGGAATCACAGTAGGAGGAACAGCTTAAACCATTGGTAATATATTTGGTTTAGCGTTCCTCCTTATTTTGTTAAACAAGCCTTTCAGGAATTAAAAAGAATCAGGCGGAAAATCCGGTTGTGAAGCATCATTGGATAAATGGCCAATGAAGCAATAATAAATGGCAAAGTATCCAATAATACTTGGACAAGTAACCTATGATGCCGGAAAACCCGTAGACAGAATCTTGTTCCAACAATCAACTCATTTTTCCGATGCCTTGCAACCGGCTTTTCAACGTTTCCGTTTCCACCACAAGTAATACCCGCTTAAGGGCAAGACTCCTCCGAAGAGGGCGGCGAGAAAATACAATACTTTAGTAGGCATCCCTCCCCAACTTCCGGTATGGAAAGCATAAAACCAGCCTTTCATGCTTTGCGGAGCAGAGGGTTGAGCGTCTTTCCATGTGATTCGAACTTCGTCTTTGTGTGGTTTTTCCTTACCTTTATCTACGCGGTGTACCGAAGCGGACGGATTTTCTCCGAAGAGTGAATAAGCTGCCGTGCGATACCAGCCAAACGACCAGGTCAGTCCGGTCAATGCCATGACGAGCAGGAAAACCGTGCAATAGAATCCGATAGATACATGGGTATCATACCAAAACCTGCGCCAGCCTTTGGTGCACGATACACAGAGGCGGTTCTTTAGGGCTTTCCGAGTACGGGGAATCCATATTACCAAGCCGCTTATCAGGATAAAGACCATAAGCAGGGTGGTCACGCCCACCACAACTTTCCCTACCGACTTCTCACCTTTCGAAGGCGGAGGGTTCATAAGCCATCGGTGCAACTTACGCATGGTTTGGAAGAAGGGATACGTTTCAGTCCAGCCCAATGCTTTACCTGTATAGGGATTGATGCTGAGCCGCTTCTTTCCGGTTTCTCGAAAAGAGGCAAAAGCCGCCTCTTCGGGATTATGAGAAAGCTGGAGGGTGGTAAGGTGCAGGGAATCGGGCATTTGCTTCTGGATACATTCTATCAATGCTTCCGGAGAAAGTGCTTTCGCCCCTTCTTGGGGTGGCGTCACCCGGTAAATCGGACGTTGAAGGGCTTGCGTGATGTCCTGCTCAAATACCAAGACTGCTCCCGAAAGGCAAATAATGCTGATGAGGATGCCCAAGGGAAGCGAGAGCCAAAGGTGTATATTCCGGAATAATTTCTTCATAATTGTGTTTGGAGTTTTCACTACAGATTACACAGATTAAAATAATTATTTGAACATCCGCATTTCCCCATTGCCTATGAGGCTGTGTCAAAATAGAAATTAGCTTTCATTTTGTCATCCTGAACGTAGTGAAGGATCTCGAAAACACAAGCTGATGCACACGAGATTCTTCACTTCGTTCAGAATGACATTACTTTTTGATAGCAAATTTCCATTATGACACATCCTCAAGCCAACGAAGTATAATAATTATTTTAATCTGTGTAATCTGTGGTGAGATTCATATTAGTTAGTTGCTGATAGTTTGCCCAATGCTGTAACGGAGTCCGCTTTGTCTACCACAAGTCCTGCTTTGGCTTCTCCTGTGGCAGGGTCGATGCGGTAAATGGTCGGTTTGGCTCCTGTTGTCGTTACTACAGGGATGTAAGCATATCCGTTATCGCTGCACGGTGTTCCGAAGCTGGATAAGGTAGAGGCTTCGGGCAAACCAGTCACTACGGTCAGTGTGCCTTCCTCGCCCTTGAATACCGCCAGTTCGTTGCGTGGCGCACTGGTACCACTCATGTTTTCCGCTCCTCCGCTATACATTTGGAGCAAAAAATAGTCTTCGGCAATGTGCCAGCAACGGAACATCGGATTCTTGTTCCCCAACTCTTCTATATTGACATAATAAGAAGCGTCAAAATCATTCTCATCTGCCTTGATACGCACCACGCCCGACGGGAGCCGGCCCTGCACACGTTCGAATTGTGTGCCGTCGGGATTCGTGACCGGAGTCGTTGTAGTACGTCCATATCCCGGAGAGAATACATAGAGGTCTCCGTTATCTGCAGCCCAAATGGTCTGGTAATATTGCGAACGCATCCGTCCGCTGGCAAACCCGATTTTCCCTGTACGGGCAATCAGGGGAGTTTCATTGAAATCATCTCCGCTATAGATAGCTACGAAAGCACTATCGGGATATTGGGTAGAAGGAATCATCCCTGCGGTATATTGTCCTGAGCCGCTTCCACCGTCGGCATTAGCCACGTATTCTGGTTTCTTAATTCCCCACGGATAAGTATTCACGCCATAGTGGCTCATGCCCATCGGCACTACCGAAGTATAGAGTTTCCCATTCGCCTCTACGAAACCCGCAAAGCTTACACGTTCGCCATTGCCCAAGAAATTCTCGGCAATGTGGCTTCCGGTGGTAGTGCTTCCGTCCAATACACTCAGGTAATTGAATTGCAGGTAATAGGCGAAATTCCCTTCTTCGTCTTTTTCCGCTGTTCCGGCATTGGTAGAAGCCGTAATAACATTATCGCCCCACGTACCGTAAGTTGTAGTACGGTTAAACGTATATTGGCGGTCTTCGGTTATCAGCCCGTTATTATCTAACTTGAATGAAAAACCTGTTCCATTACTTCCGTCGTTGTATTGGAAACCGAAGAGGTAACGCTCGCCGTAATAAATCCAGTTGGATGCCGACTGGGTTTCCCATCCGTTCCCTTCTGCGGTCACTTGCCCCTCATCCAGCGATTCGGAAGTGACAAGATAAGTTGCTCCATTATCGCTTCCTGCTTGTGCCACAATGACAAAACGGGTCAGGGTTTCGGGATTCGGTTCCGGACTTGGTTCCGGATTCGGATTAGGCTCTTCGGTTTGTACAGGATCGTCATCACTACATGCGGTTGTAAACATACAGCCAAAAGAGAGGGCAGCTACAAGTGCCCAAGAGAAATGTTTTTTCTTCATATATTCTTGAATTAATAGTTAATAATTAACAGTTAATAGCGTGGCTTATTTTCCGAAGTAAACCCGGAATTTGCCATAGAATGCACGTCCAGCCTTCTGGAGGCTGAAATTATCATATAACTTTTCATTGGTGAAGTTCCGGCATTCCAACGAGAAGTTATAGCGTCCGTTCTTTATCGAATACCCAAGGCTTAGGTTGTGCGAGAATTGTTCGGGCACGCGGCTTTTCGAACGCGGGTCTCCCAAGTGTTCCCAATAAAGCGAAAACTCGTGCTGATAATAACTGTCGTAAGTCAGAGTCAATACATTGCCCTCCGCAAAAAGGTCGTGCCAAGTAAATGTGGCATCGAAATTGGCGAAGGTATAGGGCTGGTTCGGGATGCGTTGCCCGTAGGTAGTGCTTTCCTGTTGAGTATTTCCCGCACGGTACCGCTCGTCATCACGCACATTGATGTTATTGAACGTGCCTCCCAACGAGAACCATTTCGCATACGAATAGCGTGCCGACACGTTGAATCCCTTGGTCTTTACCCGCCCGTGGTTTTCGTAAATACCGTAGCTCATGCCTCCTATGGCATCCAGCCCGCGCTTGATATAATCTTTCGTATCACGGTAAATCAATGTTCCTTCTACATAAACGGCATGTTTTCCGAATTGGCGGTTATAACTCAAGTTGAAGTTTACATTGTCGCTCTTTTCCGGTTTCAAATCCGTCTTGCCCGCTTCTAAGTCTTCGTCTCCGAAAAGCTCATCGGTCGTAGGAAGGCGGTAAGCCTTTTCATACGAAAGCTTTGCCTGAAGCCCTTCGATAATGAAATAGGTTCCAGCCGCTCCATACCCGAAAGAACTGGTCTTGCGGGTCATGTCGACATAATTGCCCACCCCGTCTTCGCTTTGCGATACCGGACCCTGATTGTATTGGTTATAGTATTTTCCGAATGCCGAAAGATTCCACTTGTCGGTAGGCATCAGGCGGTACGAAAGTCCGGTGATGTTCTTGCGGGTGATTTTAGGGATGCTGAAATCGGATAACTTCGAACTTCCGTCCACTTTCGAGCGTGTAGTGCGCTTGAACGTGCTCAATACGTGATTCAACGTGAACGAATGGGCAGACCCGATACGGTAATTTGCCGTAAACGTGGCATTCCAGTTGGTATTTTTCGATTCGTTATCCTGATATGATTGCTCTCCCTTGCTTCCGGTATATTTCCGGTCTCCCAGCCAATTGTATTTATACGATGCCGTATCGATGTTCATCGTCAGGTTATGGTTATAATTGGCGGTCAACATCACGTCCAGTCCTTTAGTGAATAAATCCCGCTTGCTGTATTCCAGAGAAGGGACGAACGAATGTCCTTTGCGGTGCTTTTCCCCGAATACGATGTATTGGTACACGCCCGTCTGTATTTCCTTGTAGAAATGTGAATAGTTGAAGCCCAACATCAGCCGGTCTGCCCAAGGCTTATCCATAAAGCCGATTTTCCCGATAACCGCCTCGTTATGGAACCGGTCATTAAACCGTTTTACATGATAAATCTTATTGCGGTCGGTATTTTCCGTAATTCCGTCTTCTCCGAATTCGGTGATGTAATTGTCAATGTAATAATCGTTGTCCGAGAAGTTTTGAAACGCATTGATTTCATACGTCAACCCGTTTTGGAAAGTTTGTCCGAAATTGATATACGATTTATGGGTATTGAACGAACCGTAGGAATAAGAAGCGTCCAAATGCCATCCCCGGCGGCGTTTGTTGGTCACAATATTGATGACACCTCCCAAAGCATCCGTGCCGAATCCTACGGGAACTACACCTTTATATACTTCGATGCGTTCGGCGAAGTTGACCGGAATGTTATTGATGTCGAAAGCCGTGCCGGCTCCTTCCTGCGGCACTCCGTCGATGAATACTTTTACGTGCTTGCCCGAAAAACCGTCCAGCATCAATTGCATATCCGAGCCTACGCCGCCCGATTCGCGCAATTTCAGTCCCGGAAGCTGCATCAGGGCTTCGCTCAAGCTTTTGGTAGAGTTATGCAATTCTTTGGTATCGACCGCTACGGCATTGAACGCCGACCTTTTTACCCGGCTTACTCCGCTTGACACCACTTCCACTTCGTCTAGTTCGTGTGTGGCGGTCTTCAGCACGATGGTGCGCCGCGTGCGCCTTTCTTCTTTCAGGGTTACGGGTTCTTCGAATGTCTCGTATCCGATGGCGGATACGACTAAGGTATAAGTTCCTGCAGGTGCTTTCAGGTGATAGATGCCCTGTTGGTCGGTGGTGCATCCGTAGGCAGTTCCTTTCAGGTACACTGTGGCGAAGTCGATGATGTTCTTGTCTTCCGCCGAGATAATTTTCCCCGACAGCATTGTCTGTTTTTGTGCCGAAACACAGAGAGAGCACATTACGCAGAGTAATGTGAAGAGGCAGTGTTTTGTCATATCTTCTTCTATTATTTATACTGATTCTTAATTGCGCTGCAAAGTTACATGCTTGTCTTTCGTTCCGCAATCCCCAAAAGTAGGTATTTCCTTGTCTGTTTTCTTCTTGTTTTTTACCTACTTTTGGGTAGAAGGTTTCCACATACCTTATTGGGGGACTTGTTAAATTCTCAGTCAAGTGATTCTGACGGGTCTCTTTTTGAGTTTGTTTCGAGGTTTTTTGTTAAAACTGTTTAATACTTTAGCTTCTCTTTTACTTTCTTTGAACATTCCACTATATTTGCCGACCGAAACACTTTTATATTTTTTATGGACGAGATCTTTATAATTATCGGGTTGATAGTACTTAACGGTATTTTTTCCATGTCCGAGGTGGCATTAATATCAGCCCGAAAAACTCGGCTTTCTACCGATGCGAAGAAAGGAAGCAAGGCGGCAAGCGTGGCTCTGAAATTAGCGAACGACCCCGACCGTTTCCTTTCGACTGTTCAAATCGGAATTACGTTAATCGGAATCCTGACTGGTATCTATTCGGGAAATAAAATCGCCAGCGACTTTACGGGGGTCTTGACCTTGTGGGGGGTACCTGCTTCGTATGCTGACACATTGGCGCAAGGTATCATCGTGGTCATCGTGACTTATCTCACTATCATTTTCGGTGAACTGGTGCCCAAGCGTATCGGATTGAGCATAGCCGAACAAGCGGCGAAGACCGTTTCGCGCCCCATGCGTTTCCTTTCGGTGCTGGCATTACCTTTCGTATGGTTGCTCTCGAAAAGCACGGAAGTGATATTCAACCTTTTGGGCATCAAGGAGTCGGACAATAAGGTGACCGAAGAGGAAATCAAGTCGATTATCCAGGAAGGTACAGAAGACGGCGAGGTGCAACCCGTAGAGCAAGACATCATGGAGCGTGTGTTCCTGTTGGGCGACCTGAAGGTTAGCTCAATCATGACGCATAAGAACGACATCGTATGGCTTGACACGGACATGACAGCAGATGATGTAAAGAAGGTGTTGAGCGAGAAGCTCTATGAGTTTTATCCGATAGCCGAAGGTGACTTGGATCACGTGAAGGGCATCGTAAACCTGAAAGACTTGGTGCTTCATTTGTACGAGCCCGATTTCAAGCTCAGTTCGTTGATTCACGAAGCGGTGTTCTTCCACGAGAGCATGAACGTGTATAAGGCATTAGAGCAGATGAAGGCGCGCAAAATCAGCCGTGCATTAGTGTGCGACGAGTTCGGCATCTGCATGGGTGTCATCACGTTGAGAGACATCTTAGAAGGCTTGGTGGGCAATATGGACGGTCCGGGCGAAGAACCCGATATTATTAAGCGGATGAACAAGGAAGGCTGGTTGGTAGACGGCCAGTGCTCTTTATACGACTTCTTGTGTTATTTCGACCGGAGCGACCTTTTCGAAAATTCCGAATACCATACGCTTGGCGGATTGATTTTGCAGCAATTGCAACATATCCCCGTGAGCGGAGAAACGTTGGAATGGAACGGTTTCAACTTGGAAATCGTAGATATGGACGGTGCCCGCATCGATAAGGTGCTGGTGACTATTCCGGCTACGGAAAAGCAAACAGAAGATAACGAATAATGAAATTGCGATGAAGGAAAGACGGAAGTACATAGCATATTGGCTTTTGTTGGTCTGCATGGTGATGCAGATAGCTTCCGTTTTCCCCCATCATCACCATTCGGAACTCTTTTGCCTGCATGCCGACCTGACGGCTTGTGCGGGCGAGGATTGCGATACGGACAGGATGCATCACGAGGGTGACGGCGACCGCCATACGTGTTCGGCAGGATGTGTCACGCATATCCAAAGCGGCACGCCCGATGATGCCGTCCCGCATTTTTCTCCCGACTATTCTTTTTATTTGATTCTTTATACCTTCGATACTCTTCTTCATCGGGCATCCGAATGCTTTTCGCGTGCAGATGCCGTGTATGTGGAAAATCTTCATGCGCAAGATGTGGCGTGTGCTACGGGCTTGCGTGCCCCTCCTTTTTGTTAAGTCTTTACCACAGATTATACATTGCAACCCGGTTGCGGGGGATATACGCTACATTTGCATCAGGAAAATAAAATCAAAAAGACATACTTATGAAGAAAAGGATTTTTACGGGAGTCTTTGCCTTGCTGGCATTGGCTTCCTGTGGGGGAGGGGAAACGCATTCCCACGAAGAAGATATTCATGCCGGAGAAGCCGCACACGGTGCTTCGGATGAAATTGTGTTGGCACCCGAGAAAGCGGAAGCGGCGGGTGTGAAGACCGAAACGATACAGGCGGGCACATTCCGCGGAGTGATACAAGTTAGCGGGCAGATACTTGCCTCGCAGGGCGATGAAGCCACGGTGGTGGCAAGTACGTCGGGGGTGGTATCGTTTGTGCGCCCGCTTGTAGAAGGAATGGCGGTAGCGGAAGATAAGGCGGTATTGACCGTATCGGGAAGCCGCATCCAAGACGGGGACGCCATCAACCGGACACGTGTGGCTTACGAGACCGCTAAAGCCGAGTATGAGCGTGCATCGAAATTGGTAGACCAACAAATCGTGTCGCAAAAGGATTTCAACGCCTTGAAAGAGGCTTACGAGAATGCCCGCATCGCTTACGAGGCTCTTTCGCCCAGTGCAGACGGGCAGGGAGTGTCGGTGGTGTCGCCCATTGCGGGATATATCAAGTCGTGCTTGGTGAAAGAAGGCGATTATGTCACCGTAGGACAACCCTTGCTGACGGTCACCCAGACCCGCCGCTTGCGGTTGCGTGCGGACGTGCCGGAACGGTATTATCCGATGTTGCGCGGAGTGTCTTCCGCTCATTTCCGCACTTCTTATAACGACCATGTTTATCAACTCGATTCGTTGAACGGACGTTTGCTTTCGTATGGCAAATCTACGGACGGCACCTCTTATTATATTCCCGTTACTTTCGAGTTCGATAATCGGGGTGAGGTGCTTCCGGGTGCTTTTGCCGAGGTCTGGTTGTTGTCGGGCGAGCGGGAAGGCATCATCAGTATACCCCGTTCGGCACTTACCGAGGAGCAAGGCGTGAAGTTCGTCTATGTGCAACTGGATGCCGAATGCTACCAAAAGCGGGAAGTAAAGACGGGAGCCGATGACGGAGCGCGTGTGGAAATCCTTTCGGGCTTGAAAGAGGGTGAAAAATTAGTTACTCAAGGTGCTATCCACGTTAAATTAGCTTCGGCAAGCAATGCCATTCCGGCGCATACACATAACCACTAATTTATTTTTACCACAGATTAAAACATTTAATAATTAAAAGTGAACAATGAATAACGGTATGTGTTTTCGCCTGCCGTTATTAACTATTAATTAATTAAATCTGTGTAATCTGTGGTGAAAGCTTAAAACTTATTCTTATGCTGAACAAGATAATTCGTTTTTCATTGCAGAACCGATTGTTAGTGTTGGTGGCATCGGTGCTTCTGCTTGTGGGAGGGACGTACACCGCCTGGCATACCGAGGTGGACGTGTTCCCCGACCTCAATGCGCCTACGGTGGTGGTGATGACCGAGGCGGGAGGAATGGCGGCTGAAGAGGTGGAACAACTCGTTACTTTCCCTATTGAGACCGCTGTAAACGGAGCTACGGGCGTGCGCCGTGTGCGTTCGTCTTCCACTACGGGATTCTCCGTGGTATGGGTGGAGTTTGATTGGGACACAGATATTTATTTGGCGCGTCAGATTGTGTCCGAAAAATTGGCTACGGTGGGAGAGGACCTGCCAGATAACGTGGGAAATCCTACCTTGGGACCCCAATCGTCTATCTTGGGCGAATTGCTTATTGTGGGCTTGACCGCCGATAGCACTTCGATGCTCGACCTCCGCACTTTGGCAGACTGGACTATCCGCCCGCGCTTGCTTTCTACGGGAGGCGTGGCTCAGGTGGCAGTGTTAGGAGGCGATATCAAGGAGTATCAGGTATTGCTTCATCCCGAACGGATGAAACACTACGGGGTGACATTGGGTGAGGTAATGGAGGTGACCCGCGGAATGAACCAAAATACCAACGGAGGCGTCATCTACGAGTATGGTAACGAATACATCGTGCGCGGGGTGGTGTCTACCGAGGAGGTACAGGAAATGGCGCGTGCGGTTATCAAGACCGTGGGAGGTGCGCCCGTGACGCTCGAAGACATAGCGGATGTACGCATCGGGGCGCAACAACCTAAGTTGGGGACGGCTTCGGAGAAAGGAAATCCCGCCGTACTCATCACCGTGACCAAGCAGCCCCATACGGGCACTATCGAACTGACCGAAAGACTGGAGGCGGCATTGCACGACCTGCAGAAGAACCTGCCTCCCGATGTGCGTGTCTCTACTGATACCTTCCGCCAGTCGCGCTTCATCGAAAACTCCATCGGAAACGTACAGGATTCGCTTGTCGAAGGTGCGATATTCGTGGTTATCGTCCTCTTCCTCTTCCTTGCCAATGTACGCACTACGCTTATTTCGCTCGTCACGCTTCCTCTTTCGCTGGTGGTGGCGGTGCTTGTGCTTCATTACATGGGCTTGAGCATTAACACGATGAGCCTCGGAGGTATGGCTATTGCCATCGGCTCGTTGGTGGACGATGCGATTGTGGATGTGGAAAACGTGTGGAAACACCTGCGCGAGAACCGGATGCTTCCTGTAGGCGAACGCCGTCCCGTGCTTGAAGTGGTGTTCAACGCTTCGCGTGAGGTGCGTATGCCTATTTTGAACTCTACTTTGATTATTATCGTGAGCTTCGTCCCCTTGTTCTTCCTGAGCGGGATGGAGGGCAGGATGCTCGTGCCGCTGGGCATTGCCTTCATCGTGTCGCTCTTTGCCTCTACGGTGGTGGCGTTGACCCTTACGCCCGTGTTGTGCAGCTATCTGTTAGGCGGCTCGAAGAAAGACGGCTTGCCTCGCGAAGCCTTTCTTGCCGTATGGCTCCGCAAACATTACGAGAACGGATTGCTGTGGGCGTTGGCGCACAAGCGGACGGTCGTGGGGAGCACGCTCGCCCTTTTCCTCGTGGCATTGGGATGCTTCTTTACGTTGGGGCATAGCTTCTTGCCCGCATTCAACGAAGGCTCGTTCACAATAAACGTAAGTTCCTTGCCGGGCATTTCGCTCGAAGAGTCGGACAAGATAGGGCGGCAAGCCGAAGAAATCCTCCTCTCCATACCCGAAATACAGACCGTGGCGCGGAAGACGGGACGGGCTGAACTGGACGAACATGCCTTGGGCGTGAACGTGTCGGAACTGGAAGCTCCCTTCGAACTCAAGGACCGTTCGCACAAGGAGCTATTAGACGAAGTGCGCCATAAGCTCTCGGTCATTACGGGAGCCAATATCGAGATAGGTCAGCCCATCAGCCACCGCATTGACGCCATGCTGAGCGGCACGCAGGCAAGCATCGCTATCAAGCTTTTCGGCGACGACCTGAACCGGATGTTCACCCTTGGAAACCAAATCAAGGATGCGGTGAAGGACGTGGAAGGCATTGCCGACCTGAATGTGGAGCAACAGATAGAGCGTCCCGAACTGAAAATCGTGCCCCGGCGTGAGATGCTGGCGCGTCACGGCATTTCGCTTGCGGCGTTCCGCGAGTTCGTCACGGTCAATATGGCGGGCGAAACGGTGTCGCAAGTCTACGAGCAGGGAAAGGCGTTCAACCTCGTGGTGCGTGCTTCGGAAGACAACCGAGGCTCGATAGAGCGTGTCAAAGACCTGATGATAGACGATGCCGAGGGGCGGAAAATCCCCCTGAGCGATGTGGCAGACGTGGTGTCGGCTATGGGACCGAACACGGTTAACCGCGAGAACGTGAAGCGTAAGATTGTCATCTCAGCCAACACCAGCGGGCGCGACCTGCGGAGTGTGGTGAACGACATCCGTGCCCGTGTGGACGAACAGATACACCTGCCCGAAGGCTATCACATCGAATACGGAGGGCAGTTCGAAAGCGAGCAGGCGGCAAGCCGCACCCTGGCACTCGCCTCGGCGATAAGCATCGTGGTCATCTTCCTCTTGCTTTACTTCCAGTTCCGCAACGCCGCACAGAGTGCCGTCATCCTTCTCAACCTGCCCTTGGCGTTGATAGGGGGCGTGTTTGTGCTGCTCCTCACTTCGGGCGAACTAAGCATCCCCGCCATCATTGGTTTCATCTCGCTTTTCGGTATCGCCACGCGCAACGGCATGCTCCTCATCAGCCATTACAACCTGCTCCGCGAAGAGCAAGGCTTGGGCTTGCGTGAGTGTATCGTGCGCGGCTCGCTGGACCGCCTGAACCCGATTCTGATGACTGCCCTCTCGTCGGCATTGGCATTGATTCCGCTCGCCCTGCGCGGTGACCTGCCGGGCAACGAAATCCAAAGCCCGATGGCGAAGGTTATCCTTGGCGGCTTGCTCACATCGACCTTCCTCAATGCCTTCATCGTCCCCATTGTGTACGAATGGATGCACCGGTCTTCCACCACAGATTACACAGATTAAAATAATTGACTATTAACCACAGAATACATTGGAAAATAATTTTATAAATCTGTGTAATCTGTGGTGAAAAACAAACATACACAAGCAATGAACAGATACATCACATTAGCCATAGCTTGCTTTGCGGTAGTCCCGATGCAGGCGCAAACGATAGACGACGTGCTCCGCCAGGTGGAGCAGAACAACAAGGAGCTTCAGGCGAAGGCACAAGCCACGCTCGCTTCGAAACTCGAAGTGCAGGTGGAAAACAACCTCGAAGACCCTTCGGTGGAGTATAGCCCTTTCTATACGCGGGGCATCACGGGGATGTCCAGTTCGGAACTGGTGGTGACTCAGGGCTTCGATTTCCCCACCCTCTACGGCGCGCGCCGCAAGTCGGGGAAGGTGAAGCAGGAAGTCCTCGACCGGCGTCATCAGGCGGTGCGCCGCGACATCCTTCTGCAAGCCAAGAATCTCTGCCTCGACCTGATTATGCTCCGCCAGAAGCAAGCCCTCCTCGACGAGCGGGCGAAGAATGCCGACGAGCTGCTCGCCCTTTTCGAGAAACGCTTGCAGGAAGGCGACGCGGGCATCCTCGAAGTGAACAAAATCAAGATGGAGCGGATGAGCGTGCAGACCGAGACGGCGCAAACCTCTGCTGCCCACCGCACTGCCCTCCAAGGGTTGCTCGCCCTGAACGGCAACCTGCCCCTCACGTTCGATGCCGACACTTATCCCCGCATGGAGGAACTGAACGATGTCAATGCCCTCTACGATGAGGTAATGGCGACCGATGCGGCTTTGCTCGAAGCCGATGCCAACGCCCGTGCCGCCGAACAGGAACTGAAGGTGAACCGCCAAAGCTGGCTTCCGAAGCTGGAGGTGGGATACCGGCGCAACACTTCGCTCGATGAGAAAAGCAACGGTTTTCTTGTAGGCGGAAGTTTCCCTCTCTTTTCCAACCGCAAGAAGACCCGCATTGCCCGTGCCCAAGCCGTGAGTGCCCGTCTGGCGGCAGACGATGCCCGCCTGAAAGCGGAATCGGAGGTGCATAGCCGTTTCAACGAGATGTGCCGCCTGCGCGAGGCGATGGAGGCATACGATATAACACTGATGCACCGCACCTTGGCATTGCTCCACGAAGCCGTCCGCGCGGGTCAGCTCTCCGTCATTGAGTTCTATACCGAAGCCGACAACGTTTACCGCAACCTGCAGGCATACATCGAACTGGAAAACCAGTACCAGAAGCTGATGGCGGATATTTATAAGAACAGGCTTTGATAAGTCAGTATATCCTGGGCGGTTTGAGGGAAAGTTTCGGGTAAAGCTTGGAAGATGGTTGATAATTGACAAAAATATTGGGTATCCGATAAAATCTTTGGCTTATATGAATTTTACACCCGGCTGTAGAGCGGTTGTCTATAAAAATATGTACTTTTGCCTGTGGTAACTCCTCTTTGGAGAAGCTTAAAGTTTTATCGGATACCAATCATTTTTCATTTGCTTTGACTTTATGAAACTGACTTACCTCTTTCACAGTGGCTTCGCTCTCGAAACGTGCGAATCTATCTTGGTCTTCGACTATTGGCTGGATCCGGCAAAGGTCATGCCCGTATTGCTTAAGTCGGACAAGCCGATGTACGTATTCGCCAGCCATTTCCACGAAGACCATTTCAACCGCGACATCTTTTCGTGGAAATCCGTTAAGCCGAACATCACCTACCTCCTCTCGAAAGACATCCTGAAACACCGCAGGGCAAATCGGGAAGATGCCGATGTATGGCTCGCCAAAGGAGGGAGCTGGCAGGATGGGATTATCCAAGTGGATGCCATGGGAAGCAACGATAGCGGTGTGTCATGGATAGTGCAGACCGAAGGCAAACGCATCTTCCATGCGGGCGACCTGAACAATTGGTATGCCCGTTTTCTGACCGATGATTATGTGGGAGGGACAATCTACAGCCCTGAATTCGGTATCTGCATCAATCCTGAAAAAGAAGAGAAACGTTACTTGGGTGAACTGAAAGACATCCGCAAGCTCACCGGCCGTTTCGATATCGCTATGTTTCCCGTAGACGGGCGCATCGGGAACGGTTATACTCGTGGAGCGCGTCAGTTCATCGACCGTTTCCAAGTAGGCTTGCTTGTCCCTATGCATTTCGTTGCCAGCGGATTCCAATCTGCGTGGCGCATGAAAGAAATGGCCCATGCCAAAGGTGTTGACTTTTGGTGCATTGGCGAAGAAGGAGAAAGTAAAAACAGATAGACCGGTTTATGCATCCCTGCATCCCCGGTTCCTTCATTTAACCTTAAATATTAACAATTCATAAATCTATCTTTCATTGCAATAGCACTAATCCAACTCTTTTTCCTCTGACAGCTCCAAACGTCGGATAACTTTACACGGATTCCCTACCGCCAGACTATTGTCAGGAATATCCCGATTCACTACGCTTCCTGCCCCTATCACGACATTATTCCCTATCGTCACTCCGGGCAATATGGAAACTCCCCCGCCTATCCATACATCGTCCCCGATACGGACCGGATAGGCATATTCTAATCCCTTGCGGCGCAAAACGACATCAAACGGATGGCCCGCAGTATAAATGCTTACATTCGGAGCGATATATACATGATTCCCTATCACCACTTTTGCGCCGTCAAGCACCGTAAAATGATAATTCGCAAAAACATAATCGCCCAATTCGATGTTATATCCCCGGTCACAATAAAACGGAGGACGGATTTCACATTCCTTTCCTATCTTCCCCAGCAGTTCTCTCAAAATGCTTCGGCGCATACCTTGCTCTATCGGCAAAGTACGGTTATAATCTACCAATAATAAGGAAGCGTTCAGATATTCATCATTCAATTCTTCATCGTGGTTGGCATCATACAGCATGCCTCGTGCTCCTTTCTCTTTCTCTGTCATAGATGTATCTTTTAGTGCCGCAAAGATAAGTAATATCACGATAAATTTTATTGAACAAAAATACATTTTATTGTCTGATATTAACTAAATTGCCCAACATACGGACATAAATCCTTCTATTTATTCTAATATTGTTATATCTTTGCAAACCAACATTGCTATACGTATGAATACCATTATCTACGAACAAGTTCCTCAAAACGCTGAGAATTCATTCTTTTACCGGCGGTGTATATCTTGGTATAAAGCTGCGATAGGCTATCACCAACATCCGGAGTTGGAAATCGGATGTGTCATTAAAGGAAGCGGACAACGGATTACCGACGATTTTATTGAACACTTTGAGGATGGAGATATTATTATCATCCCCTCGAACGTCCCGCATTGCTGGATATACAACAAACTCTCAAGCCAAGCGGAAGAGACGGTAGAAGAAGCTTTTATCCAATTTCCGCCCTGCTTCTTAGAGCGTCTTGCCCGTTTCGCCAACGAATTTCAAGAAATAGCATCATTCTATTCTGGTCTGAAGCAATGCTTGTCCGTACAAGGGGAAACCTTAAAAGAAGTCCGGCGCATTCTTTTGGATTTCGAAAATTATAACGAGCAACAAAGGCTTTTAGGGCTTCTGCAAATCCTTACGCTTGCATTTTATTCCAAGGAAACCAAAGCCATTGGCACGAAAACATTTGACGGAACTACAACGCACAAAAACAGGCAACGTCTCCAAGCCGTCTATAAATATATTGTAGAAAACCACCGCAGGAAAATAACCCTCGATGAAATAGCCGGACACATTGCCATGAACAAAAACGCCTTCTGTGCATTCTTCAAGAAATCGACTAATGAACCATTCATCACTTACCTGAATCGGTTCCGTCTGCAAATGACTGTAAATATGCTCAACCGGACAGAGCGGAATATTTCCGAGATAGCATACGAGGCAGGGTTTTCCGACATCCCTTACTTCAACCGTTGCTTTAAAAAAGAATTCGGAATCTCCCCTGCCGAATACAGAAAAAAGTACGGAAAATAAGCTTAATATCGTTGATTGCCAGTTAATCACAACGAATCTTTCCGCACAATCTCTGCCGCTTCACGCAATTCGATATTCAGTCTCGCACCCTCGGTTTTCGGATACCACTTCAGACTACGGCTTTCGTTCTTTACCCAACGGCAATAATGCGTACCGCTGCCTGTAAGATGTTCGGTATCTACATGAAACGAATCGGCATGAATGTACCATTCGTTTGTTGCATCCAAATCAATATGCAAATGTCCGGCACTGCCGCTTTTAAAATGCAGACTGCCTCCCGATGCCGAAAGCGTTCCAAACTTGCATTCCGATAATTCTATACGGTTTTGAGTAGATACTGAAAATGCATCCCGTTCAAGCCCTTTGACAAAAGCGGTGACATAAGGTGTGTGATTGTACACAGCATCGGCTTCTTTGGGAAGCAGCAAGCGCATAGACAAGAAACTGTGCCATTGGTTTTCAGGGAATCTGTCTTTAGGAAAACAGAAATGAATATTCAATGTGCTGTCTTCCGATAAGTCCAGTTTCATATAAGGTTCCAGCTCGGATACATAGGATATACTGCTTCCGGTTGAATCTGCCGGACCCATCACAATCGGGACAACAACCGGAGACATCTTTTCATCTTCCGTCGTGAATACGACCCTCTTGAATGCGGGCAACGGTTCCGATTTCATGGAACTGAGTGTCCCGATTTCGGTAGAAGACGCAGACTTCTCTCCACAGGTTAGAAAATAAGCAAATGTGCCTGTCAGCAGCAATCCTGCCGCTAACATTGCTATCAGAATATAAGTTGTTCGTTTCATACAGTTAAGATTGCTTTTCTTGATTCGTTTGTTTGTCGATAAAGTCACGGTACATGGCTGCAAGTTCTTCCGCCGAAATGCCCAGCATCACGCATTGTCTGAAAAAGGCATCCGATTCTTCCTGCAAGAAGTGTTTCCTGCGCAAGCCGTCAATCACCCGATGCGCACCTATAGCTACAAAATAACCGATGCCGCGTTTGTTGTAAATGATGCCCAACTGTTGCAGGTAGTCGAACGAACGCATCACCGTGTTGGCGTTCACCTCCACCATGCCCGCATATTCGCGCACGGAAGGGATGCGCCCTTCTTCGGGATATACGCCGAGAAGGATTTCATCGCAAATGCGGTCGGCTATCTGCAAATAAATGGCTTTACTTTCCTTGAAATCCATAGGCTACCAACGATTGATGATTTCCGACTCTTTAAACCGAAAGTAAGCCAACGTCCAGTTGAACACCGCAAACACGGCTCCGAGCACGATGAGGAAAGTGCCCAACGTATCATCGTCTATATAAACTCCACGAGAGAAACCGCCTGAAAATTCATGAATCAAGTAAACTACTGCTATATGAATCAAGACAATGCCGGCTAAAGCTCCACACGTTTTGATTAATGTGTTTTTAGACCAAAGGAGGCTTCCCAACACAAACAACGACTGAAGGAAACAGAAACCGCTTATCAACGCACATACCCGTACTTTGAAATATGGAGAGTCGCACCATTCTTTCCAAGAAACTAAATTTATCTGATCGGCTACTTCACCATACATCATCCTACACACCAGCACTTTGGTAAAATCCGCCAACCCAAGTGCTACGGTAAACACAACGATAAATCCCACCGTCACCAACAACCAGTGTGAAAGGTATTTTTCGAAAGTAGAAACAGGCAACGTAAGAAAGGAAGCACGCCCGGTTTTCGTTTTCATACCTTCCATGAAAAAAGAAACGTAAACTATACCCGAAGCATAAAAAAACACCAACAAAAACTGAATCATGATACCGTCAAAATCAATGCTATAGTTTGGGCTTATATGCATGGCTAACTCGCTATACCTTGGCATACTGTAGCATAGCAGCAACGAAAGCAACACTACATAACACGCCACAAACCTACGCAGATGCATCTTCCATGCTCCAATCCATTCCATACGGCACAACATCCCGAAACGCCGCAAATTAAAAAACTGATTGTTTTCCATTTTTACATCATTTTATCAAGAATGAAACATCGCCGTTATCCGTTCGGGCATGGCAAGCGCCGCACCGAACAGCAACTCCAAATTAATCTCTGTCTCTTCGCCTCTTTCATTGGGCAACATCAGGCTATTGCCTTGAAGCGAAGGCAAGGCATAAAGCGCACGCTCTGCCAGCGCAGGGTCATCGCTCTCACGGAAAGAGAACGCGGCACAAATATCGCTTACCGAACGGTCGAGCAGCACACGGCTTTCATCGATAATGACTATATGGTCGAGCATCCGGTCGATGTCGCGCACCTGATGGGTAGAGATTACCACACACCGCTCTTCGTCCATGCCCGAAGCTATCAGCTTGCGGAACTGGCTCTTGCCGGGAATATCCAATCCGTTGGTCGGTTCGTCCATCAGAAGCAACGAGGTATGTGTAGCCAACGCAAAACACATAAACACTTTTTTCTTCTGCCCCATTGAGAGCGCACCTAAGTTCACATCGGTATCCAAGTCGAACAAGTCGAGATAACGCTTCATGTCTTCTGTGCTGAAACGGGGATAAAAACCACTGGTCAGCTTTACATAGCGTTCCAGCGTGACGGAAGGCAATTCAAATTCTTCGGGCACCAAGAAAAGGTCGCCCAACGTAACAGGCAGACGGCGGCGCACATCCGTGCCGCGATACATCACTTGCCCTTTCCGCGGGGTGAGCAATCCGCTCATCAGGTAAAGCAAAGTGGATTTTCCCGTCCCGTTCTTCCCCAACAGTCCGTACACCTGCCCGGGCTGAAGAGAAAGGGAAAAATGGCTTAGCACGTCTTTCTTGCGCCTGCCATAACTAAATGAAAGGTCTTTTACTTCTAACATCATCTTTTTGTCTTTTATGCTATGACTGTTTTCTGTTTTAGTGTGTTACTTAAATAGTACACTACAAAAGTATGGATTCTTGTTTTCATAAGCAAGCATGAATGCAAAAAATTAACAGACTTTTACTTATAAACCCGATGCATTCCATTTAGAGACCTAATGTATTTACCTAAACAGTACGGTTTATTTTATATTCCGCCAGCCGGAATATACATTCCACGGGCTGGAATATACGTTCCGCCAGCCGGAATATACATTTCACCAGCCGGAATATAAAATGTAAGTATAGCTTTGCAGATTATCAGCTTATCGCTAAGATAAAATCAAGCGGAAAATAAGCAGTCTTTTTGGGTAGCTGCTTTCATATTTCTTTCGCTTTTTCGTATATTTGCAGCATAAGGGAATAGAAAAAACAGCATGACACAATCACCTATTGAAATAGATACCAGCAACGCCGAGTTTCAGAACGCATTGAAACTCATCCAATATACCCGCCAATCTATATTCCTGACCGGGAAAGCGGGGACGGGTAAATCTACGTTCTTGAAATACATCTGCCAGCATACGAAGAAGAAATATGTGGTGTTGGCTCCTACGGGCATTGCCGCCATCAATGCGGGAGGAAGCACCTTGCATAGCTTTTTTAAACTCCCTTTCCATCCTCTTCTGCCCGATGACCCGAATTTCAGCCTGAAAGGAGGGAAATTGCATAGTTTCCTGAAATACTCCGCCGACCGCCGCAAGCTGATAAAGAACATCGAGCTGGTGATTATCGATGAAATATCCATGGTGCGTGCCGACATTATCGACTTCATCGACAAGGTATTGCGGGTCTATTCGCAAAACATGCGCGAGCCTTTCGGAGGGAAACAACTCCTGTTAGTGGGCGATATGTTCCAGTTAGAGCCGGTGGTGAAAAACGATGAGCGCGAAATCATCAACCGCTTCTATCCCAATCCTTACTTCTTCTCGGCACGGGTGTTCCAGCAAATGGAACTGGTATCTATCGAACTGACCAAGGTGTATCGCCAACGGGACAATGTTTTCGTAAGCGTGCTCGACCATATCCGCACCAATAGCGTAGGAAGCGCCGACCTGCAATTGCTCAACACCCGATACCAAGCCCCCGTAAAATCGAACGAGAACGATTTATACATCACCCTCGCCACCCGGAGAGATAACGTAGACTTCATCAACGAGCAACGCCTTGCAGCACTTCCGGGAGAAGCCGTTACGCTAAAGGGAGAAATCCACGGCGAGTTCCCCGAAAGCAGCCTTCCCACCCTTATGGAACTCACCGTAAAGCCCGGCGCACAGATTATCTTCATCAAGAACGACCCTGAGAAACGTTGGGTGAACGGTACTATAGGCATCCTTTCGGGCATCGATAAGGAAGGCATCCTCTATGTAACTACCGAAGACGGGAAGGAATTCGACGTGCGGCGGGAAAGCTGGAGCAACATCCGGTACCGGTATAACGAGCAAGAGAAAAAGATAGAGGAAGAAGAATTAGGCACTTTCACGCAATATCCCATCCGGCTGGCTTGGGCGATTACGGTACACAAAAGCCAAGGATTGACCTTCAGCCGGGTCATTATTGACTTTACCGGAGGCGTATTTGCGGGAGGCCAAGCCTACGTGGCATTGAGCCGGTGCACCTCGCTCGATGGCATTTGCCTGAAGCGGGAAATCACCCGTGCCGATGTATTCGTGCGTCCCGAAATCGTAAGCTTTGCCCAAAAATTTAATGATTCGCAAGCCATCGACCGTGCCATGAAGCAAGCCCAAGCCGATATTGAATATGCCGCATCCGTCCAAGCCTTTGATAAAGGGGATTTTGAAACCTTCCTCCATCACTTTTTCAAGGCAATCCATTCACGGTACGACATTGAAAGACCTCTGCAACAACGCTTTATCCGCAAGAAATTAGGCATCATCAACCGTCTGAAAGCCGAGAACGCGCGCCTGAAAGAAGAGATGCGGGAATCGAAAAAGAACTTGCAAAAGTATGCCAAGGAATATTACCTGATGGGGAACGAATGTGTCACGCAAGCCCACGACACACGGGCTGCACTGGCGAATTATGACAAAGCCCTCGAACTATACCCCGAATACGTGGACGCATGGGTGCGGAAAGGAGTGACGCTTTTCAACGCCAACCGGATGAGCGAAGCCAACGAATGCCTGAACCAAGCCGTCAAACTCCGCCCCAATGAGTTTAAAGCCGTGTACAACCGGGGCAAGCTCCGCCTGCATATCCATGACATAGAAGGAGCCGTTACGGACTTGGATAAAGCCACCTCGCTCAAGCCTCAACATGCCGGAGCGCACGAATGTTTCGGCGACGCCTTAAAGCAGGCAGGGAAGGAAACTGAAGCGGCAATACATTACCGCTTGGCGGAAGAAATCAGGAAAAGAAACTGATTTTAATAATATGCGAACGATACAGTTTTTATAAGAGCCTGTTTAAGAAACTGTTTTGAATTTCTACGAAAAGTTTTTCTTGGCTTGATGTATCCGTTTTCGTGTGTGCTTTGGGCGATTTTTTGGTCCTTTCCGCTTCTGTTCTTCGTCGGATAGCCCGCTATCCTCCTTATAAAATCCTCATTTCCGCAACTCTTTTATCCTCTCATGACACGACAGTTTTTTTGCGATTTTCATGAAAAGTCTGAAGACTTCTGTGTGTCATGAGAGCTTGGGTCGTACCTTTCAGGCATAACTTCCCCTTACCCCACAAGGC
>CASFRN010000150.1 GCA_949296855.1 uncultured Bacteroides sp. | reverse complement strand
CACTTCTGTGATGAGGAAGATAGCGGGCTATCTGACGAAGAACAGAAGCGGAAAGGACCAAAAAATCGCCCAAAGCACACACGAAAACGGATACATCAAGCCAAGAAAAACTTTTCGTAGAAATTCAAAACAGTTTCTAAAAAAAGACATCAGAATTCGCTGGTAAAATGGAACTTGATGTGCTTGAAATCGTTCTGAGCCATCTGAAGCACATAGCCGCTATCGGCAAGAAAAACATCCCGCCCCTCACGGTCTTTGGCCATATACTGGAACTTGCGCTTCTTGAACGCCTCCAATTCAGCCGGGTCATCGCTTTCTATCCAGCAAGCCTTATACAGGCTCACAGGCTCCCAGCGGCACTTGGCGTTGTATTCGTTCTCCAACCGGTACTGGATGACCTCGAACTGCAACTGCCCTACCGTACCTATCAGCTTCCGTCCGTTAAACTGGTTGATGAACAACTGAGCCACACCCTCGTCCATCAATTGGTCGATACCTTTATTTAATTGTTTCGTCTTCATCGGATCAGCGTTCTCGATGTACTTGAACATTTCGGGAGAGAAACTGGGCAAACCTTTGAAGTGCAACTTTTCACCTTCGGTCAGCGTATCGCCTATTTTAAACACACCGTTATCGGGCAGACCGATGATGTCGCCCGCCCACGCTTCGTCCACCGTCGTTTTGCGCTGCGCCATAAACTGGGTAGGCGAAGAAAAGCGCACCGTCTTATTGTGGCGCACGTGCAGGTAAGGAGCGTTGCGGACGAACTTGCCCGAACATACCTTGCAGAATGCCACACACGAACGGTGGTTGGGGTCGATATTCGCCGTAATCTTGAAGATGAATCCTGTAAACTTCGGTTCATCAGGCGTTACCGTACGCTCTTCCGCCTGAACCGGACGCGGACTGGGAGCAATCTCAACAAAGCAATCCAACAATTCCTGCACACCGAAGTTGTTCAACGCCGAGCCGAAGAACACCGGAGCCAGCTCCCCCTTCAAATACCCGTTCACGTCAAATGCAGGATATACACCTTCTATCAGTTCCAAGTCGCTACGGAGCTTTTCCGCCAAAGGTGCGCCGATACGGTTGCCCAAATCTTCGGTATGTATATCTACCTCGACTTTTTCGGTCACCACCTGTTTGGAAGGCTGGAACAAGTTCAGCTTCTTTTCATAAATATTGTATACGCCCTTAAAACGCGGGCCGCTCTCGATAGGCCACGTCAACGGGCGCACATTGATAACCAGTTCCTCTTCCAGTTCATCCAGCAAGTCGAACGGGTCTTTGGCTTCGCGGTCCATCTTATTGACGAAGATGATAACCGGCGTATTACGCATACGGCACACCTCCATCAGCTTGCGGGTCTGCGTCTCAACGCCCTTCGCGCCGTCCACCACAATGATGACACTGTCCACCGCCGTAAGTGTGCGGTAAGTGTCTTCCGCAAAATCCTGATGCCCCGGCGTATCGAGGATATTTACCTTGTAACCGTTGTAATCAAATTCCATCACCGAGGTAGTGACCGAAATGCCGCGTTGCTTTTCGATGTCCATCCAGTCGGATGTAGCCGTTTTCTTGATTTTGTTCGATTTTACCGCACCTGCCACCTGAATCTGACCTCCGAAAAGCAGCAACTTTTCCGTCAACGAAGTCTTACCGGCATCCGGGTGCGCGATAATCGCAAATGTCCTTCTTCTTTCTATTTCCTGGTTTGCCATATTTTTTATTTTTCTACGATATCAGTCTATGTCCAATTCCCCTTTCTTATCCTTTACATAATAACCCGCCAGCATCGCCAGCAAATCGCCGATTACCTGAACGGCCTTCTGTGTCCCCTCGCTTATTTCCTTTTTCTGCAATTTCAGCATCAGTACGCCATACATCGCGTCGAAACACGTCTCCAGTTCGGGCACGTCTTTGTCGGCGCCTTTTGCCCGAAGCTCTACAATAAAAGGCAACGCTTTATAATAAGCCGCGCTATAATACGGGAACTTAGGCGAACGGAGTAGGCGCAAGTGCAGGTCGGTCAGCCATACAATGATGTTCTTATTGATTTGCAAATGCCCTTTCTGCGTTACGCCCTCACCGCGCATCATATAAATCAAGTCTTCGTACCATTGCACCAATTCTTTTTTCTGCCCGTCGGCCAGCGAAGGATACGCGTCTACCACATTGCGCTTTATCATTTCAAGGTCGCACCCGTTGGCACGGATCAAATCTTCCACCTGCCACATATAAAGCAAGTATTCCGCTATATTCTGTTGTTTCAATTGTCTGGAAATATACATAATGTCAAGATAATGATTTTCCTATCGAAGCCAATACGAACCCTACTATCGCAGCGATAATCACCACTACGCCGATAATGCGGTTCAGCATCCAGATACCCCGCACATTAAACTGCGTACGTACCTTATTCACAAAATACGTAATGCTGAACCACCAGCTGACCGCTCCCATAACAATGGCTAAATAACCTACCAATTGAAAGCCGACAGGACTGCCAGGCATCACGAACGAAAAGCGGGCAAAAAGCCCGATAAACAAAAATATGATTAACGGGTTAGAGAAGGTGACGAAGAATGCGGTAACGAAATTATGCAAGTAAGTCCCCCGCTTCCCCGATGAAGGCCGAAGTGCCCGCACCGGATTGCTCCGGAACGTATATATACCGAAAGCCAGCAACATAACGCTTCCTACTACCTGCAAGAATATCTGGTGCTTCAAGATAAGTTCATCCATGAAGCTCATGCCGTACCCCGTAAGCAAAGCATAGCAGATGTCGCTCAACGCCGCGCCCAGCCCGGTAACAAAACCAAACCAGCGTCCTTTGTTCAATGTGCGTTGAATGCAAAGCACGCCTACAGGCCCCAAAGGTGCGGAAACCACCACTCCTACGATGAACCCTTTCACCAGCAAATCCAGTATCGTAACCTGTTCTATCCAATTCATAGTGCAAAGATGCTACTTTTTTGCGAGATTACCTACGATTTTCCCCGCTAATATCAAAAAAGAGGGAAAGGAAACAGAACCATTGCTTCTTTTTGAAACATCAAAAGAAAATCTTCCAAACGTCATAGAAAAAAAACAGCACTGGAAGACCTATTTAATTAAGGTATATACGGAAATTGTTTCACAAAAAAGTGTCTGTCTCCTATTATGAGACGGACATT
>CASFRN010000149.1 GCA_949296855.1 uncultured Bacteroides sp. | reverse complement strand
CACTGGCGGTCTCGTTTCCGCATCCCGAACCGTTGGCAAAGTTCCCGTCCGCATCCTTGCGGTAGAAATAGCCGGGAACGGTACGCTCGAAGATTCCTCCTTGTGTGGTGAACGTATGGTTATAGACCACATCCATAATCACCCGGATACCCGCCCCATGCAAAGCTTGCACCATTTGCTTAAACTCGCGGATGCGTGTTTCGGGAGTGTAAGGGTCGGTGGCATACGAACCTTCAGGCACGTTGTAGTTCTTCGGGTCATATCCCCAATTATATTGAATCCGTTCAGGTTTGCTCTCGTCTATCGAAGCAAAATCCGCTACGGGCATCAATTGGACATGAGTCACACCCAATTCCTTCAAATGGGCAAGCCCCGTCCGTTCGCCCGTCCATGTATGCGTGCTATCTTCCGCCAACGCCAAATACTTGCCCCGATGCTTCATTCCGCCTACGGTATCGGCAGAGAAGTCGCGCAGATGCAGCTCGTAAATCACCATATCCGAAAAGCTTTTCAGGGGAGGACGTTTATCTTGCTCCCATCCTTCGGGATCGGTAGTCCGCATATCGAGAATAGCCGCCCGATTCCCGTTCACTCCTACCGCCTTTGCCCATAATCCGGGGGTATCACCTTGCCATGCATCATCTATCCGCACATTGAATGCGTAGAAATATCCTTTCAAATCGCCTTCTACCGACACTTTCCACATTCCGTCATCCGCAGGCTGCATATCAATCATCCACTTAGCTGAACCTCCTTGTCCCGCTTCGTAGACCAGCACCCGAACCGCTTGAGCGGTAGGTGCCCACAAGGCAAAATCAGTACGTGCAGGAGTGTACGCCATCTCTTCCCACGCCCCTTCATACACCGGATATTCCTCGTAAGAAGTATACGATGTGGCATGCGGGCGGCAAGCGGAAATCATCGTGACCAATATTGCCATCAGTACTATCGGTTTTAATTTCATTTTCTTCTTTAATTCAACGCAGATTCCCGCAAATAAAAAATAGAAACAATCTGCGCTAATCCGCGTTAATCTGCGTTTCATATCTTTCTTAACGACACTCATCTCACAATCTTTTCAGGGTGCTTGCGGATATAATCTTTCCACCCCGAATAAGCATCGGGAAGCGAGGGACGCCCCATCTGCAGGTAATGGCAATAAGCGGCGCCCAAGGCATCAGTAGCATCCATGAAAGGTCCCATTTCCGATTCGGGAATGTGAAGCATCCGTTTCAGCATACTTGCCACCTGCTCCTTGCTTGCCTGTCCGTTTCCCGTTATTGCCATTTTGATTTTCAAAGGCGCATATTCGGTCACGGGAATATCCCGGCACAGAGCAGCCACTATCGCCACGCCTTGCGCCCGCCCTAACTTCAACATCGACTGGACGTTCTTGCCATAAAAAGGGGCTTCGATAGCAAGCTCATCGGGCAGATACGAAGATATAACGCCCTGCACCCGCTGGTAGATGTGCTTCAGCTTCAGATACGGGTCGCCGCACTTGCGCAAGTCTATCACTCCCAGCGTCATCACCTCAGGCTTGATGCCGGTCACCTTCAGCACCCCATACCCCATGATGTTCGTACCGGGGTCGATGCCCAAGATAATCTTTTCCTTTACAGGCTGTATCACGCTATGACCTCCATCAAGGTAGGGAAACCGATTACCTTGTCTTTAAATGTCTTCATCAGTTCCTCGTTCAGGCGTGCTCCCGTTTGCGTATGCCAGCGGTGGAGCGCGGCACTATCTTCCACTTCCCATTGCACGGAGAAACACTCGCTATCTTGCTCCTTATGACTCAGGATGCGCAAGATGCGGGGATTCTTCAACTCACCCGATTTCTCCGCTTCGGGTATATAACATTCGTGAAGCCAGATGACGAAATTGCGTGCGTCCGCCAGTTCCACATGATAAGTCGTATTATAGATTAGCATAATTCCTTTTTTCCGGCAAAGGTACGAATAAATGAAAAACGGAGGTTGAAAATTCCCCATCAAATCGTATGCTTCATCCGCTTTTGGATTATTTTTTGCCTTACCTTTCGAATTTCCCCTTGTACCTCCCGCTTGAAAAAGCATCATTCGCCCGTTATCCGGTCTTGCTCCAAATCAATGCGGAAATGTCCGCTCGGTTCCCCGTTCAAGAAACATTCGAAGATATCGGCTATCTCGCGCAAACGCAGGATGAGTTCATCGTCCGCTTCCGACTTCCGGACGGTATCGAACAAGATGCGGTATTCCTCCATACGCTTCTCCGGAATCCAGCGCAAAGCCAGCTTATCGGCATAACGCAAACGGTATAAATCCAAAATCAAATCATATCCGCTCCAATCGCTTCCGGCATCCGCTTCCATCCGCTTCCCTTCCGCATACGCCACCAGTTGCGAACCGCTCATGCTTACCGCTTTCTTACGAACGATTTCGGGAAGGTCTTGCGGGATGAAGCGCACCCGTACCAAGTCGCGGAATTGCCAATCGCAAAACTCCGCATAGTCCTTCGAATCCAAGGCTTCTCTGCTCCAGTCCGGCTTTTTCCCAGCCCGCACATCATATTCATATTCTTTCTTATAAAGCCCGAACAAGCTATCAAATCCGGGCACAGAATCGACCAAGACCGTTTCTACCTCGAAATGCACGGCATCTTCCGCGGTCAGAATCTTGTAGGCGGGAATGCACGTGGCTATGGATGGTACCTGAATGTTGTACAAACATTTCCCGTTCTTGCCCCGCTTTATCCCTGTATCGTTCACATGCATGTGACCCGCCACGTGAAGTCGGATACCTGCTTCTAAAAAGGCTTCTGTCACTTCTTCGCTTGGCACCCGATGTAAATCAAACTTCCTGCTCCCCCAAGCCTTACGGACAATATCGGATGCACCATCATTGAAATCTGCCAACGGATAATGCGAGTAAGTCACTAAAATCTTGTTCCGCTTCTTTGCTTCCGACACCACTTTCCGCACCCACGGAAGAAGAAAAGCTTTATGCGCTAACACATTATTATATCCTACGCTCGACCCTTCATAGGTCTGCACACCGTTCTTTACCTCGCCGGGCAAATAAACTCCCCCGTCAATCGCCAAAAGCCAAAGCCCTTCTACCGGCTCCACCAAATAACTGGCATCCACCGCTTCCAGCGAATCGCATAACGTGTACCGGCGTTTATCCAGCGCGCCTTCGCTCAATGCCTCCTGATAATTATAGTCCGCATACGGATAAGAAGTGAAAGGAGTTTCCCAATACAGATACTCCGGCTGGGGATAGAAACCGAAAGCGGCATAGCATTGCATCTCGTCGGCATATCCCGCACAACGGTTCTCTCGTGTAGTGCGGCTCCCGTCGGGACGAAGAAAACCGTGTTCCTCGTTCTGCATACCGAAGGGACGCACCGGGTCGTGATTGCCCGTAGTCACGAAGAACTTCATTCCGAAACGCTCCCGATAGCTATCCAAGATTTCCTTGATTTTCTCTTGGTTCACGAATTGCCCGTTATCGGTCAAGTCTCCCGGAAGGACCACCAAGGTTATCCCCCGCTTGGCAGCATCCTCCAATGCCGCTATCAGGGCATAATAATTCTCATTGAACAAGCGGGTAGATTGTACCTGCACTTCCATCGAACGCACCAGTTCGGGATAATCCACGATGTTCTGAATATGCGCATCGGAAATAAAAGCAATCCGGTGCTGGGCATAAGCCCCCGATGCGCACAAAAGGGACAATGCTCCTATAAAACTCCAAATCTTCATATATTATTAATTTATTTGAAACGCGGATTAACGCGGATTTTCGCAAAAAACAATTTTACTCTTCTGGCAAAGATACGCAAACATCCTCAAAGACCCGTTACAAGGCGATTAATTTTCCATTCTTATCGCTTTAACCGAAGAATTATCCCTATCTTTGCCCTGAAAACTAATGAAACATTGAATTGGTATGAAATACATTGAAGTGAACTTTAACGCACATCCGTGCAACGAAACCATAACCGATGTGCTTGCCGCCCTGACGGCTGAAATCGGATTTGAAAGCTTCGTGCCTTGCGAAGGCGGGACACAAGCTTATATACAGAAAGCCTTGTTCGATGAAGAAGCATTGAAAAACGTGCTTGCCGACTTCCCTATCCCCAATACCAAAATCACATATACCCTTGCCGAACCCGAAGACAAGGACTGGAACGAGGAATGGGAAAAGAATTTCTTCCAACCCATCGTGATTGGAGACCGGTGCGTGATACACAGCACGTTCCATACGGATTACCCGAAGGCAGAATACGATATTGTCATCAACCCGCAAATGGCATTCGGCACGGGACATCATGAAACCACCAGCTCCATCATCGCCGAACTCTTAGACGCTGACCTGAAAGGGAAATCGGTGCTCGATATGGGGTGCGGCACTTCGATTCTTGCCATTCTCGCCAGTATGCGCGGTGCCAATCCGGTGACCGCCATTGATATTGACGACTGGTGCGTGAACAATTCGCGTGACAATATCGCCCTAAACCACATCGATAACATTACCGTAGAATTGGGCGATGCCTCGCTCTTGAAAGACCGCCAACCTTTTGATGTCATCATAGCCAATATCAACCGGAATATCCTGCTTGCCGATATGCCCGCCTATGCCGCTTGTATGCACACAGGGTCAGAACTCTACATGAGCGGATTTTACGTGGAAGACATCCCTGCCATACAGGAAAAAGCCGAAAGCTTAGACATGGAGTTCGTGCATCATCGGGAAAAGAACCGCTGGGTTGCGGTGAAGTTCGTGATGCGCTGATATTCTTTCACAATAGGGGTGCTTTTTGGGAAATAACATTTGTTTTCTCGAAAAAATCCCCTATCTTTGCCGAAAAGTAAAAACAAAGGGGTGCCCGTGCGGGCTGAGATTATACCCTACGAACCTGATACGGTTAGTACCGGCGAAGGGATTGTTTCTTCGGAAAACACTCTTACATTTCTCCCCACTTCACTCCTTATTATATATAAAACGTACAAACCCCGTTTATGAGCGAAGACTTGTATGGATAGCCCGCGGATGCCGTATACTTGCGGTATGCCAACCTACTTGCACCGGAAAAGATATATACTTACCTTGCCCATGCAATATATATCCGATGGGAGTTTCAACATGATGAAACCGCACTTGGAGTATATATTCCTTTTAAAAAGGACTCAGTTGGCTAAAAGGAGGCATTCGAATGCTTAAAAAAACGTGGGTATCCATTGCTTGTCCGTAACCTCTGTGGGCAGGTAATACATAAAAGAAACATATAACCATGACCATCAAAGTAAACAACAAAGAGACAGAACTTGCCCAAGGCAATACTATCGCCGACTTGGCAAGCCAACTGGGGCTTCCAGAAAAAGGTGTAGCCATTGCCCTGAACAACCGCATGATTCCACGCGCACAATGGGCTGAACAGACCTTGCAAACCAATGATAGCCTAGTGATTATCAAAGCGGCTTGTGGAGGATAACGAGCTATGGAACTGCAGTTT
>CASFRN010000148.1 GCA_949296855.1 uncultured Bacteroides sp. | reverse complement strand
GCGGAATCCCAGCCCGTCATTGAACAGACGGAAACGGAGGTTCAGCAGCCAGCCCGTCCCGTTTTGCTTCATGGCGATGAACAATTCGTTATGGTGGTCGCGGATTTCACTGTATTGTCCCCATACGGGCTTCCAGGTAGTATTGTTTTCCGAAGTTTGTGTATCGGTCACCGTAAAGTTGCGGTCGAATTGATAATCGGGATGTACGCTGAATCCCAACTTGCTCTCCTTGATGACATCTTTTCCTTTGTATTGCAAGGAATAGACCGGTGTACCTTCAGCCGAAAGGCGGAACTGCAGGGTCAGGTTTCCGTCCGGCGATTTCAGTGTTTGTGCAAACAGTGTTCCTGCCCAAGCAAGCAGAAACAGGCAAATGATGCTTAGTCGTTTCATAGAATGGTATGTTTTTAGGTAAAGATTTACTCCTTTATATATAATAGCACACAAATGACACAGAAGGACACGGAGGAACACAGATTTTATTTTTATCTTATGGCAGACACAGCGCAGCCAAGATTTATCTGTGTCAATCTGTGTCTTTCTGTGTCATCTGTGTGCTATAAAAATATGTCTCTTTATATAAAGAAACAACTGAAAACGCCAATACACTTAGGCGCAAAAGAAGAAAAAATAGGCTCTTTTACCCCTCCGATAAGCCCGTATAGCCGCATTTCATTAAAAAATTATCGTTTTTCGATAAATTTTTCTCGAAAACCTTTGGTAGTATAAAAATAATGCCTACATTTGCATATCGAAAAACGATAAATAATTATCGAAATAGAGAACAAAACCAGATTAATAAAAACATTAAAGACATACGATTATGAAAAAGACATTTGTTACTAAAGCCATTGCCGCTATCTTCGCAACCGCTATGATGAGTTTCACAACCGCTACCGAAGCCGGTGCACAAAACACCTTTGTTTACGGACAAGACGGAAACACGATGACCGTTTCTACTCTGAATGCCGACGGGCTTTCGATTACTCCGAAGCTGAAATACGAATACCAGTATGATGCCAACGGCAATCTTTTGGAAAAGAAGGCTTACCGCTGGAACAAGGACAACCGTTCATGGCAACCCGCTTACCTGCTGAATTACCTTCCGGGCGACGGCATTTATATGATTGACTATGCCGAATACGACAAGGCTTCGGGCGCGTTTACGCAAAACATCCAGACCAGCATCTATTACCAGCAAGCCGAAAGCGACCTGTTATTAACCGAAGTTCAGAGATAATCCACTTGATTCATTCACCTAATTATTATATAAAGGAGATACTATTATGGGACGTGTTATTAAACTTTTTATCTATTACCTGCTTTACACATTCGCTTTCTCCGGTATCTTTGCCGGAGGCTATATGATAGCCAACCACACACTGGAGTTTCCCCAATCCGACCCGGAAGTGTTCCAGCTCACCATGTGGGCACAATTGCTTTCCACCTTGGCGGTAGGTGCCCACCTGCTGGTCTGGAAATATGTAAAGCGCGACCAGCTATCCTTAAGTTTCCCCAATACGGCTAAGGTGTTGCTTGTCTCGGTCGTCCTTATCATAGGCATGGGGTTTTGGACAAATTATCTGACCGAACTGACCGGATTGCCCAATACGATGGAAGAATTCTTTGCCCAAGCGATGAATAACCCGTTAGGCATCATCTCCATAATAATAATGGCCCCCATTGTAGAAGAATTGCTGTTCCGCGGAGGAATGCAAGGGCACTTGTTGCGTAAATGGAAGAATCCTGCATGGGCGATTTTGGTATCTGCCCTCATCTTCGGTCTCGTACACGGTAATCCCGTACAGATGTTTTTCGCTTCCATTTTGGGATTGGTACTCGGCTGGGTATATTACCGCACGGGCAGCCTTCTTCCGGGTATGTTAATGCACTTTATCAACAACGGTACATCGGTATTGCTCTTCCACTTATCGGGCGAGAAGGACGAGACCCTAACCGAAGCCTTGGGTACGACCGGAGCTATCAGCCTTGCTATCGTAGGCGTGGTATTGACCGTTTGGAGCATCTGGTACATCAAGACCCGCCTGATTCCGAATCAGATAGTATGGAAAGAAACACCCGCTCCGGTAGAAGAAGTGATTGTTTCAGAGGATAAAGAACAAGCATAATTAACTGTAGGGGCGGGGTTTGCCCGCCCGTATGCTGCCCCGTATATGTTTTGGGCGGGCAAACCCCGCCCCTACAACGAAACAGATTGTATTAGGTTTATGAAAACAGTACGCATTTTAGGGATTATCGTGATAGTGGCACTGATAGGGAACTTTATCAAAGATGCCATCCCCGGATTCATAGACGGGTGGAACGATGCCGAAGCCGATTCTCAATTGGTTTTGCCTGCCGATTTCAATTCTGTATCCTTATCGGTAGAAGGTTATAAAGAAGGGATGTCTGATAGTCTGTTCAATCAGGCTATGCAGGCGAATGTTCCCTGCGAGGTGAACGGAGTAAGCACCTACGTGAAACATAATTCATGGGTGCACGCCATGGGATTTGTTATCTTTCCTGTTACATTGCTCGTCTTTTATGGGATTTATTGCCTGATACGCTTGCTGGTAGCGGTGGGTCGGGGCGAGATTCTGATTCGGAAAAATATCCGCCGTTTGCGTTTCTTCATTTATCCGATAATGGCGTTTTCCGCCTTGTTCGAATTACAGAGTTATATCCTTTACCGGGCAGCCATGAACGAGTTGGTATCTTCCGATTACGTGTTCGATGAGTTCCATTTGAAATATTCGTGGACTTTCATGTTAGTGATTGCCCTCTTGACCGAGATTTTCGCCCAAGCGGTCCGCATCAAGGAAGAGAACGATTTAACCATATAATAAACACCTTCATGTAGCCTATTTACTTGCCTCGAAAAGTAATCAATATTCATCGGCTGTTTCATCTATATGAAATCGCAGATGAATATTGATTACTTTGCCAACGCAGTATATATTCGTTTCCGGAGGCATTTAAATGGGCGATAGAGGGAAATTAAAAAGTATTTAAACACATATCATAAATTACGCCTTATGAAAAAAAAGAGATTGAATTTTATCTGTTTAGGAGTCATCATTTCTATCCTTATTTCCATGTCTTTCGTCTTTAATATGTTTTATTATGGCTTCAAAGCAGGAGTCGATGCATACGAACAAGGGAAAGCGGGTGTGGAAAAGCTTGACGTGACCTATAAACTGATTGGCACAATGCCGACCGATGTTATCACCAACGAAACCACTACAGCCATTAATACAAAAGACGGTTCTTCGGTTTCTATTCTTCCATTCATCAGCATGATAGGGATTCCGAATGAAAAAGCCGGTGCCACCGACTCTATATTCCTTTCTTTGTTGGACTGGGTAGTAACAATATGCCTCATTTATGCCATAGTCCAGTTTGCCAAGATGATTCGGAATATTCACCGAAACATCATCTTCGATTGGGCGAACGTGAAACGCTTGCGCTGCTTGGGAATATCGCTTATCCTTAGCTTCTGTTGTTCAATGGCAATAGTCGCCATTAACAATTACTTGGTTTCTCAAGTAATCAGTTTGAAAGACAGTTCTTTCTCTATCTCCTTCCAGCTTTCCGACCCGACACTGCTTATTGGCTTTACCGCTTTGCTGTTTGCCGAAATATTTGCAATCGGTTTGAAGATGAAAGAAGAGAATGATTTAACCATATAAACCATACATTATGAAATACATCAGCCTTTTAGGAATCATTACTATTATTGCCCTTTGCGCGGAGTTCGCCATTCAGGTTTTTGGCGGAGATACAATAGAAAGCTTTAATGCAGGACTTGAAACCGGACACCAACAAGCGGAAAACGGTGCAAGTTATACCCATTCTTTCCTTATTCCGGTAAAAGCGAAAGTCATTCCCGAAGGTGAAGCGGGCGAAGCCGTTTTGCAGCTTTCGGATGGAACAAAGACCGTACCTTATAGCATTGCCGAGGTGAAATGCGATGTGCGTCCCAACTGGTTTATTGTCATCTTCCTAACCTTTGGCTCGTTCTTTGTCGCCCTTCTCGGCATTTATTCCATTTATTGCTTAATCCGCTTGCTGATACGTGTGGTGAAGCGTGATATTTTCTCCCACCGCAATGTGTACTGGATACGTTGGTTTGCCTACGTCAATGCCGGAATTTATTTGGGATTGATGTTCTTCGAATGGTTATTAGAGCGTGACGCGATGAGCCAGCTCAGCATTCCGGGTTACCAGGTAGTAGGCATCGAACATACCGTCTACGATTTCAGTTCCTTCTTTGTCATCGTCTTGCTGGCAGAGGTGTATGCCGTAGCGGTAAAGATTAAGGAGGAACAAGATTTAACCATATAATGAAAGGAGAAACGACTTATGAACTCGAATAAGAAAACCCCGAAACGTACAGGCTCATTGCAGGAATTGCTGATGTATTGCCTGATAATCATATCTGTTGGCGTTTTGTTCTTAGGCATCTTGGCTAATCGAGACTTGGCGCACGAATTGGCGCAAGGCGGTAAGAATCCGCTCTTCTGGCCTGCCGTGGTCGAATCGATTACCAATTGTGTGATGCTGTTTTGTGCCGTAATGGTGTTTGCCATCATGCAGAATGTGCGGAAAGGAAAAGTGTTTGTGAAAGCGAATGCCAATTATATCCAGCTTATTGGTCTTGCCGTAATGCTAAACGGATTCGTGCAGATGTACCTGCTTCATGTCGCACCCGAAGGGAGTCTGGCAATCACCCGTTCGTACTACTTCTTCCTATTATTAGGATGCTTCATCGGATTTATCGGATGTATATTCCAGATTGGCATCCGGATGCAGGAGGAACAAAACTTAACCGTATAAACGAAATGAATCATGAAAACCGATACGAGAATAAAACTGAAAGCGGCATTAGGAATCGGGGTGACATACATCCTTTTCTTTGCCATCTCCATTGCTCTTTACATGGAGTGTGTTTTCCCTTTCCTCAAAGAGAACGGACATAAGGTATGGGGAGCTATTTTAGTTATACCGTATCTCTACGGAGTACAATACTTGTATTATAAATTAATCAAGCGGTACACTTCTTGGTGGACTGTTTGGAAAGAAAAGACCGGAAACGGATAAAGCCCAAATCCGATGCAAACTTATAAGGAAAAATAAGTAAATGTATACAGGGCGGACAGACCCCGCCCCTACGAGTGATAATTTATAAAGAGAAACAAATTAATTTTATACGCCTATGAAACCGAAAAGTAACTATACCCGAGTGATGGCAGGATTCTACATCTTCCTGTGCCTCATTGCCTCGCTGATTCTTGGCGAAATCATTTATTTTGTAGCGATAGTCCCCTTGATATCCAATCATATTTGGCTTCCGTTCATCAATATCATTTGGATTTATATTGTCGCTGTGATTTATTACAAACTGACCCGCCGTTATACCAAATGGTGGAAAAAACTGGAAAACAAACAATAACGCTTATGCCGATTATAGTAAACCTTGACGTGATGATGGCGAAACGGAAAGTTTCGTTAGGAGAGCTTGCAGAGCGGGTGGACCTTACTCCGGCAAACCTTTCCATCCTGAAGACAGGAAAAGCCAAAGCGGTGCGCTTCTCCACCTTGGAAGCGATCTGCAAAGAACTGGATTGCCAGCCCGGAGACATATTGGAATACCGGGCGGAAGAATAATACCTTTTTATCCACCACAGAGGACACAGAGTTTTTAATTTTTATTTACTCTGTGTGCCTCTGTGCCCTCTGCGGTGAAACTTCGTTAGCAAAAAAACAAGTAAACATACGTTTATGTCGTTAATTGTCTGTATCTTTGCAGCCGAATTAGACATTATAGATAAATGAAGACATTTGAAGAACTTGGCGTCGCACCTGAAATACGCAAAGCGATTGAAGAAATGGGGTACGAGAACCCCATGCCTGTACAAGAGGAAGTGATCCCTTACCTGTTGGGAAACGGGAATGATGTAGTGGCTCTGGCACAGACCGGAACCGGAAAGACAGCCGCATTTGGTTTGCCGCTGATCCAGAAGATTGACGTGAGTAACCGCGTGCCTCAGGCATTGATACTTTGCCCTACACGCGAACTTTGCCTGCAGATAGCGGGCGACCTGAATGATTATTCGAAGTATATCACCGACTTGAAGATTTTGCCTGTATACGGAGGGTCTTCTATTGAAAGCCAAATCAAGAGTTTGAAGAAGGGCGTACATATCATTGTAGCTACACCGGGGCGTTTGATTGACTTGATTGAACGGAAAGTGGCAAAACTGGAAACCATTCGTGACGTGGTGATGGACGAAGCCGACGAGATGCTGAATATGGGCTTTACTGAAAGCATCAACGCGATTTTGGAATACGTTCCCAAAGACCGTAATACGTTGATGTTTTCGGCTACGATGAGTCCGGAGATTTCCCGTATTGCCAAAACATACTTGCACGATGCGAAGGAAATCACCATCGGCACGAAGAACGAAGGCACGAAGAATGTACACCATGTGGCGTACATCGTACATGCCAAAGACAAATACAAGGCGTTGAAACGTGTTGTAGACTTCTATCCGATGATTTACGGCATTATCTTCTGCCGCACCCGCTTGGAAACGCAGGAGATTGCCGACAAGCTGATACAAGACGGATATAATGCCGACTCGCTGCACGGTGAATTGAGCCAGGCGCAACGTGACTTGGTGATGCAGAAGTTCCGCCAGCGTCATCTGCAATTGCTGGTGGCTACCGACGTGGCTGCCCGCGGGCTGGATGTGAACGACCTTACTCATGTTATCAACTACGGTTTGCCCGATGATACCGAAAGCTATACGCACCGGAGCGGACGTACGGGACGTGCAGGAAAGACCGGTATCTCTATCGCTATCATGAACTTGCGCGAGAAAGGCAAGATGAAACAAATCGAGCGCATCCTCAACAAGAAGTTCAGCGTAGAGACCTTGCCTACGGGCGATGCCATTTGCGAACAGCAGCTCATCAAACTGGTAGACGACATCGAGAAGGTAAAAGTGGATGAAGAGGAAATTGAAACATTCTTGCCAAGCATTTACCGCAAGCTGGAATGGCTGAGCAAGGAAGACTTGATAAAACGTGTGGTTTCGATGGAATTCAACCGCTTCTTGGATTATTACAAGAACGCTCCCGAAATCGACCAACCCAGTTCGAACGAAAAAGGAAAAGAAAAGAAAGAACGGAAAAAAGGAGAGCGTTCCGAACGCCGCGAACGTTCGCGTACAGCCGAGAAGGGATATACGCGCCTTTTCATCAATTTAGGAAAGACCGACGGTTTCTTCCCCAATCAGGTCATTGACTTGATTAACCGTAACCTGAAGAAAGAGCGTATCGAAGTAGGACGGATTGACCTGATGCAGAACTTCTCGTTCTTCGAAGTCATCGAATCGCAAGCTCCGCAGGTGGTTAAAGCCTTGAACAAAACAACTTACAATGGACGTAAGGTTGTAGTGGAAGTAGCCGAGGAGAACGAAGGCAAGAGCGACAAGGGCGGAAAGAAACGTGCAAAAGATTCGAAGAGAGAATCAAAGAAAGAACCGCGGAAAGCTAAGTCGGATCGTGCTTCGAAGCGGGAAGAAAACTGGCAACAGTTCTTTAAAGAAGACGGTTTTTCAATGGAAGATTTCGGCGGAATGCCGGAGTGGGCGAAAAAGAAAAAACGGAAATAGTGAATAGTTAATAAGTAAAAGTGAATAACGGTGGGTGAGAAAACATCCACCGTTATTCACTTTTACTTATTAACTATTCACTGTTAACTCTCAAAAGGTCTTTCTTCAGGATATATCCGGCGAAGCATAGTATTAATAAGGTATTGAACGCCAAGCGTCCGAATACATTCGCGATGCTTACTTCTTCGGCGATGATATACAATACGGCGGCAAAGACCAAATAAATTCCCATGTCTTTCAACGGATAAGCCACGGGATATTTCTTTTGCCCGATAAGATAAGAAAGGAGGGTAATCAGTCCGTATCCGGCAACCGATGCCCATGCGGAAGCTACATAACCGTATCGGGGGACTAACCAAATATTCAATATCAGGATAACGGCGCATCCGATAATCGAGAAATACGCGCCCCATTTGGTCTCATCGGTCAGCTTATACCAAAACGAAAGGTTGAAATAGATGCCTTTGAAGATTTCCGCCCCCATTACGATAGCCACTACGCCCAGCCCTTCCCAATAATCGGGAGCAATCAGATAGCGCAAAAGGTCCATATAAAACATCACGGCAAGGAAAGCCAAGAGCGAGAAAATGAAGAAGTATTTCATTGCCTTGGCATACATCTCCCGGTTGTCGCCTTCTTTGTTCTTGCCGAATACAAAAGGCTCGTAGGCATAGCGGAAGGCTTGGGTGAACATCGCCATGACCATAGCCACTTTGCTCGTTGCGCTATAAATACCTAATTGCACCAATCCCTCTTGCCGGTCTTCGAACAAGAACGGATAAATCATCTTGTCTACCGTTTGGTTCAGGATGCCTACCAAGCCGAATATCAGGATAGGAAACGAATAACTCACCATTTGCTTCATCAACGGACGGTCTAAGCGATAGAAAAATCCTTTTAGTTCGGGAATGAAGAAAAACATCTGTACCGCCGACATGATGAGGTTCGACACAAAGATGTAGCCCACTAAATAATCGGGACGATAGAACCAATCGATTGCTTCGGGCGACACCTTATATATATAAGGGCACAGCAAAAGGAAGAAAAGGTTTAATGCGATATTGCCGATGATATTGAACAACTTGATAGCCGCAAATTTCATCGGTTTCTTCTGGTAACGCAAATAAGCGAAGGGAATGCATTGGAACGAATCGAGTGCCACTACAATCACCATCATGGCGATATAGTCGGGGTGGTCGGGATATTCCAGAAATGTGGATAACGGATGGATGAACGCCAAGCAAAGCGTCACGAACAACAAAGACAATCCGCCCACAAACAATAATGCGTTGGCATATACATGCTTCGGGTCGGCATCGGTCTTATTGGCAAAGCGGAAGAATCCCGTTTCCATACCGAAGGTCAGCAATACCAATATCAATGCCGTATAAGCATATACATTCGATACCACCCCATAACCGCCCGATGCCGCCGGGATGACCGCCGTATAGAGGGGTACTAACAAATAATTCAAAAATCTGCCCACGATACTGCTCAATCCATAGATAGCAGTATCTTTAGCCAATGATTTCAGTCCAGCCATAATCTTTAATCGAATAATGTTTTTTGCTCATTCCACCGGCTTCTGCCCAAATGCTGGTAAGCCAGTTCGGTTACTTCCCTTCCGCGGGGCGTACGTTTCAAGAAACCTTCCTTGATGAGGAACGGCTCGTACACTTCTTCTATTGTGCCAGGGTCTTCGCCCAATGCCGTGGCAATCGTGGTCAAGCCCACTGGGCCGCCTTTGAACTTGTCAATGATTGTACAGAGCAACTTATTGTCTATTTGGTCCAGTCCGTAACGGTCGATGTTCAATGCCTCCAGAGCAAATTTGGCTATCTTCAAGTCGATGCGTCCCGATCCTTTCACTTGTGCAAAGTCACGCACCCGGCGGAGCAAGGCATTGGCGATACGGGGCGTTCCTCGGCTTCGCGAAGCAATCTCACCTGCCGCTTCTTTATCGCAGGGCACGCCTAAGATACGGGCTGAGCGCAGGATGATTTGGGTCAGTGTGCTGTCTTCGTAATACTCCAAATGCAGGTTGATGCCGAACCGTGCCCGCAACGGAGCGGTCAGCAAGCCGCTTCGGGTGGTGGCTCCTACCAATGTGAACGGGCTTAAGTCGAGCTGGATGCTCCGGGCCGACGGGCCTTTGTCTATCATGATGTCAATGCGGTAATCTTCCATTGCCGAGTACAGATATTCTTCCACCACCGGACTCAGGCGGTGTATTTCATCGATAAACAAGACATCGTTCGGCTCCAGGCTGGTCAAGACTCCAGCCAAGTCGCCGGGTTTATCCAATACCGGACCCGAAGTGACACGGAATCCCACTCCTAATTCGTTGGCAATGATGTTGCTCAACGTGGTCTTTCCCAATCCGGGAGGGCCGTGAAGCAACACATGGTCGAGCGCTTCGGCACGAAGCCTTGCCGCTTTAACAAAAATGCGCAGATTATCCACCACCTTGTCTTGCCCGCTGAAGTCTTCAAACTGGAGCGGACGCAGGGCGTTTTCGAAGTCCCGCTCCTTTCCGGTAGGCTTATAATCGCGTATGTCGAACTGTTCTTCCATAATTTCTTTCTGAATCTCTTGCAAAGGTAATGAATAATCTGAGTTATTTTAGTACTTTTGTTGAATTAAAACACTTGAGACGATATGACTACATTTCAAACCACACACATCGTTTACTTCTCGCCCACCCATACATCAGAGAAGATAGCCCGTGCCATCGGTGAAGGCATCGGCATGGAGCGGCGTATCGAGACCGACCTGACCTTAGACGAAGGGACTTCGCCTATCGAAGTCAAAGATTCGCTTGCCATACTTGCCGCGCCCGTATATGGCGGGCGGGTGGCTCCTATCGCTTTGCAACGCATGAAACGCCTGAAAGGGACGAATGCTCCGGCTATATTGGTTGCGGTTTACGGGAACCGCGATTATGAAGACGCTTTGGTGGAATTGCGCGATACGGCTATCGGATTGGGCTTCTCGCCTTTATCCGCAGGGGCTTTCATCGGCGAGCATAGCTATAGCACGCCTCTTTTGCCCGTGGCAATGGGCAGGCCCGATGAGGCTGACCTCGGCATTGCCCGAGAGTTCGGAAAAGAAAGTTTATCGAAGCTGGAGCGAACAAATCTCCCCATTCCGGCGTTTTATGTCAAGGGGAATGTCCCGTACAAACCGTTGATGAGCGGGAAGCCTTCGGCACCGGTGTGTACCGGGAATTGCTTCGGATGCGGAGAATGCGTCGAGGTATGTCCCACACACGCTATTTATATAAATAAGGGGGGCATCATCGAGACTGATGTAAACCGTTGCATCCGTTGTTGCGCTTGTGTGAAGGCTTGCCCGAACGGGGCACGCATCTACGATAATCCGTTTGCGGCTTTCCTGTACGAGAACTTCAGCACAAGGCGTGAACCGGAATTGTTCCTATAAGCAAAGGCTGAGGCATATACTTGCAACGGTCAACTCAGATAGATGGATTGCCCGTTGCAGATAGTTGTGCATGAAAGTCTATTGGCTTTAACTCCTAACAGAGCGAAGCGGAGTGATAACTCCTTTTAACTCCTTTAACTTCTAAAGATAGAATATGACAAAAGACAAACGAGTATTGGTGGGGATGAGCGGGGGAATAGACAGTTCTGCCGCCTGCATCATGTTGCAAGAACAAGGATATGAAGTGGTAGGCGTGACCATGCGCACCTGGGATGTCCCCTCGCATTTCTCTTCTCCGGAACAGGAACAGCCCGACGAGATAGTGGAAGCGCAAGCCGTAGCTGCCCGCCTCGGCATCGAGCACCATGTAGCCGATGTGCGTGAAGAGTTCCGGAAAGTCATCGTGCAATACTTTATCGATGAATACATGCGCGGGCGTACCCCAAATCCGTGTGTGATGTGCAATCCGCTTTTCAAGGAACGTATCTTGTGCGAATGGGCAGACCGTACCGGATGCCAATGGATAGCCACGGGGCATTATTGCCAAATCGAGAAGCGGAACGGGCATTGCTACATCGTGACCGGGGATGATGCGGCGAAAGACCAGTCGTATTTCCTATGGAAACTTCCGCAAGAGATTTTGGAACGGATGTTGCTTCCGTTAGGCGGGATGACCAAAGAAACCGTCCGCGAATACCTTGCCCAAAAAGGGTTTGAGGCAAAAGCTAAAGGAGGGGAAAGCATGGAAATCTGTTTCATAGACAAGGATTACCGGGATTTCCTGCGCGAACATTGCCCCGACATAGACGAGCGTATCGGTCCGGGATGGTTTGTGGATAGCAAAGGGTTGAAGTTAGGGCAACACAAAGGATTCGCTTATTACACCATCGGGCAACGGAAAGGGCTGGGCATCGCCTTAGGCGAACCGGCATACGTGTTGAAAATCAATCCTGAAAAGAATACGGTGATGCTGGGGAATGCCGACCAGTTGAAGACTGAATACATGCTGGTAGAACCTCCCGTGGCTCCTGACATTGAAGAACTCTTGACCTGTCCGAATCTTTCGGTGCGCATCCGATACCGGAGCCGTCCGATTCCTTGCCAAGTCCTTCGATTGCCGGATAACGGCTATTTGCTGGTGAAGTTCGCTACGGAGGCTTCTGCTATCACCCCCGGGCAATCGGCGGTATTTTATGACGGGAATCGCGTATTGGGCGGAGGCTTTATCGCTTCCCAGCAGGGAATAAGGAAAATTAGTGCGGAACATGCACCGTGTTTTGATAAGAAAAGATGACAAAAGCATGAACAAACCTCAAGCTTTGTTTGTTCTTTAATAATAAATTGAAAAATCCATAAATAAAAAACTATCAAAAAAGAAACAAGCTATCTGTTTTTTTTATACCTTTACTTTTGGTAAGCAATATCTGTATAACACAAAAATAAAAAGCTTATGAAACTAAGAAGAAATCTTACCGCACTCGTGCTTGGACTAAGTGCGATTGCAACGTTTGCCCAAACCGGCAACACAGAGACACGCCAGATTAAAGAAGAAGGCAAGACCGTATTTAATCCGCACTGGTTTATGCAAGTGCAAGCCGGTGCTTCGTATACACTGGGAGAAGCCAAATTCGGAGACCTGATTTCTCCAGCCGCCGCATTGAACGTAGGCTACCAATTTACCCCGTTGTGGGGGTTGCGTGCCGGTCTGAGTGGCTGGGAAGCTAAAGGGGCATGGGTAAGCCCTAAAACTATTTACAAGTACAATTACTTGCAGGGAAACGTAGACGCTACACTTAACTTGAGCAATTTGTTCTGCGGCTATAATCCGGTCCGCTTCTTCAATGCGTACCTGTTTGCCGGAGTCGGCGTCAACGGTGCGTTCAACAACGATGAAGCCGTAAGGTTAAACGACCTTGGATACCCGTTGCAATATTTGTGGCGCGATAACAAGGTGAATGTGGTAGGCCGTTTCGGGTTGGGTACCAACCTGCGCATCAGCGACCATGTGTTCTTCAATGTAGAGGTGAACGCCAATACGATGTCGGATAAGTATAATTCGAAGAAAGCGGGAAATACCGACTGGCAATTTAACCTCTTGGGAGGCTTTACGTTCAAGTTCGGAAAAACTTACACAAGGACGGAACCTGTCTATTACGAACCAACTCCTGTTCCTCCCGCTCCGGCTCCCGAACCGGTTGTAGAAGAGAAGAAAGAAGAACCCGCTCCGGCTCCCGAACCAGTAAAAGTGCAGCCGATGAAGCAGAACATCTTCTTCTTGATCAATTCGGCCGAAGTCCGTGCTTCGGAACAAAGCAAAGTCAATGCTCTCGTTGCTTACCTGAAAGAGCATACAAATGCAAAAGTTTCATTGTGCGGATATGCGGATAAGAATACGGGCAACACGCGCATTAACAAGGGGTTGTCGGAAAAACGCGCACAAGCGGTTGCGAACGCATTGAAGGCGCAAGGCATTTCGGCAGACCGCATCACGATTGATTCGAAGGGTGATACCATTCAGCCGTTCTCGACAATGGAAGAAAACCGTGTGACGGTTTGTATCGCCGAATAATTTTCTTATTCTACCATTATAAACTGTATCCCATAAGCGTACGGCAGCAAGCGGTATGCGGGGGTACAGTTTTTTTATACTGTGCGAATCCGTGCGTTTCTGTGTGTGGTGAAAAAGCGCAAATCCATATTACGTGAAGTATCTCTCTTCCGGAGCTAAACGGTGCACGAAGGCGTGTTTGGCGTTTCCTGAGTATGTATCATCTTTAAATTTGTACGGCTTATGGGAATTTTATTGTCGAAAAGAAATTTGAAAAAGGGACGTGTTTCGCTCTATTTGGATTGTAATATCAAAGGGAAACGGTATAAAGAAAGTTTAGGCATTACGCTGGAAGCACCTGTCAGTAAGGAGATACGTCAGGCGAATTGTGCCAAATTACAATTGGCAAGACTTTTGCGGGCACAACGTGAAATCGACTATCTTCACGCTCATTATTGGTCACAGCTTCCTCCGTTGTTCCATTCGCCTTCCGAAAAGATTGCATTGGCCGGTGAACCTTCACCCGACTTCTTTCTGGTAGCGATAGGGTTTCTTAACCTGTATCATCAGAAGGATTACAGGGTAGTGCAGGCTGCATTTTCGTATCTGCGGAGGTTTCATCCTTCGGCTTTGCCGGTCAATCACATTACGCGCAGCTTTTGTACACGTTTTTTTTGTTTCTTGCAGGAAAAGCTACGTGGCAATACACCTGTCAACTATTTCAAGAAATTCAAGATGTGTTTGGATTATTGCGTGGAGGAAGGGCTTTTGCCCGACAATCCGGGCAAAGGCATCCGTTTGCCGCAATACAATGATGTGACCAAAGAAATCCTGTCGCCTAAAGAGTTGGTCAAGCTCACGCTTACGCCTTGCCGGAATCCGGAAGTGAAGCGGGCTTTTTTATTCTCTTGCCAAAGCGGCCTGCGTTGGTGCGATATTCAAGAGTTGTGCTACAAGAACATAGATTTTGCGCAACGTCACTTGATGTTGGTGCAAAAGAAAGTGGCGGGGCATTCGCAAAAGTCAGTGCTACACCTTCATCTGAATGAGAATGCGATGCGTTTGTTGCAAGAATCGAAAGGTACTCCCGATGATTTTATTTTCACCCTGCCTTCGCATTCCTATTGTTTGCGGATTATCAACGAATGGACCCGCCGTGCCGGAATCCGCAAACATATTTCATTCCATTGTGCCCGTCATACCTTCATTACTTCGATTATGGCGCGCGGAGCCAACATCAAGACTGCGGCTTCTTTGGCAGGCCATTCCAGTACCCGGCATACCGAGAAGTACATACACATCATTGACAACCAAAAGCGGCAGGCGGTAGATAGCTTGCCCGATTTGCCGCTTTAAACGCGGTTTGGCCAGCGTGTGGAATCGCGTAAAGGGGCGATGGAGTAGGAAAGTTTGATGTCCTATTAATCAGAATAAAGCAAAAAAAAGTATTAAATTCTCGGTAAATCAATCCTTTTTATATACATTTGCGCCGTGTAATTAACAATCTTAATTCGAGTTTATGAATGAACTGAAAGTTAGTCTTAAAAGAATAGCCGAAGACGGCTTTACCCGCAACGATGAAATACTGGCAGACGGATCGAAGACGTTGGTTCCGCAGATGGGTTTCGAGTTGCTTTCTGATATAAAGAAGAATATGCTGACTATTGTGGCACATGTAGGTTATGTCACAGCGGCTAAAGAAGTGGGGGCGGCTTTGCGTTTCCGTTTTTCTTTGGAAGTGGACAGTCTCAGCAACTTGGAATATATCACCAATCCGCAAAAAGGAACGCATCAATATAAATTCCCCAACGGATTTATTGAAGCTGTTTTGACAGATGTTTATGCCACCGCCCGTGTTTTGTTGGCACAGAAGTTGGCCGGCACGCGTCTGGAAAATGTTTACTTGCCTTTCGGTGGAGCAAGCAGCTTGATTCGTACGATGAGAAAATAAAGGCGTATATAAGGGAGATCCGCCACAGCCAGTATCGGATATTATATCGGTATTTTGGTTGTGGCGGATTTTTTAGCGTGCTCCTAAATCGTCATACGAGCTTTGCAGGATGGCTTTCCCTCTTGATATGCGGTTCTCGTTGGGTGAAGGACGCTCGATAATCGGGCGGTTGGCATTCAAATCCATCACCGTAACGCCGGTACTGTCCGCGAAAGCATACCCTCCTCCGAAGCTCCAATATGCAAAAGGATAGGTATATTCCGCCCCCAATACATTACGGCTGAAATTAAACTCGCTGTGGTTAATGCCAAGTTGTGCAAGAAGTGTAGCGGCAAGGTCCGACTGGTTCATCAGGCGGTCGATAACCATCGGTTGCCTTACGGCGCCGCCCAGCCAAAGCATGGGAATGTGATGGATGCGGTCATCGTGCCCGTGTCCGCTGTTTTCAGGGTAATAGAAACCATGGTCGGGCACACAAATCACCAATAAATCTTTCCATAGCGGAGTCTGTTTCAGTTTGTCGATGAATTGTCCTAAGCAATGGTCGGTAAAGGCAAAGGCGTTGGGTTTCATTGCTTGCAAGCGGTGATAAGGCACTTCGAACGGTTCGTGGCTGCTGAGTGTAAGGAACGTGGTGTGCCAAGGGCTTTCTTTCCGTTCGGTCAATACTTGATAGAGGTGTTCGAATGTGATGTCGTCGTTCACTCCCCATGCGTTTTGATGTTGCTCCAATGGGAAATCGGTATTTGCCGTCAGCTTTTGATACCCGCTTTGTAGTAAGTAACTTTTCATGTTGGTGAAGTTGATGTCGCCACCGTACAAGAAATCGGTATGATAACCCTCCTCCACTAACTTTCCTGCGATGGAAGGAAGCGTGCGGCTCTTGGCGGGTATCTTCATGACCGACAAATCCGGGAAACTTTGATAGCCGCTTAGTGCACAGATGGTGCCGCGGTCGGTCCGGAAACTGTTGGCATAGCAGTTCGTAAACCAAATGCCTTCTTTTGCCAGGCGGTCGATGTTCGGACTGGCACCTTTTTCTCCGCCCAGCGATTCTACCATGGTCGCTCCGAATCCTTCCATCAGGATAATCAAGATGTTCGGGCGCTGGGTGCGAAGCAGTTCCACTGTATTCTTTCCTTGTGTAGGATACAGGCCGTCAAACAATTCCTTGCGTTTGGCCTCGTCGAAGTAATCGAATTGCCGGGCATAATCTTTGGTTTTGCTCACGGAAGCTAACAGGCTAAAGGCCGGATTGACGGCCGAATGATTCAAGAACTCATCGTTGCAGAAATATACTTGCCCGATGTTGCTGGTCGATTCGCTGACTCCTCCGCGGATGACTAAAAAGATAAGTCCGCCCGTCAGTATGGAAATCAATGTGGAAGCGATTTTCCGCTTGACACGGGGCAGGTAGCGGGGGGTAACTGCGGATAAAGCTCCTGTCATGATTCCCGAAAGAAGAATGATGACGGACAGGCGAATGGCAATAAATCCTGCCGACACACTGGCTGCCGCATTCTTCGGCGAATCGAGATAAAAGAAGACCGATGCGTCGAGCTTGAAATTCCAAAACGGATACAAGCACATATCACCCACGAAAATGATGGATACGACAAGACTGATGAGTATATAATAAATAAAGAGTATCCGCCGGAGCGGGAATTTTTTGAACCAAATGCTGATGCCTACGGTAAGCCATGGCAAAGCGGTGAGATACCCCGTAGTGGCTGCGTCGAGACTGATGCCGTGCCAAATGACTTTGAAATAGTCGAGAGCGGAAATGCCTCGCCCGATAGCATCGTTGTAGAACATGAATCCCGGCTTCTGCATCATGAAGAATAGCAGGATGATAATAAAAAAGCCGATGAGATAAGCAAGTCTTGTTTTCATTGTGGTGGTATTAATTAAATTTATTTTCGCCCGAAGTCGGCAGGCACTTCACCCCACTTTTCGGTCTCCCATTTCAGCAAAGGGGTAGTGTAATTGTTTCCTTTCAGCCACAGTTCGGCACGTTCTATCAAGCGGAACAGTGCTTCGGTCTTGGCACTCCGCTCCAGTTTGGTCTTGCATTTCTTTTGCTTCACCCAACTCAGGGCGTTCCGGCTGTCCGAATAGACAGGCATCTGTATGCCTTTTTGTTTTAGTAAGGCAAGGGCGTGTACGATGGCAAGAAACTCTCCGATGTTGTTTGTTCCGTATACGGGGCCGAAATGAAAAACTTCTTGTCCGGTCAAGAGATAAACTCCCCGGTATTCCATCGGACCCGGATTGCCGCTGCATGCCGCGTCTACGGCAAGGCAATTCAGGTCGAAACCGGGAGGCAAGCGTTGTTCAAGAGGCTGGATTGCCGTGTCTTTCTTGGGCTGTAAGTAATGGTGCGGAGGGGTAACTAATGCTTTCTCGGCTTCTTCACGCGTGTCAAACGATTTGTAAAGCGCGCCTTTATAGCCTTTTATCTGCAGTTGGCAATCTGTCCACGAATCATATACGCCAGGCGTTACGCCTTTCCAAACGACATAGAATTTCTTTTTTCCCATACGATTTGTTTTCTCACCACAGATTACACAGATTTAGATAATTAATAATTAAGAGTGAATAATGAATAACGATATATTGTTGCCTTATTAACTATTAATTGTTCCTTATTAATTATCTAAATCTGTGTAATCTGTGGTGACTTAAGATTTACATGCGTTCAGGCACTTCGATGCCTAACAGTCCCATGGCTTCCTTCACAATCTTGCCCACGTTTTGGCTCAGCGCGAGACGGAAGATTTTCAACGCTTCGTTTTCCTCGCGCAGGATGCTGAAGTCGTGGTAGAACTGGTTGTATTCTTTTACCAAGTCGTATGCGTAGTTGGCAAGGATAGACGGATTGTAGTCGGTGCCTGCCTGTGCTACCGTAGCGGTAAAGTCGGAGAGCATCTGGATTAATCCTTCTTCTTTTGCCGTCAGTTCGATGCCGGCCGGGATAACTGCCGGAATCGTAATGCCGGCTTCGGCCGCCTTGCGCAAGATAGACTGGATGCGCGCATACGTGTATTGGATGAACGGACCAGTATTGCCGTTGAAGTCGATGGATTCTTTCGGGTTGAAAGTCATGTTCTTGCGTGCGTCAACTTTCAGGATGAAGTATTTCAATGCACCCAACCCTACGATGCGGGCGATGTCATCGGCTTCTTCCTGTGTCAGTCCGTCCAGTTTGCCTAGCTCGTTGCTGGTTTCCTTGGCAGTCTGAATCATGGCTTCCATCAGGTCGTCGGCATCCACTACGGTGCCTTCGCGGCTCTTCATTTTTCCTTCGGGCAGTTCTACCATACCGTAGGAGAAATGCACCAAGTCTTTTCCCCATTCGAAACCTAACTTGTCGAGCAGGATGGAAAGCACTTGGAAGTGGTAGTTTTGCTCGTTGCCCACCACGTATATCATTTTGTCTATCGGATAATCGGCAAAGCGTTGTTCGGCAGTACCGATGTCTTGGGTCATGTAAACCGATGTGCCGTCGGCACGGAGCAACAGCTTCTGGTCAAGTCCTTCGGGAGTAAGGTCTGCCCATACCGAGCCGTCTTCCTTGCGGTAGAAAAGCCCTTTTTCCAGACCCTCCAATACCTTCTTTTTCCCTTCCAGATAGGTATTCGATTCGTAGTAGATTTTGTCGAAGCTGACCCCCATCATTTTGTAGGTTTCATCGAATCCGGCATAGACCCAGTTATTCATTTTTTCCCAAAGGGCACGCACTTCGGGGTCGCCCGCTTCCCATTTGCGGAGCATTTCGCGCGCTTCCAGCATCAGGGGCGATTGGGCTTCGGCTTCTTCCTTGCTCAAGCCTTTTCCCATCAGTTCGGCCACTTCCGCTTTGTAGTGTTTGTCGAAAGCTACGTAGTAGTCGCCTATTAAGTGGTCGCCTTTCTTTCCCGATGATTCGGGGGTCTCGCCGTTTCCGTATTTCAGCCATGCCAGCATGGATTTGCAGATATGGATGCCACGGTCGTTTACGATATTGGTTTTCACCACCCGGTTGCCGTTGGCAGCCATGATGTTGGCAAGCGCATTGCCCAGCAGGTTGTTGCGCACGTGTCCCAAGTGGAGCGGCTTGTTGGTGTTGGGCGATGAATATTCAATCATCACCAAAGGCGCTTTCTCGCCGGCTTTGCGGATGCCCCATTGCGCATCGGCATGGATGCGGTTCAGCAATTCAATCCAGATGTCTGAAGCGATGGTCAGGTTGAGGAAACCTTTTATCACATTGTAATCGGCAATGGCAGGTTCGTTCGCTTTCAGGTATTCTCCGATTTCTTGTCCGGTTTGTTCCGGCCCTTTCTTCGAGAGTTTCAGGAAAGGGAACACTACCACCGTGAGGTGGCCCGCAAACTCTTTCTTCGTCTTTTGCAGCTGCACCATGGCGGGTGTGATGTCTGCTCCGTACAGTTTTTTCACTCCGTCAATGACGGAAGCCGTAAGTTTGTCTTCTATCTTCATTCTGTATATCTTTGTGCGTTTGTTAATTACTCTGTGCGCAAAGGTACGAATTATTTTTGAGTTCTTGAGGCTTTGTTTTTATGAGTTTATAAGAGAGGCTGTCTCAAAATGAGAATTGCCTATCAAAAAGTAATGCCATTCTTCGCTACGTTCAGGATGACAGAATGAAAGCTTATTTCAATTTTGAGACAGCCTCTTTAAGTTTCTAACGTTTCAAGAAGCGGTGTGTGACGTATCGGCTGAACAAGCAGCCTAATAAGACACCGGTACAGTTGGCGGCGAAATCAAGCCAGTCGCCGCTGCGGTTCGAAGTGCAGGTGGCTTGCAGGATTTCAATGGCACCGCTCATCATTACCGGAAACGCGATGCCGGCAAGCGTGATGGATTTCCAGCCGATTTGCGGATGACGGCGCAGGTATTCGAACCAAATGACCACAGTCAGTCCGCCATACATGCAGAGGTGCACTATTTTGTCGAAATAGGGAATCTCCCCCATATCGGTTTTTGGGGGAGTAAAGAAAGACAGATAGCAGATAGCGGCTATCACAAGAATCGATAACGGGTAATGTTTCATATTTAATTTATTCAGAACGGGGGCGAAAATACAAACTTTTTTGTACATTTGCCAAATCTAAGTTTTAAAATGTAAAAGAAAGGACGGTTTTTATGCAAAATAGTGAACGGGCAGGTTTCGCGAGCAAGATAGGAGCCATTCTGGCGGCTGCAGGTTCGGCGGTAGGGCTTGGTAATGTGTGGCGTTTCCCTTACGAGACGGGAAATCACGGCGGCGCTGCCTTTATCCTTATTTATTTAGGGTGTGTGTTCCTTTTCGGTTTGCCGATTATGATAGCCGAGTTTACCATCGGGCGGCGTGCCAAGGCAAGTACGGGTGAGGCGTTTAGGACATTGGCTCCTAAAGGCGGATGGAAATACGTAGGCTATTTAGGCGTGCTTACGGGATTCCTGATTTTAGGTTATTACTCGGTGGTGTCGGGATGGACATTAGAGTATATTTTCCAGTCGGCGGCGGGAAACCTGCTTGGAAAGTCTTCCGGTGATTTTGTGACCATGTTTCAAGATTTCTCGCAAGACCCTTGGCGTCCGCTTGTCTGGCTGCTGGTGTTTGTGGCGATGACCCATGTCATTATCGTAAAAGGTGTGCAGGCAGGCATCGAGCGGGCTTCGAAGATTATGATGCCGATGCTGTTCATCATCATTGTGCTGCTTGCGGTATGCGCCGTAATGCTTCCGGAAGCCATGAAAGGCCTGGAGTTCTTGCTTAAGCCCGATTTCAGCAAGGTGACTTCGGATGCGGTGTTGGGCGCGATGGGGCAGGCTTTCTTTTCGCTTAGTTTGGGGATGGGGTGCTTGTCTACTTACGCTTCTTATTTCAGCCGCGATACACGGTTGGGGCATACGGCTGTAAGTGTGTGTGTCATCGGTACGTGCATTTCGATACTTTCGGGTTTCATCATTTTCCCCGCGGCGTTTTCGGTAGGCATCCAGCCCGATGCGGGGCCTTCGCTGATTTTCATTACATTGCCCAATGTGTTCCAGCAAGCGTTTGGTTCCATGCCGGTGTTCGCCTGCATCAGTGCGGTGCTTTTTTATGTATTGTTGGCGATGGCGGCGCTTACTTCCACCATTTCCTTACACGAAGTGCCTACCGCTTTCCTGCATGAAAAGTTCGGCTTTACCCGTAGCCGTGCGGCATGGATTGTTACGATAGGCAGTTTCTTGATTGGTGTGGTTTCGTCGCTGGCGTTGGGCGATTGGAGCGGCGTGCGGATAGCGGGGATGAACCTGTTCGACGCACTCGATTTCCTGACGGCTAAGATTATGCTGCCTATCGGCGGTATGTTTGTCGCCATCTTTGTGTCATGGAAACTGGACCGCAAGTGGGTACGCGACGAGGTGACCAACTGGGGAGCATTGCGTGCGCCTTATTATCCGTTGCTGATTTTCATCTTGCGCTACATCACTCCGGTCGGCATCCTGCTGATTTTTGTCAACGAACTGGGTTGGTTAGGCTGATGCGTGATGTGGAAAGATTTCTTTTATTTCACGAAATCCGAACGGCGGGCGGTATTGGTGCTGGCGGCTGTGCTGGTTGTGCTTTCGGGAGGGAATCTTTGGCTGCGGATGGAGCGGGGGGAGGCACTTCCGTTATCTGCTTCGGATAGCGGGCGCATTGATTCGTTTTTAGCCAACGTCAAGGAGAAACAACGTGTAGGAAGGCAGCCGCGGCAGGCGTATCAGCCTGCTGTAGCGGTTACGCTTCGTCCGTTCGACCCGAATACCGCCGATTCGGCCCTGTTGCGCAGCTTGGGGCTTCCGGCTTTCATTGCCCGCAATGTCATGAAGTACCGGGAGCGGGGAGGGGTTTTCCGTACTCCGGAGTCTTTTTCGCGTATGTACGGATTGACGCCGGAGCAATACGGGGAGTTGAAACCCTACATACGCATTCATGAACGTTTCGCGTTGCCGGAGCGGGATGCCGCCTTACGGAAAGAGTCTGTTCCTTTACGCGATTCGCTGCCTTATCGGGTGATAGAGAAGTATCCCGAAGGGACGGTGGTTAACCTGAACGAGGCGGACACATCGGCATTGAAGCGTGTGCCGGGCATCGGGAGCGGATTGGCAAGGATGATTGTCGCTTACCGGAATCGGTTGGGCGGTTTTTATGCGGTAAGCCAATTGCAGGAGATTCCGTACGTCGACGCGTCGGCCAACCGTTGGTTTAAGGTAGATTCTGTCCGTGTCCGTCAGATGGAAGTGAACCGTGCCAGCCTCGACCGTTTGCGTTCGCATCCGTATATGGATTTCTACAAGGCAAGAGCCATTATAGAATATCGCCGCAAGCGGGGCAAGTTGAAAAGCGTCTCTCAATTGGCCCTGTTTGAAGAGTTCAGCGAAGACGATTTAAAACGGCTGGAACCTTATCTTTCATTTGAGTAAGTGACGGCGTGATGCAACTGCCTTTTTTGTAAGATTAATAATCTTGCGGCGTGAAGATTAGTAATCTTACAGCCGGAAGATTATTAACCTTACCGGGAAAGCAGTTAGTTATATGCCTCCGTTGGAGGGAAGTGCCTGTTGTCTGTGTTTTGCCTTATTCGTATTGGGCGGCTTCTGCAATGCGTGCGGGGATTTCGATGTTATCCATACGGCCTTGGAAGAGTTCGGCTCCGGCTCCGACGGCGAATACAGGGACATAGCCAGCCGAATGTCCTCCGCTCACCCAACCTACCAAAGCTATTTCGTTGAGCACGCGTACGGCTTCTGCAGCCAGCGGTTCGTCTTGCGCATATTCGCTTTTCTCCATTTCTACTTTACCGCCGGTGAAGGTACGGTCGAACACTTCGCGCAGCCGTTTTTCCTGCGCTTCGCTCAGCTTCACTTCATTCCAGAATCCGAAATTCGTTTTCAAGGCTTCCGCTGCCTGTTCCCAGGTGACGCGGTTGCCGGTTTGCCGGCGTAAGCCGTTCAAGATGGAAGTAAATGCGGTTTCGCTCACCCGCTGGTATTGCAAGGCTTGCAAGTTGAGCGCATATTCTCCTGTGCCTAAGACCAATCCGCCGGTTTCGTGGTCGGCACTGATGACGATAAGCGTTTCATCGGGATGGTCTTCGTAGAATTGGAGCGCTTGGCGGATAGACTCGTTCAAGTCCACGACTTCACGGAATGCGGTAGCGGCATCGTTGCTATGGCATGCCCAGTCAATCTTTCCGCCTTCTACCATTAAGAAGAACCCTTTGCTCAAGTCTTTCGAGAGGAAGCGGATAGCCGCTGAGGTGATGTCGCTCAAAGCGAGGTCACCTTTTTGGCGGTCGATGGCGTAGGGGATCGCGTCGCGGTAGGTCTTTGAAGCCTCTTCTGTCTGAAACAGGATCAGTTTGTCCGCTTGGTCGCATTGGGCTGTGAAGTCATCGTATCCGCGCGCGATGGCATATCCGTTCTTCGAGGCAAGCGAGTAGAGGCTTTCCGATTGTCCTTGGTTGTCGGGGTCGAGGAAGTCGGAGCCGGCATAAAAATCGAATCCTGCCAGAAACAAGTCTTTCCCTATCTGATAGTAATTTTTCCGGTCTGGATTGTGGGCATAGAAAGCGGCTGGAGTGGCATGGTCTACACTGACGCTGGTAGCGATGCCCACGCGGCACCCTTTTTCTTTTGCCCGCATGGCGATGCTGCCGATGGGGGTCTGTTGGTCTTTCTCCATGCCGATGACTCCGTTTTTTGTTTTCTTGCCGGTAGCAAGGGCGGTGCCTCCGGCAGCAGAGTCGGTCACGCCGTTTGTAGCCGAATAGGTAGAGCTGGTGGTAGCAAAAGGAAATTCAGTAAAATCGAGTGGGGAAATTTCGATTTTCCCGTTCAGTTCACCTAAATAGAGTTCGGTGCCTTGCACTTGATTGACTCCCATACCGTCGCCGATAAAGAAGAACACATACTTTGCTTGTTGGGCGTATGCGTACGATACGCACAGCAGGCAGAGTAGCAGGAATGATAGTTTTTTCATGTCGTTTTTTATTGGATTAATTATAAATTAAGGGTGTATTTCTTTAGACAAAGGTAGGGGAAAATAAGGGAACAGGGAAATAATCGGAGGAAAAACCGAGTGTTCTGCTATACAGATTATGAATGTTGCGTTAAAACAATTGATTTATGTAACATAATTGTATTATAGGTAATGAAAACAGGACAATTAATGGGCGTGGCATTATCATTGATGATGATAGCCTGCCAGCAAGAGGTGGTTTCCGAACAGGGAACAGTGAACGGGAGTGAAGAAATCCGGCTTCGGGCTGCGATTTCAGACAATCAGGTAAGCCGTACAACGGCGCAGGAAAATGGAGAGACAGTGTTTGCGTCAAATGATGAAGTGGGCCTTTTTATGCCGGATGCGGAAAGCCCGGTGCAGTTTCTTTATGATGAGGGTGAATGGACTGCTGCAGCGCAACAGGCTTGGCCCGGTTTAATAAGCGATTATACCTTTTGCGCGTTTTATCCCTACCAAGAAGACGCCATGCGTGATTATATTCCGATGCCCGACCTGAGTCTTCAGACAGGAAATCTGGAAGATATAGGTACTTTCGATTTCCTTGCCGCTACGAAAACGTGTGCTTTCAGTGACGCGGACGGCGAGGTCAGCTTTACAGGGGCGGATGCTTTTAAGCATGTGTATAGCTTGTTGCTGATTACGTTGACCGATGGAGACGATGTAGCGACTTTGCTGAAATCAGCAGACTTTACAGGAGCGGGATGCTTTACGCTTCACGCTTATCGTTTTACGGAAAGCGGTGATGGCGAAATCATTCAAGCGCAGGATGCCGAAGCGAAAGATGCTTGGGCTTTGCCGGTGGCGGAAGACGGAGAAGAGATTCCCGATGTGACGGGCAGGCAGATAGCTTTGTTGCTCAATCCGTCGGATACGGAAGTGGCGTTGGATTTCACAATCGGCTATGAACGTGAAGGCGTATCGTTCATGGCAAGCACACAGGCTATTCACCATGCGTTTGCCGGCGGATATTGTTATAAATACCAGATTCGGATAAACGACGGGATGCTGATTGTAGGCGATCCCGAAATTTCGGCTTGGCAGTCTGGGGAAGTGACAGAAGGAGACCTCGTTGTGGAAGGCGCTCCGCAAGGCGAATAAGGCGTTTCCTTGAAGCGTTTTTTCACCTTTCCGTCAATATCTCTTCCTTCGCTATTGCCGGAAATAGAATAAAAAGCCGTACCTTTGCGCATTCATTAATCCACCACAGGTTACGCGGATTTTACAGGATACTGCCGTACGGAAGCATTGGTTTTCATCAGTCCGTGCAATCTGTGGTGTTCACCATTAAAACTCATGAGATGTTATGAAAGCACTGAGAGAGCGTATTTTGCGGGACGGCAAATGTTTCGAGGGAGGAATTTTGAAGGTAGACAACTTCATTAATCATCAGATGGATCCGATTCTGATGAAGTCGATGGCGGTAGAGTTCGTCCGCCGGTTTGCAAGTACAGATATAAATAAGGTGATGACCGTCGAGGCGAGCGGCATCGCTCCGGCCATTATGGTGGGTTATCTGCTGGAGCTTCCTGTGGTCTTCGCCAAGAAAAAGAAGCCCAGCACGATGGAGAATATGCTGGTCACCTCGGTATATTCGTTTACGAAAGACCGTTCGTATGATGTATGTGTCAGCGGCGATTATCTTTGTAAAGGCGATAAGGTATTGTTCATTGATGATTTTCTGGCAAACGGAAATGCCGCCAAGGGTGTAATCGATTTGGTCAGGCAGGCGGGAGCCGAATTGGTGGGGATGGGCTTCCTGATAGAGAAAGCTTTCCAGCACGGCGGCGATTACTTACGCGGGCAAGGCATCCACGTAGAGTCATTGGCTATCATCGAGAGTCTGGATAATTGTGAAATCAAAATCAGGGAGTGATGGAAAAGCGTCAGGCTACAGCCCCTTCTGCCGGGTTGATATACGGGCTGAATGACCGTCCGCCTTTGCGCGAGACGGTGTTTGCCGCCTTGCAACATTTGTTGGCTATCTTTGTAGCAATCATCACACCGCCTTTAATCATTGCAGGTGCCTTGAAGCTCGACCTGAAGACAACGGGCTATCTGGTGTCGATGGCACTGTTCGCCTCGGGCGTTTCCACTTTCATCCAATGCCGCCGGGTCGGGTTTATCGGATGCGGGCTGCTTTGCATCCAAGGTACCAGCTTTTCGTTTATCGGCCCTATTATTTCTGCAGGGCTGACGGGTGGCTTGTCGGCGATATTCGGAGCTTGCATTGCGGCGGCTTCGGTAGAAATGTTCATCAGCCGCCTGTTGAAATACACCCGCAAGGTGATTACCCCGTTGGTATCGGGCATTGTGGTGACACTCATCGGCATGAGCCTGATAAAGGTGGGCATCACGGCTTGCGGTGGAGGTGCGGCGGCACAGGCGGACGGCACGTTCGGAAGCTTGCGCCATGTCGGGCTGGCGGGGTTGGTGCTTGTGCTCATCATTTTCTTCAACCGCAGTTCGAACCGTTACCTGCGGATGAGTTCCATTGTGATTGGCCTGGGTATCGGTTACGTGGCGGCTTGGTGTTTGGGGATGGTCGACTTTTCTTCCATTCAGGGTTATGGTGGGCTGAATATTCCTATCCCTTTCCGTTACGGACTTTCGTTTGATATTTCTTCCGTCATTGCGTTGGCGTTAATCTATCTCATCACTGCCATTGAGGCATACGGCGACATTACGGCTAACTCGCTCATATCGGGCGAACCGGTCGAGGGCGAGAAGTTTGTGAAGCGTGCTTCGGGAGGTATCTTTGCCGACGGTTTCAATTCGATGATAGCGGGTTGTCTGAATTCGTTCCCCAATTCCATCTTCGCGCAAAACAACGGGATGATTCAACTGACGGGTGTGGCGAGCCGCTATGTGGGTTATTACATTGCGGGTATGCTGATTCTGTTGGGGCTGTTTCCGGCGGTAGGGCTGGTCTTTTCGCTGATGCCCGAACCGGTATTGGGAGGGGCTACACTGTTGATGTTCGGTACGGTGGCGGCTGCAGGTATCCGTATCATCGCTTCGCAGGCTATCGACCGTAAGGCGACGTTGGTCATCGCTTTAAGCTTGTCGTTCGGCTTGAGTGTGGAGTTGGTGCCCGACATCTTGTGCCAGCTTCCCGACACATTGCGTAACATCTTTTCGTCTGGCATCACCACCGGAGGCATCACTGCGATATTGGCGAATGTGCTGATTCGGATAAAGGATTGAAAAAGTAAGGGATTCATCCTAATGGGCGGTTTTAATGTGTTAGTTGAGAAACGCAGATTCATGCGGATTTTCGCATTATATTTAATGGTGTGTCATCAATAAGGATGATCCCCGTGGTTTTTACGCAATATAAACTGTTGAATGAAGAGAGTTCAGAAACCATACAGGCAATCTATAGAGAAGGTAGAGAACCGTTTTTTTTGATGAAGGTGCCTTCATCTGCCGTCGAAGGTATCTTCGACGCTTTACGAAGGTGCTTTCATCGCCCGATGAAGGTATCTTCATCAGACAGTGCCTGTAGTAAGGTTTAAATGAAAGGTCGAGCTGACAGCCAAGGCCAATGTAGATGCCACGTGTCGCTCTACCCCAAGATAAAGGTGCGCTTCTTCAACTTTGCCGGGCAGGCATGGAGGGCGATAACCACGCCAAGTGGAGCAACCGCCTTTACTACCGCACTGGCTTGGAAGCGAATCTAGCATTGAACTTCGTGGGTGTTTTTCCAAAGCTACATTTTTCATGTAGTTTTATCCTGAGCAAAATTTAAACAGGCTCTTAAAATTGAAGTATTCGCTTGGCATAACTGGTAAAAAGACCGCCCGTTTCAGGCGTGCTATGGCTAGCATGGTTGAAACGGGCGGCCGTGTGTAGGTCAAGGCTTTTATTCTTTCTTTTCTTCCGCCCTTCCGCTTTCGGCAATCATTTGGCGGATGTGCTGGTTGAAGTCGGTGAGGGTCATCAGCTTCTCCAGGGTGATGTGCATCCGCCAGCGCCAATAATGGCGGGGATTGGCGGGGATGTTGATGCGTTCCGCGTCGATGTCGGGGCTGCGCACGGTTTCGTCCATCGAAGTCCAGTCTTGCCACGTCAGGATGCAAAGCATCGAAGCGCATTGCAGGTGGCGGCGGATAATTTCCTCGCAGAGCCATCCGGGCGCGTCTTCGGGAGTCTTTCCCCAATAGCGCAGTTCGTTGTGGTAAAAGCGGTCGGTGGCGACGGGGTCTTCTTTCCACCAGCCGCGCAGGGTGGTCATGTCGTGGGTGCCGATGGTGCAGACAGACAGGTACGGATAGTCTTCCAGTTTTCCGAACTCCATGCCCGGCTTCTTCGGCATCCGCTGGATTTCGAGCGAAAGTATCTGCAGTTGGTTCATTACCCAAGGCACGCAGCCGGGCACCATCCCAAGGTCTTCGCCGCATACCAGCATGGAGGTGGCTTGCAGCAGGACGGGGAGTTTCTTCATTGCTTCATGATACCAGAACTCGTTATGGCGTTGGTAATAATAATGGTCGTACAGACGGTTAAAAGCTTGCTGTTCTTTGGCGGACAGCTGGTGGAAGACGGGTTCGCTCTGTACGGCAATGCGCGGATGATATTTGTCGGGGTCGTCGCGGTCGGCAATGAAAAGCACGTCGCTGATGAGTGCGTATAATTTTTCACGTATGTCGGCGCTTGCCTCGTCGGTCTTGTCGGCAAAATAAGCCTGCACCTTGCGCTGTGTGTTAAATTCAGGGCGCAAGGCATACAGCCCGTTACGCATCCGGCGTAAGAACGTACGTCGGATTTCGTGGCCGTTTTCGCCGAAAAGGGTATCAATCAGCATGTCGTTGATGTACGGGCGGGTCATGCTTTCCTTGTCGAATTCCAATCCGAAGCTTTGTATTTCTTCTTGTGTCATCGGGAGTGAGGGGACGAATTGACCTAATAATCCATGTACGGAGTGATACGGGATTTCCCAAATGCGGAAGAAGCCAAGGATGTGGTCGATGCGGTAAGCGGTGAAGTATTCCGCCATCTTGCGGAAGCGGCGTTGCCACCACCGGTAGCCGTCTTTCTCCATCACTTGCCAGTTGTAGGTAGGCATCCCCCAGTTTTGTCCGTTTACGGAGAATGCGTCGGGCGGCGCGCCGGCTTGTCCGTTCATGTTGAAGCAGTAAGGTTCTACCCACGCTTCTACGCTGTTGCGGCTGATGCCGATGGGGATGTCGCCTTTCACGATGACGCCGTGGTTGTGTCCGTAGGTGCAGGCATCGAGCAATTGTATGTGCAATTGGTATTGCAGGAAATAGTAGAATGTCATTTCTGTGTAATGCGGGCTTCCGGGGGTTGCCATTTCGCGGACACGTTCTGCCCGGTAGACACTGTCTTTTCCCCATTGGCGGAAGTCGGCGGTGCCGTTTTGGTCGCGCAGGACACAGAAGGCGGCGTAGGGCAGCAGCCATTCTTTGTTCTTCTGCAGGAACTCTCCAAACTGGGGCGTTGCCAGCGCCGTTGTCCCTTCCTGCAGGAAGAGGTCGTGCAGGTATTCCCGTTTCAGCCGGTTCACTTTCTCGTAATCCACCTCCGGCAAGGCGTTCAGTGTGGTGCGTTGCCGTTCGAATGCTTTCATCTTTTCGCCGTCTTTTAATGCGGGAAGTTGCCGGAGGTCGATGTACATCGGATGGAAGGCATAGATGGAAATGGCGTTGTAAGGATACGAGTCCATCCATGTGCCGGTCATGGTGGTGTCGTTGATAGGGAGTATCTGTACCGCTTGCTGTCCGGTCTCTACGGCCCAGGCGATGAGTTTCTTCAGGTCGCCGAAGTCGCCTGTTCCGCAACTTCCTTCCGAGCGGAGGGAGAACACGGGGATGGCTGTTCCAGCTATCCGGTACGGAGGGCGGTTGAAGAAAACTTCCGTTTCTGCCGGCAGATAGGTTTCGCCCCGTTGGAGCGGGCGTATTTGGAAGAGCCGGTTAGGGCGTGTTTCCCATTCTTTAACGGCTCCTGTCTTTTCATCGATTGCTACAAACTTGTATTCGAAAGGAGACTTTAATGTTGAGGCGTCCAGCGTAAGTTGCCATACATTAGGGGCTACTTCATGCATCCGTATCGGGCGGCAATATTCCCAATTGCCTAAGGCGCTACAGCTTCCGATGATGCCCAAGGTTTGCTTTTGCGTATGCAGGCCCGGACAGAGGGCGCGGAAAGTGATGCAGCTTCCGGCGTTGTTGTTCAGCCGGTTGGGCGATACGGGCGTGTAATCGCCGTTGAAAGCGGAACTGTATCGGTAATTTTCGGCGGGAAGGTCACGCCAGCAGTCTTCGATGAGGTATTGGTGCTGTTGTACATTGCCCCGGTAGACGGCGTGCGGAATGGATCCCAGTTCTTTGCGGATGCATACATCGTCGCGGAATACGCCGTAGCGGTATAAGATGGTGTGTGCCGTGTCGGAAGGGGAGTAGTCGCAGCTTCCTTGCCATTCGCTTCCGTCGCGGGTGGTAAGCGGGAGAGGGTGTGATTCGTCTTCTTGAAAGATGACGCGCAGGTCTTCTCCCCAACCGGTATGGTATTGGATACGGAATGTGAGTTTCATAATTATTCGTTATAGTTGGTTTGTTGTTCCAAATATAGGGAATAATGCGGGAATGTGCAAATAAAAAAGCTCCGGAAATCTCAAGTTTTCCGGAGCTTTCCCTGATGCAAGATGCGGGGTCAGGACTTTAAAGTTATTGATGAAGTTAATAAAACAAAAACCGCTTATGCGTCAATGTTCGCATAGGTAGCGTGTCTTTCTATGAATTCGCGGCGCGGAGCTACGTCGTCGCCCATCAGCATGGAGAAGATGTAATCGGCATCTGCCGCATTTTCGATGCTGACTTGTTTCAGGATGCGGGTTTCCGGGTTCATGGTAGTTTCCCACAATTGCTCCGGATTCATTTCACCCAAACCTTTGTAGCGCTGGGTGTGGATGCCGGCTTCGGTGCCGTCGCCGTATTTTTGCATGAATGCCTGTCGTTCTTCATCGGTATAGCAATATTCGCTTACTTTTCCTTTCGAGCATTTATACAAAGGAGGGTTGGCGATATACAAGTGCCCGCCTTGGATGATTTCGGGCATATAGCGGTAGAACAGCGTCATAATCAGGGTGTCGATGTGGGAACCATCGACATCGGCATCGGTCATGATGATGACCTTATTGTAGCGAAGCTTTTCGATGTTCGCCTTCTTGCTGTCTTCCGAATCGTCTACGCCGAAGCGTACGCCCAACGCTTGGATGATGTTGTTCACTTCGTCGCTTTCGAACGCTTTGTGCCACATGGCTTTCTCTACGTTCAGAATCTTACCGCGCAGCGGCAGGATGGCTTGGAACTGGCGGCTTCTGCCTTGCTTGGCGGAACCGCCCGCTGAATCACCTTCGACCAGGAACAGTTCGCATTCTTCGGGCGTGCGGCTGGAGCAGTCTGCCAACTTTCCGGGGAGCCCGCCTCCGCCCATCGGGCTTTTGCGCTGCACCGACTCGCGTGCCTTGCGGGCTGCGATGCGTGCGGTAGCCGCCAAGACTACTTTGTCTACGATGAGCTTGGCTTCTTTGGGATGTTCTTCCAGGTAGTTGGTCAAGGCTTCGCCCACGGCTTGGTTGACCGCTCCGCTCACTTCGTTGTTTCCCAGTTTGGTCTTGGTCTGTCCTTCGAATTGCGGTTCGGCTACCTTTACCGAGATGACGGCAATCAACCCTTCACGGAAGTCTTCGCCCGATATTTCCACCTTGGCTTTTTCCAACGCCTTGCTGTCTTCGGCGTATTTCTTCAATACACGGGTCAGTGCGGTACGGAAACCGGCTTCGTGGGTACCGCCTTCGATGGTGTTGATATTGTTGACATACGAATGCAGGTTTTCGCGGAAACCGGTGTTATACATGATGGCGCATTCGATGGGCACACCTTGCTTTTCGGTATTGAGGTAAATCACATCGTCGATAAGCGGCGTATTGGTCGAGTTAAGGAAACGCACGAACTCTTTCACCCCTTCTTCCGAGTGGAAGACTTCCTGCTTGTACGAGCCGTCTTCTTCTTTTTCGCGCTTGTCGGTCAATGTAATCGTAATGCCCTTGTTCAAGTATGCCAATTCGCGCATACGTGCCTGAAGGATGTTGTACTTGTATTCGGAGACGGTGAATATCGTCTTGTCGGGCCAGAAAGTCTGCCGTGTTCCGGTGATGTCGGTCGTGCCGACTTCTTTTACCGGATAAAGCGGTTTGCCGCAGGCATATTCCTGCTGGTAGATTTTCCCGTTGCGGAACACATTGGTCACCATGCGTGTAGACAATGCGTTCACACACGATACGCCTACGCCGTGCAGACCGCCGGAAACCTTATACGAACCTTTGTCGAATTTACCGCCGGCATGAAGGACGGTCATGACCACTTCCAATGCCGATTTCTTTTCTTTCTGGTGATAGTCGACGGGAATGCCGCGGCCGTTGTCTTGTACGGTGATTGAATTGTCTTCGTTGATGGTTACTTCTATATGGGTGCAATAACCGGCGAGCGCTTCATCTATGGAGTTGTCTACTACTTCGTATACCAAGTGGTGCAGTCCTTTTTCACTAATGTCGCCGATATACATGGCGGGACGCTTGCGTACGGCTTCCAGCCCTTCCAAAACCTGAATGCTGCTTGCCGAGTACGTGCTTCCGCTGTTTGGGGTCAGTTCTTCGCTCATTTCTCTTTTTATTCTACTGTTTTTTGAACGGTCAAAGTTACAAATTTTCCTTGAAATTCCGCTTGTTTTGCTTTATAAAAATGCTGAAATGTTGATGTTTTTATAGCACGCAGATGGCACAGAAGAGCACGGATTTACCTGTGTGCTATTACCATAAACGACAAAAGGCCGAACCGATAAGGTTCAGCCTTATTATCTTGTTGTGCTTGATTCCTTAAGCCAACTTGGCGATGTGAGCTGCCAATTTGGATTTCAAGTTAGCGGCTTTGTTCTTGTGGATAATGTTGCGTTTTGCTACCTTATCCAAAATCTTTTGTACCTGCGGATACATGGCTACTGCTTCTGCTTTGTCTGTAGTCATACGAAGTTTCTTCACTGCTGTACGCATGGTTTTCGCATAATATCTGTTGTGAAGTCTTCTTTTTTCAGTTTGTCTGATTCTCTTAATAGATGATTTGTGATTTGCCATCTCGACTAATCTTTAAATATTGTTCGTGATTCTGTTTATTATGTAGCCCGTGGGAGAATCGAACTCCCCTTTCAAGAATGAAAATCTTGCGTCCTAACCGATAGACGAACGGGCCATCCTTGATGCTACGAGGATATGTGTCTCTCGTTTGCGGATGCAAAGGTACGAAGTTTTTTTTATTCCTGCAAAACTTTTGCCAAAAAAATGCGTACCTTTGTGAGGTACAGGATTAAAAAGAAGAATTATGCTCCAAAAATATAGAGGAATCGTATTGCATACGTTGAAATATAATGACCGGTCGAACATTGCGCACATTTATACCGAGCAAGGCGGGCGTATGTCTTTTCTGTTTCCTGCCCAGCGTTCGCGCAAGTCGATGGTAAGGCAGGTCTTGTTCCAGCCTTTGTCGTTGGTGGAGTTTGAGGCGGAAGTGCGTCCGCGTGCCGGGTTGCACCCCATTCGTGAGGCAAAGGCGTGGCAGGTATTCCAGTCTTTGCCTTACGACCCGTTCAAGTCGGCCATCGTCCTGTTTTTATCCGAATTCCTTTATCGGGCGTTGAAGGAGGAGGCGGTCAATCTGCCTTTGTTCGCCTACCTGGTTCATTCGGTGCAGTGGTTGGATGCGTGCGAACGGAGTTTCGCCAATTTCCATTTGGTCTTCCTGATGCGTTTGTCTCGTTTCTTGGGTTTGTATCCTAATTTGGACGGTTATGCCGAGGGTTGTTATTTTGATTTGCTGAACGCTTGTTTCGTGTCTGCGCCTCCCGCGCACGGCATGTTCGTTTTTCCCGATGAGGCTTCGCGCATCCGCAACCTGATGCGTATGAATTACGATACGATGCGTCTTTTCGGCATGAACCGTATGGAGCGCAACCGTTGCCTCGACATTATCAGCGAGTATTACCGCTTGCATCTGCCCGATTTCCCCGAATTGAAATCGCTTCGGGTGCTTCAGGAACTCTTTTAAGCTGAGGAATGAAGAAAATGAAGAATCTCCGTCTGTATGTTGATTCTTCATTTGTTTTGTAAGTAGCTGCTCATAATTAACTTATATCATAGCACACAGATGACACTGATTTTACAGATGGCCACAGATATATTTTTAATGTGCTAATAAAGAAGAGGCTGTCTCTAAATGAGAATTGCCTATCAAAAAGTAATGTCATCCTGAACGTTGTTTCTTCACTGCGTTCAGGATGACAAAATGAAAGCTTATTTCAATTTTGAGACAGCCCCATCTGCGTATATTATCCTTTATTCATGTCTTACTTCCGGCGCGCCGAAGTAGCTCGGATGCCGGTTGTCGGGATTGACGATGATGCGTTCGAGCACGATTTCGGGGTCGGTCATGAAGACTTTCAGCGTGTGTATGCCTGCTTCTTTCACGTTCAGTTTCACGGTAAGCCAACGTTGGTTGTCGAATACCTCGGTGCGGCGTGGTTGTCCTTTCCCGATGAACTTGATGCTTGTGTCTTGTTTAGGTAGCGGTTTCAAGCCGGGCGATTGGGCTAAGTTTGCCGGCGTGTATTCCCTGAATTCATCGTGGAAGCCTTGGCGTGCGTCGAGTATTTGCGGCGCATCGTCATCCATGCCTACCGCGATGCGCAATCCGCGTTCGGGATACACGTCTTGTACGGGCAGGATGCCGAGGCAGAGCGATACGGTTCCGGTGTCGGGCAGTAATACCTGGTATTCCAAGCGCGGTGCGTCTGCAGGTTGGGTGCTGGCGGCGGTAACAGGTGCGATACCCATGCAGGCTTCCCCTCTGCCTAAGTCGGGCAAGACAGTCCAGGCGGCTTCCTTGCCCGGCACGTTCTTGTTGTATAGGTAAGAGGGGATGGAGAACTCGCTTCCGCTCAGGTTGCCGAAGTACGGTTCATTGGTTTCCGGGATTTTTCCTTTGACGGCACACAAGGCGACAGGCACGTTTGTATTTCCGCTCCGGATGGTCAGTTCGGCTTGATGCGTTCCGTAAGGCAGGGCTTTCCAGTCTATGCTGACCGAAAGGCGTTCTTCTTCCGTTACGGTTCCTTTTGTTTGGCTGACCTTTACCCAAGGCTGCGAGGCGGTTGCCGTAAAGTCGAACCTGCCTTTGCCCCGGTTGAAGAGGTCGATGTAATGGCTTTGGTTGAGCAGCGCGTCGAATACGGGGAGTTCCAATTCGCCCGTCTGTTCCGTGGCTTCACTTCCCTCTACGCTGACACCCATAGCCGGTGTTTCCGACGGATTGACTGTCTTTTGTTCCGGCAGCATTGCTTTTTCGGGCATAGACCAGTTGGTATATCCGATGTGGATGTCCGACATCATGTTTTTCCACTTGCCGTTGGCTAAGGTGTCGTTGTAATATTGAGTCAGGCGTTGGTCTCTTTCGAATAAGGTTTCCGCCAATTGGGCATAGCTGTTGGCAGACGGTCTTCCTTGCCGGGCATAGAGGTGGTTCTTTCCGGTAGCCAGATAGATGCGGGCGATGCCGGAAGAAGCGACCGTAGGATAGTACACCAATTGGAAGTAAGCGTCTTGCGCTTCTGCCGGGATGCGTGCTTTCACCGTTTCGGCTTTCTCTTCCAGTTCTTTCCAACGTTGTTCTATACGGTCCGATTCCTCGTGGTTTACCACGCTGAAGATGTTCGGCGTCTGCACTTCCGCTTTGCGCCACAGGTTGTATTTCGTATATTTCGATACGATGTCGGCTACGTCTTCAGCCGCTTCGTCGCCGAAGTTCTGGGCAGCCCATTCTCGTGTGTACTCGTCCACTTGGCCGGCAGAGATGGCATCGGGATTCCAGGCATAACGCAGGATGAAGTCGATAGGCAGTTCTTTGGGTTTCAGGTCGCCTACGTTGATAATCCACAGGTCGTCGATGCCTGTTTGGTATGCTAAGTTGAACTGTTCGCGGAGTTTGGGGATGGGCGATGTGTTCACCCAGCGGTCGTTGCAAGGTCCGCCGTTCATGTCGATGTGGTAATACATTCCCAGTCCGCCTTTGCGGTCTTTCTCCTTCAGAGGGCCGCAGCGGCGGATGTAGCCCCAGTTGTTGTCGCAGAACAGGAGGAGCACGTCATCGGGCACGGTGAAGCCTTTGTCGTAATAGCGTTGCACTTCGGTGAAGATGGCCCACAGTTGCGGCACTTCCGACGGGTCTTTGCCGTACACCTCTCCGATGATTTGGCGTTGCCCTTCCACTACGTCGTGCAATACGTTCATGTTTTCTTCGTCATCGCCTTTACCCATCGCCACGTCACCGTCGCCGCGCATGCCGATGGTGATGAGGTTATCGAAGTTCTTGTTGCGTTCCAGGCCGTCGCGGAAGAATTTGTCGAGGTTCTTCTTGTTGGTGGCATAGTCCCATGCGCCCACTTCTTCCCGCCGTTTGGTATATTCCTTGTGGGCGCGCATCATCGGTTCATGGTGCGAGGTGCCCATGATGATGCCGTATTTATCGGCAAGTGCCGGGTTTTGCGGGTCGTCTTCGTTGAATGCGGTAGCCCACATGGCAGGCCAGAAATAGTTTGCTTTCAGGCGCAGCAAGAGTTCGAACAAGTGTCCGTACATCTTCGAATTCAATCCGCCGAACTTGGCCGAAGCCCATCCGCCGAACGAGGGCCATTCGTCGTTGATGAAGATGCCGCGGTATTTCACTTTGGGCGAAGGTTGTATGTAGGTTCCGGCTGCGGCGTAGAGCGACGCGCTTTTGCGTGCCGGCACGTCTGCCCACCAGTACCACGGCGATACGCCTATCTTCTCCGAGATATCGTAGATGCCGTAGATGGTTCCACGCTTGTCGCTCCCCGCTACGACCAGGTTGCCGTCTATGGTCTGTATCAGGAACGATTCCCATTGTCCTTTGACGGCGGACACGTCCAGTTTTCCGTCGGCAATCAATCGGTCTATCAGCGGGCTTTTCCCGATGGTGCCTATCACGATGGATTGCGGTGCGGGCGTATCGCTTTGGGTCAGTTGGGGTGTGGCGTCCGACACCTTGTGAATGTCGTTCGCCAAGTCGTTTGCCGCCCGGATGACACCTTCCCAGTCTTCGGGAGATACACAGAGGGTAGCCGCTTTGCCTTCTGCCGCAATGCAGAAAGCGTCGGCCGTTTTTTCATACCGGATGTACTGAGGCACCGTGCTGAGCAGGCCGGTCTTTACCGGCTCGTTCTTTCCGGTGCATCCTGCTACTAAAAAAACACTGAGGATAAAAAGAAGTTGTTTCATTGTTGGGTTGGATTAAAAAGGTTTATTTTTGTTTGTCTTGTATTCAAACCAGTCAAAGTCGGCATACGAGCCGGAAGGAGAGTCCGATTGGATGAACAATCCGAAATGGACTCCGGTAAATCCTCCGATGGTTTCGGTGCTTAAATAGCGGTACTCCATTTGGCAGAGCGGTTCGAACCGTTTGTTGTCTTCCGAGTAGGAAAGGTAATAATAGTTGGTGTCCCCCTCGATGCGCAGGTAGACGGTTTGTGCCTGAACCGGGATTCTCTTTTCGATGTGCCCGATTTGCCCTACCCGCAAGTAGGCTTCCACGTAGTTTCTGCCGTTTTCGCGGGTCACTCTCACATCGTAGTGGTTCAGGCGGGCGGCGTATGCGGTCAGTCCGGCGCTTGTGCCGTTTGTAAGGTGGCTGATGTTGGCGGCGGTTGTAGCCTGGAAGTTGATTTCGGTTTGCCTGCGCCCGATAAACGTAGGCGACCCCAGTTCATCTATGCGGATCGGGCTTGCTTTCAGGCGGATGTACCCTTTTCGTTCGGCAAGGGAATAGTTTTCAACATTCGGGTTGCATAGGTAGCTCCAGTACAGTCCTAATTTATCTTTGTCGAATTCGTCTTTTTCCGGCTCTTCCGGCATCTTCACTTGCGGCAGGGTGGGGCAGTCCATGTCGAGTTGCAGGGTTCCGTCTCCGTTGACCACGGGCCATGCGTTCTTGTCCCAGCGCACCGGGGCAAGGAAGGTTTCGCGTCCCATGACGTGCTGCAGGTAACCGTGCGTGCGGTATCCCAGGCAAATCATCCACCACGACCCGTCCGGCGCGTCTACCAAGTCGGCGTGTCCTACGCCTTGTATCGGGCTGTTCTGCATGTGGTTCGAGAAGTGGGTCAATATCGGATTGGCGGGGCAAGGCGTATACGGGCCGTCCAGGAAGCGGCTGCGTGCGATGGTGACATGGTGTCCGTGTTCGGTTCCGCCTTCGGAAAGCATCAGGTAATAAAAGCCGTCCTTCTTGTAAATGTGCGGGCCTTCGGGATAGCGTCCGCCCATGCCCGACCACAGCCGTTTGATTTCGGAAAGCTGCTTGCCGGTCTCCACGTCTATTTCGCACAGTTTGATGTATTCGTCTTTCCAAAGGAAATAGCATTTGCCGTTATCGAAGAAAAGGGTCGGGTCGCAGCTTCCGGTGGTGAAGCCGATGAAGACCGGTTCCGACCATTCGCCTGCCGGGTCTTCGGTATAGACATAAAAATGTTTGCGGGAAGGATACAAGGTGGTAATCATGTAAAACTTCCCTTCGTGGTAGCGGATGGTAGGGGCATAGATGCCGCTGTTGCCGTCGGCGTTGGTCAGGTCTACTTGCGAACGGCGTGTCAGGCAGGCGCCTATCTGCTCCCAATGGATTAAGTCTTTGCTGTGGTAGACGGGCACTCCCGGGAAGTATTGGAAAGTGCTGTTCACCAGATAGAAGTCTTCTCCCGCCCGGCATACGCTGGGGTCGGCATGGAATCCCGGCAAAACCGGATTCTTGAATCCTTGTCCGGGGCAAAGGGAAAAATGTGTCAGGATTATCCCGATGATAAAAAGGAATCGTTTCATACGCATGTGTTTTTTGTTTCTGAAAAGTTTGTTACAAAGATAGCGTATTTGGAAAGGGAATGAAAGCATGGATGTGTCTGATTCATTCCTGTATGTTCCTGTTACGTTCGTTTGTGTTGCATAATCGTTCACTTTTGTTGTACCGCTTCGATTTGTTCGTGGAGCGTCTTTCCCGATACAGGTTTTTTGCTAATTTTGCATGAAAAGGAAAAAACATGAAGTATTTGTTATTGATAGGAATGTTTCTTGCGGCGCGGTTGGCTTTTGCGCGGCATACGGATTTTTATAGTGACACCCGGATAGGCAGTCAGGTGGTGAACGCGTTCTGTCAGGATGCAGATGGCTTCCTGTGGTTGGGTACACGGAACGGGTTACGCCGTTTCGACGGTGCCAGTTTTGTTCCTTATTACCACAGCAGGCAAGACACGGCTTCCTTGATAGACAATGAGGTATGTTCGTTGCTGTTCGACGAGGAGCAACGCTTGTGGGTAGGGACGGCGAAAGGATTGCAGCGGTATCTCCCCGAAAGCGACGGTTTCCGTTCGGTTGCCTTGCAAGGAGCGGAAAAGCAGGGAGGGCGCATCACCGGTTTGCTTCAGTTGCGGAGCGGGGAGTTGTTGTGCGTTGTGGCGGATGCCGGTGTGTTCCGTATCGACCCGCGGGCGATGAAGGCTTATCCCGTATTGCCGGAAAACGACGAGTTCAATCTGTTTAATCTGTGGTTTCTGTACGAAGACAGCCGCAACCGCCTTTGGGGCGGGACAGACCGTCAAGGAATCGTTTCCATCGATTTGGGCGCAAGGAAGGTCAAGCGTTATGAGCCGGCTGGCGTGGCTGTTCGGGATGTGGTGGAGGATTCCGGCCAAAGGCTGTTCCTGGTTACTCCGCAGGCTGTTTTCCTTTGGGAAGAAGAAACGGATACCTTTCGTCCGCTTCCGTATGTAGGGGAAAAGGGGCACGTCGTGTATCATACGGCGTTGCTGGCTTCCGATGGCGATGTGTTGATTGGCACGTACGGGCAAGGCTTGGTCTGCGTGAAGCGTGGAGCGGATGAAGTGACAGATGCGGAGGGGTTCGGCTGCGCATGGATGGATGCCGGCCGGGCAAAGGTAAACGCCTTGTTCGAAGACGCTTTCCGGAATCTGTGGGCCGGCTGTAATTATCAGGGTATGCTGGTGCGGCGGTACCGTCCGCAGCCTTTTGCTTTCTGGAGGTCTCCCGCCGCCTTGTCCGGCATCCCCGGATGGATGAACGCGGTTTGCTGCGACAGCCGGGGCGGGGTGTGGTGTACGATAGAGGGCAACGGCATCTACCGGCTGGACAGCGACGGCAATGTGCGTCAGTTTATAGCGGTGTCCGAAACGGTCTTTTCGATGCTGGAAGACAGCGAAGGGGCTTTGTGGGCAGGGGTGGACGGAAAAGGGCTGTGCTCGGTCGACCGGCGGACGGGTGCCGTAAAGGTAGAGTATCCGCTGCAAGGGGTGTTCAACGCGCGCTGCATCCAGGAAGACAGGCACAAGAACTTGTATGTAGCCATTGCCGGGAAAGGGTTTCTGCGCTATAACCTGCGTACCCGGAAAGGCGAACTGTTCACCCGCGAAACGTTGGGGCAGGCATTGGCGAATGCATGGATCACTTCCATTTATTGCGATTCGGAAGACCGGGTGTGGTTCGGGCATTTCGGGGGAGTCGGTTGTTACGACATCCGTAGCGGGCGTTTCAAGGAACTTCCTTTCCCGCCGGAAATCAGGTCGGATTCTTTTTATGGTTTTGCCGAGGGGGACGACGGGGACATCTGGATGGCTGCCCGGAACGGGTTGCTCCGCTATGACCCTGCCGCCGGGGAGTATGAGGTGATGACTTCTGCCGACGGGCTTGCCGACGACTTCATTTGCGGGATTGTGAAAGACGGAAGGGGCGACTTGTGGTGCAGCACGATGCGGGGCATCAGCCGCGTCTGCCCGAAGACCCGGCAAGTGGCCAATTATTACGGGAGCGGCGGCTTGCAGGAGAACCTTTTCTTGGAGGGGCGTTGTGCCCGGGGAAGGGACGGGCGCATTTATTTTGGAGGCGGCAAGGGCATCACTTGTTTTTACCCCGACAGCGTCCGGAAGGTCACGTTCGGTTCCGCCCCTTTCATTACCGGTATGTTCATAGCCGGCAAGCGGGTAACCCGGCAGACGCTTTCGGGCGGGCATCCGGTTGTAGCCGATGCGGCGGGGCGTGCCGCCGGTTTCCGGCTGGCGTATGCCGACAATACCTTCTCCTTTCAGGTTTCGATGATGGATTACCGCGATGCGGAAAGTGTGTTTTACGAGTACCGTCTGAAAGAGTTCGGCGGTGCCTGGAGCCGTACGCAGCCGGGCGAGAGCCTGCTCCGCTATCATCACCTGCCGCCGGGCGATTATACGTTGGAGATACGGGCATGTGCCAACGGGCTTTGTTCGCCTGTCCGTCCGGTTCAGATTCACATCGCTCCGCCTTGGTATTTCAGCTTTTGGGCGAAAGGCTTCTATCTCTTATTTATATTAGGTGCGGGCTGTTTGGTTTATGTGGCGGTGCAGCGGAAACGGCGCGAGGAGGCAGGCGAGATGAAGCTGCGGTTTTTCATCGATGTCGCCCACGAGCTTCGTTCCCCTTTGACGTTAATCGTCGGCCCGTTGGAACAGCTGCTGAAGAAGGAGAACGATGCCGACACGCGGAAGTCCTTGTTGGCCATCCGCTATAACGCCCGGCGCATCCTGAGCCTGCTCAACCAGTTGCTCGACATCCGGCGGATTGACAAGGGGCAGTTCCCGTTGCGTTTTGCCGAGACCGATATGCGGCGGTTGGCAGCCGAAGTCGTGGAAGCCTTTTCCGGACAAGCGCAGCAACAGGGCATTCGCTTGGAGGCGGAGTTTGCCGGAAATTTGCCACCGGTGTGGATAGACCCGGCTCATTTTGACAAGGTACTGGTTAACTTGCTTGCCAATGCGCTGAAGTATACGCCGCGGGGCGGAGATGTCCGGGTGAAGGTAAGCAAGGGCGATGACCCGCAAGCGGCGGGGCTGTTGCGTGAATACCTGGAGATAGAGGTGGCGGATACCGGCAAGGGGCTGGACGAAAAAGAACTGAAGCGCATTTTTGAGCGGTTTTATCAGGGGGCTGCCAGCCGGAGTGCTTCTCCGTTGGGCTTTGGCATCGGGCTGAACTTGTGCCGCCTGTTGGTAGGCTTGCATCACGGGGTCATTTTTGCCGAAAACCGGGAGGACAGCCGGGGCAGCCGTTTTGTCGTGCGTTTGCCTTTGGGATGCGGCCACTTGCGGAAAGAAGAGATGGAGGCGGAGCCGGCGGAAACGCTTGCTCCTGTCCGCACGTATGTAGCGGAAGTCCCTTCGGAAGAGTTGCCCGCGAAGAAGGAACGGAAACGGACGCACCACCGCATTCTGGTGATAGACGATGACGAGGCGTTGTGCTGTTTCCTGCAAGATAGTTTGTCGGCGAAGTATCGGGTGGAGACGGCTGCCGGCGGCGAGGAGGGCTGGCGGAAGGCGCTGGCTTCTTTGCCCGATTTGGTGGTGTCGGACGTGGTGATGCCCGGCATGGACGGCATCCGGCTGTTGAAGGAACTGAAAAAGAATCCCCAGACGAATCACATTCCGGTGGTTTTGCTGACTTCCCGGACTGGTTCCGCCGGCCGCATGGAAGGGTTGGCGCAAGGAGCCGACGGTTATTTGGACAAACCGTTCAGCTTGGAAGAACTGGAAACGTTGATTGCGAATCTGATAACCAACCGCCGTGTCTTGAAAGGGAAGTTTTCGGGTGTTCAGGAGCAGGAAGGGAAAGTGGCTCCGGTTGTTTTGCCGAATACCGACAAGACGTTGATGGACCGCGTGATGATAGTGGTGAACGAGAATTTAAGCAATCCGATGTTGAGTGTGGATTTGGTGGCGCGGGAGGTCGGCATGAGCCGCACGCAGTTATACCGGCGGATGAAGAACATCACGGGGCTGCCCGCCAGCGATTTTATCCGGAACTTGCGTTTGCGCCAGGCTGCCCGGCTGCTGAAGAAGAAAGAACTGACGATTACCCAAGTTGCCTACATGGTGGGGTTCACCAGCCAGACTCATTTTTCTACGATGTTCAAGAAGCTCTACGGCGTTTCGCCGACGGAGTTCGCCGGTTCGCCCCAAGCGGAGGAGATGGAAGATTGACGGTTGTGTCTTGTGCGGTGTTCTTTTATTGGACTTTGCCGCTTTGCGCCGCTGCGTTTATAAAATATGAATGTCCGCAAAGATCCAATGGGCAGAGTCAACCAGCGAGTGCAACATTACGAAATATTTTTGAAAAAGCATTCAGCCGATGTTTGGAAATTCAGTTTTTCCTTTGGCCTGGCATTGATTTTCTTTCTAATCTTGGCGATTTTCCCATCCGTGATGGTGCT
>CASFRN010000147.1 GCA_949296855.1 uncultured Bacteroides sp. | reverse complement strand
GGCGGGGTATCCTTCTGCATGGATATACGAGATTTCTTTTAGTTTTAATGCCCCTTCCAGTGCTACAGGGAAATTGTACCCGCGCCCTAAGTAAATGAAATTATGTGCATAAGTGAAGGTGCGCGCTAACGATGCGATGCTTTCATTTTGCTTAAGCACTTCTTTCATCTTTTGAGGGATTTCCGTCAATTCGTCAATGATGCGGCGATACGTGATGTCGTCAATCAGGTTTTTCTTCCGTCCCAAGGTTAAGGCGAAAAGGGTCAGTACAGTCACTTGTCCTGTGAATGCTTTGGTGGACGCTACGCCGATTTCGGGTCCTACGTGGATGTACGAACCGGTGTCGGTAGTGCGCGGGATGGACGAGCCTACAGCGTTGCAAATGCCATATACGAAAGCGCCTTTCGCTTGGGCAAGTTCGATGGCGGCAAGTGTGTCGGCGGTCTCGCCCGACTGGGAGATGGCAATGACCACGTCCCTGCTGGTAATGACGGGATTCCGATAACGGAATTCCGATGCGTATTCTACCTCTACAGGGATGCGGCAGAAAGTTTCGATGAGTTGTTTCCCGATTAGTCCCGCATGCCATGAGGTGCCACACGCTACGATGACAAACCGATGTGCATGAAGAAGGCGTTCCTTATAATCGTTTACCGCCGATAGAATTACTTGATGTTGTTTTTTGTTCACTCTTCCGCGCATACATTCATGGATGCATTCGGGCTGTTCGAAGATTTCTTTCAGCATGAAGTGCGGGTATCCGCCTTTTTCCAGTTGGCCGATATTCAAGTCGATTCTTTTAATTTCTGTCAGTTGTGGTTCGTTGTCCAGGTTGACTACCTTGAGTGGCTTCCCTGCTTCTAATATGGCAATTTCGCCGTCTTGCAGGTAAATGACTTGGTCTGTGTATTCTGCGATAGGGGTGGCATCCGAAGCAAGGAAGAACTCTCCGTCTCCTACGCCGATTACCAACGGGCTGCTCTTGCGTGCCGCAATGATACGGTTGGGGTTATGGCGGTCGATGAGGGCAATGGCGTATGCACCGATTACCCGGTGTAGAGCTATCTGTACGGCAGCCAGAAGGTTTGTTCGTGTGCTGCTTTGGATATAGTCGATAAGTTGTACCAACACTTCGGTGTCGGTGGAACTCTGGAAAGTGTATCCTTTTTGCCGGAGTTGTTCGCGTAGGGTAGCGTAATTTTCGATGATGCCGTTGTGCACTAATGCTAAATTGCCCGATTGGGATCTATGCGGATGAGCGTTTGCTTGGCACGGTTCACCGTGTGTCGCCCAGCGTGTATGGGCGATACCGATGTGCCCTGACACGTCTTTCCGGACAGCGGCGTCTTCTAAATTTGAAACTTTTCCTTCCGCTTTATAAATATTCAATTCGTTTGAATCGCTTATCAGTCCTACTCCCGCGCTATCGTACCCGCGGTATTCCAATCGTTTTAGCCCTTTTATCAGAATCGGGTAGGCTTGTCTCTTCCCGATGTATCCTACGATTCCACACATATTGTTTTTCCTTTTTCTCGTTTTAAAATTGTATATTGCTTTGTTATCGTATGCGAAGTTATAAAATAGTAACGGAAAAACAATGGGTGAAGAAAAAAACAAGAGCTTTTATATTCAATGGCAAGCATACCGGCAAAGGCTCAGGGCGTGTTTAATGGCTAATCAATAGCAAAAAGTTTAGGTGCCGGCTTTGC
>CASFRN010000146.1 GCA_949296855.1 uncultured Bacteroides sp. | reverse complement strand
AGCACCATCACGGATGGGAAAATCGCCAAGATTAGAAAGAAAATCAATGCCAGGCCAAAGGAAAAACTGAATTTCCAAACATCGGCTGAATGCTTTTTCAAAAATATTTCGTAATGTTGCACTCGCTGGTTGACTCTGCCCGGGTGTCGCTATTTTTTTTGTGTTTTATTTGTAGGTAATAAAATAATTACCTATCTTTGTATATATAATAGAAATAAGTTATGCCTACGATATTTATATTATTTGGTTTTCGGTTCATGTTTTACGCGAACGACCACGAGCCTATTCACGTTCATGTTATAAAAGGCGATGTAAGTGCTAAGTTTACATTGTTTCCTGTTACTTTGGTAAAGAATAACGGCTTGAAGTCATCAGAAATAAAACTTGTAGAATCGGTGATAGAAGAAAACCAAGAAATCATAGCAGAACATTGGAATAAGTTTTTTAATAAAGCAAAATAATAAAGTTATGGGAAACATTGTAGTAGAAAAAGTTTGGCTGACTGATACGGCGGTGTGGATACGCACAGCCGACGGCAGGGAAGCCTGCGAAAAGTTTGCAGAGTTTCCGAGATTGAGATTTGCCACGCCGGAGCAACGTGCAAGTTTTACATTGAGTAACGACGGCATTCATTGGGAGGAAATAGATGAAGATTTGAGTTTTGAGGGTTTCTTTATGGAAAAACCTTCCAATCCTTTGTATGATGTATTTATTGCACATCCGGAACTTAATGCTTCTGCCATTGCTCGCAGATTGGGAATATCACAAAGTTTGTTTGCCCAATACGTGAGTGGTACCAAGAAACCTTCCGCAGAACGCTTGGAAGCTATATTTGAGACCATACGTTCTGTTGGTCGGGAATTATGCTCCATTTCTGTGGCTTGATGTATTAAATAAAATTTTATGTAAGCGCAATTCCACCCGGTTTCGCGCTTTCTTTTTGCCTTAAATCTGATAAAAACAAACATTCCCCTAATTGTTTCGTATCGCATCCCCTAAAATTTTACCTCACATATACATATCCGTAACTTTACCGTATAAATTTATCAATCAAGAATATACGGTATGACAATCTTTGAACAAATTTTGGCAGGACTGCAACAGAAATTCCCTGGGGTGGACACTGCCACCTTAACCCGTATCGCCACGAAGAAGGCGGAGGGCGTGACGGACGAGACAAAAGTGAATTTCATCGTGGAGGGCATCAGTTTTTCGGACGTGTTGAACAACTACGGCGATTTCCGTGCAGGACAGGCGCAAATATCGGCAGTTACCAACTACGAGAAGAAGCATGGACTGAAAGACGGGAAGCCAATCGAGAATCCCAAACCAGAGCCACCGAAACCTGAACCGAAACCGGACGAAAAGCCAGACATCGCAAAGATGATTGAAGACGGCATTGCCGCAGGTATCAAACCTTTCTCCGACAAGCTGGCGCAGTACGAGGCACGCGAGGCGCAGGCGCAACGGGCGGCTCAAATCGCATCGGTGGCGAAGAAGTACGGCATTCCCGATTTCATGCTGAAAGACCGTACCATCCCTGAAAACACGGACTTGGACATCTATTTCAAGGACGTTAAACAGGAAATGACCAACGCGGGATTCCAGTTCAACAAAGCCCCTGAGACATCTGAGCAGCGTATCGCAAAAGAAAACAGCGATATTGCAGCCATGATAAGCAAGGGGACAGAAGAGATTAACAAACAGAATCAGTAACAAGTAAAAAGGCAAAAAGATTATGGCAGCAGGTATGAAGTATAATCTTGACCCGATTGAAAAGGTGATGCCGGAAATGTGCCGTTTCGAGACGGTGTACCGTTATTCCGGCGGTTTCAATTTGGTTTTAGATAACTTGACCGGGGTAGAAGCTATACCTCCCATGACACCGCTTGTTCTTGACTTCAAGGCTCGAAAGGCTACGGTGGTCATCAATGTGGAGGTGGCTGAAAAATACACTTCCGGCACGAGTGGAAAATCCACAGCGTGTTGACCCCGTGCGCCAAATGCCGCTGACCCTCGCGGCCATTTAATCATTGCCCCTTTTGCCCAAAATAAGAATAACCCCTGTCAGCAGTGAGTCCTGACAGGGGATTTTTTGTATTTTCGTT
>CASFRN010000145.1 GCA_949296855.1 uncultured Bacteroides sp. | reverse complement strand
CAGGTCGATGCGCCCTTTCGAGGTGTGGTATTCCGCACGGGTGTAGAAGCCCAAGAGCTTGAAGACGATGAAGAGCACGTTCTGATAGTGCAGTTCCAAGTCGCGCACCAGCTCGTAGGGCGTATCGGCAAAGAAGCTTTGTAGGCGCTGCATGAAGGAGTCGATATTACCTTCACGCACATCCTGCACAAAACTGGTCAGTTCGAATGCCGGATTGCCCGAAGCTAAATGCGCATACCGAGGGAGGAGGAATTTGGTGAAGCCTTCTTCCACTTCCTTATTGGGGAAACCTAAATAATAGATTTGGAATTCCTTATCGTATCCTTTGACGGTCAGGTATCCGCTTTGATACAGGATGGGGACGGGATTCGTCCGCATCGAGTCGATGCCCCCCAACGAGTCCGCCATAGCCATTTCGTTTGTCAAGCGGTTCAGGTTATAGCGGCTTTCTTTCAACAATTCCACCAAGAAAGTCGGCGTGCCTGTATCGAACCAATAGCTGCCGAATTCTTGCTTTTTCATCGCATTCAGCAAGCTGAACGGATTGTAAATATCAGGACTTTGCGCGCCAAAATGATAACCATCATACCATTCTTTCAGCTTGTGGAAAACCTCATCTTCTGTCATGGTATGAATTTCCCCCAACCGGCGGATGTCATCGGCAAATCCGGTAAGCAATTCCTGCTCGGTTATACCGCAAATGCTGGCATAAGCCCGGTCCAATGATATGTCCTCTAAATTGTTCAAGTCGCTGAACACGCTGACCTTGCCGAACTTCGTCACACCCGTCAGCAAGGCAAAGCGGATGGAAGCGTCGCAACTCTTCAGCACGCCGTAGAAAGCTTTCAAGGTAGCACGGAATTCAGCCTGCAAAGCAGAATCTCCTATGGCTTGAAGCAACGGCTTGTCGTATTCGTCTATCAATACCACTACATTCCGTCCGGTTGCCTTGGCGGCACGCTCGATGCCCCCTTTAAACCGTAAGGAAAGGGAACGTTCCGAATCTTCCGCGCCGTACAGCTTCTCCCAACCGCACAAAGCATCGTTCAAGATATTCTCCAAACTCTCCGGCGTGTCGTACTTCTGCGAGTTCAGGTCGAGGTGCAGGATGGGGTAGGCAGTCCAGTCGTTTTCCAATTGCTCCATTGCCAAGCCTTGGAACAGGTCTTGACGCCCAGAGAAGTAAGCCTCCAGCGTAGAGATAAGCAGGCTCTTCCCGAACCGGCGGGGGCGGCCCAAGAAATAATACTTCCCTGTTTTTACCAACCGGTAAATCTGTTCGGTCTTGTCCACATAATGATACCCTCCTTTGCGGAGTTCCTCAAAACTCTGTATGCCTATCGGATAAAATTTACTCATAGCGGCTGTATGTTAATGGTTTAGACTCACAAAAATAAGGATTTATGCGGACAAGATAAAGATTTCACGCAACTTCTTCCCGAACACCGGATGCACCACATCGGGCGCAATCTCCACCAAAGGCTTCATCACAAAATCGCGCTGATGCATGAGGGGGTGAGGAAGCGTAAGTCCAGCGGTCTTTATTATCTCCTTATTATATAACAGGAGATCAATGTCGATGATGCGGTCGTGGTAAATGCCTTGTACGGACTTTTGCTTCCTGCCCATAGAGCGTTCTATTTCCTGCGTCCCGTGCAAGACTTCCCAAGGTGATAAAGCTGTCTCTACACACACCGCCGCATTCAGGAAACTGTTTTCCGAATCAAACCCCCAAGGAGCGGTCTCATAAAAAGAAGATAGGGAAACCACATCCCCTATCTTCTCTTCTATCTGATGTACGGCAGTATGCAGATTCGCCGTTTTATCTCCTAAGTTGGTGCCTAATCCTAAATAGACGATTGCCATTCCATTACCTTATTTATTCAGAATCAGCATGGCATCGCCGTATGTGCCGAAACGGTAATTTTCCTTCAACGCCACATCGTAAGCATCCATTACCAATTCATATCCGCCATACGAACACACTAACATCAACATGGTAGAAAACGGCATATGGAAATTGGTCACCATGGCATCGGGCAACACAAAGTCGTATGGCGGGAAAATGAATTTATTCGTCCAGCCCTCGTATTCTTTCAAGCGGCCGTCGGTTCCTGTAGCTGTCTCTACGGCACGAGCCACACTGGTTCCTACTACACATACTTTGTGTCCGCCGTCTTTCGCGCCATTCACCGTACGGCACGCTTCGGCATTGATGAACATCTGCTCCGAATCCATCTTATGTTTGGTAAGGTCCTCCACATCGATATCACGGAAACAGCCCAGCCCGCAATGCATGGTCAAGAAGGCTAAATTGATTCCCTTTATCTCCATACGTTTCATCAGTTCGCGGCTAAAGTGAAGTCCAGCCGCCGGTACGGTCACCGCACCCTCGTTCTTAGCAAAAATAGTCTGGAAGCGTTCTGTATCTTCCGGTTCCGCCGGACGGCGGATAAAAGGAGGAAGAGGCGGCTCGCCCAGCGCATACAAGGCTCTCTTGAATTCATCGTGCGGACCATCGTAAAGGAAACGGAGCGTACGTCCGCGCGAAGTGGTGTTGTCTATCACCTCTGCTACCATCGAATCATCATCGCCGAAGTACAGTTTATTGCCGATACGTATCTTACGCGCCGGGTCTACCAACACGTCCCATAAACGAAGCTCTTCATTCAATTCGCGCAACAAGAACACCTCAATGCGCGCTCCGGTTTTCTCTTTATTTCCGAACAGACGGGCGGGAAACACTTTGGTATCATTGAAGAGGAACGCATCCCCATCGTCAAAGTAATTCAAAATATCCTTGAATATCACGTGTTCGATTTCACCGGTAGATTTATGCACTACCATCAAGCGGGATTCATCTCGGTACTTCACCGGATGCAAGGCAATCTTCTCTTCCGGCAGCTTGAATTTAAATTGTGACAGTTTCATCTTCTTATCCTTTCCTTTATTCGATTATTACATCCAATGACCAATTACAGTCAACCGGTCACCTCTTCTTCTATCTCCTGCTGGTTCAGCCAGTCTTCAAAATCTTCTACTTTCATGCAACGGTCCAAGGCCACCTCGCCCACCCTGGTACGGATAAGCCCGGTGAGATGTGCTCCACTATGCAAGGCTTCACCTATGTCGCGCGCCAAAGCACGGATATAAGTCCCTTTGCTACACACTACGCGTATCTTTATTTCGGGTAAGTTACACGCCAATAATTCTATTTCGTCTATAACCAATGTTTTAGGTTTCAGACACACTTCATCGCCCTTCCGCGCAAGTTCGTATGCCCGCTTCCCGTCTACCTTACAAGCCGAAAAGACAGGAGGAACCTGCTCGATAGTCCCGACAAACCGCTGCAATGTCTCTTCGACCAATTCACGCGTAATGTGCCCTGTAGGAAACGTAGCGTCGATTTCCTTTTCCAAATCATACGACGGGGTAGTAGCTCCTAATTGCAAGGTGGCGATGTATTCTTTTGTATGATACTGGAATTCTTCGATGCGCTTTGTCGCCTTTCCGGTACACACAATCATCACTCCCGTAGCCAGCGGGTCGAGCGTCCCGGCGTGTCCCACTTTAATCTTCTTCACGCCCAACCTGCGGCTGATATGGTATCTTACTTTATTAACAAGCGCAAACGACGTCCATCGGTACGGCTTGTCAAAATACAACACTTCTCCTTCCTTAAAGTTCATCAAGCCAATTCCAAATTATAGCCCAAAGCGGTCATCACCAAAATCACGCCACCCACAATGATGCGGTACCATCCGAAAGCAGCAAACCCGTATTTCGTCACAAAACTGATGAAGAACTTGATAGCCAGCATAGCAACAATAAACGCCACCACATTGCCTACCAACAAGGCTTCCATATTCGCCGTAATGATTTCCGTTCCGCCGTCCATAAAAAGTTTAGCCATCTTATACACCGTAGCCGCGAACATGGTGGGCACGGCAAGGAAAAACGAAAACTCAGCAGCCGCCTTACGGGTAAGTTTCTGCGCCATGCCGCCTACGATAGTCGCCATGGAACGCGATACCCCCGGAATCATCGAAATGCACTGAAACAAACCGATAATAAAAGCACGCTTCTCTGTCATTTCAGTCTTTTCGCTTCCGTTTCCGAACAACTTATCGCAAAACAACATGAACACGCCTCCCACTATCAACATGACCGCCACTACCGTAACGCTTTCCAGCATCGCGTCAATCATATCGCTAAACAACAGTCCGAGCACCGCGGCGGGAATGAACGCCACAAACAGTTTCCAGTAAAAATCGTACGTATGCAAAAAACGCTTCAACGCCGAAGCTCCTTCAGGGGCGGGCGTACGGTTCAAGCGGAAAAAACGTTTCCAGTACAAACACACCACCGACAAGATTGCGCCGAACTGGATGATGAACGTAAACGCCTTAACAAACTCTGTACTTTCCACACCCAACACGTTTTGCGCGATAATCATGTGCCCCGTAGACGAAACGGGCAAAAACTCGGTCAACCCTTCGACAATCGCAATGATGATTGTCTGCAATAAATTCAAATCTCCTTCCATCAGTTATTTTCATTTTGAGTTTCTTCCGCACCATCTTTAGGCTTGCGGAGTATGCCGTATATCATAAAAACAAATCCCAGAAAACAAACGGCAGGCGCCACTTTAATACGGCGCACGCTAAAAATGTCAGGTTCGAAAGCCGTTTCGGTGGAACCCGGTCCAGACATCAGCAAGAAGCCAATGATAATCACCGCCATACCCACCGCTAACAGCAGATAATTGGTCTTGTCAAAAGCAAAATTTTTTTTATCCATTTCGTTATTTATTTTATCAAGAGTTCAAAGAAACTCTAATTATAATACAACTCATTTGTTTTCATCCGCAAATAACGGTTGACGGACACCAAGGCACAAAGCGTCGTTATCACCACACCGAACACAAACACCACTCCCATCACAACCAGCATCACTTCGGGCGTCACTATTGCCAATAAATCAGGTTCGTAACGTACCAATGCGTAGGCTACCACCGCTAACACCGCATCTGCCATCACACCAGCCAGAATGCCCACCCACACATTCCGCATCAGAAAAGGACGCCGGATAAACGCCCAGCTTGCCCCAACCAGCTTCATGGTGTTAATCAGGAAACGCTTGGAATAAATGGCAAGACGGATGGTGTTGTTTATCAAGGCAAACGAAATCAGCGCCAGCAAAGCGGCAAGCCCCAACAATACCAGACTGATTTTACGGATATTCCGGTTGACGGCATCCAACAAGTCTTGCGGGTAATTAATCTCGATGACCCCTTTGTCCGACAAGATTTCATCCTTTATCCAAGCCACGCTGTCCGAATTGGCATAACCGGCATTCAGCCTCACTTCTATCGAAGCGGTAAACGGGTTATAACCTAAAAACTCCGCTGGGTCGGTGCCCATCGCTTCCGAGTGCTCGGCAAGCGCCTGTTTCTTCGATATGTAATCGGTATGCTTCACGTAGGGTTTGGCGTTCAGTTCTTTTTGGAAACGCAAGATGTCGGTTTCTTTCATGTCATCGCTCACCAATACCGAGAAAGCAATGTTCTCGCGCACGTATACGGAAAGGTTGTTCGCCGCCAACACGAAAAACACCACCGCACCCAGCAGCAGCAACACCAGCATGGTGCTGATGCTTGCCGTAATGAACTGCATATCAATCCATGCTCCCGACCTTCTGTTCATGCCTTCACTTTTTTCTGAAACACATAAATCATCGAACTGCTCCGTTCCTTCTTCACCGCCGAAGCCAGCCCTGCCTCTATCCCTCTAAACATCCCTTTCACGAAAGGCAAACTGCTGTTGCGGTATCTTTCCGAAAGCATCGACACATAAAACGCGTCGAACGGCATCGGGTGCCGCTCCACCAACGTAAACCCGTGTCTGGCTCCGAACTGCTGCATCACCGCCGGAGCGAAATGCCACAAATGGCGAGGGACATCGTATGCCGCCCACCTTTCTTTATAATAGCGCGCGTCGAACGACGTAGGGTTAGGTACAGCCACCACTAAAACGCCCCGCTCATCCAACAAGGAATAAAGCCGCTCCCACGTCTCGTCCAAATGTTGCAGATGCTCCATCACGTGCCATAACGTCACCACGTCAAACGATTTCTCCCCGTATCCGTCCAAAGCTTCCGGCGCGTCTGCCTCCAGCCCGAAACGCTCGCGCGCGAACGCCCTTGCCTGCGGACTTTTCTCAATGGCGGACACTCTCCAGCCGAGCCGGCTCATGAAGTGAGGGAAATACCCCGTACCTGTACCGATGTCCAGCAAGCGCCCCCGGCTCAGCCCGCAACATCTTTTTATCAGACGGGCCTTACGCCGAAGCATATATTGCCTTACGTAATGATACAACCGGTTGGCAAGCCCCCGGCGCGTATCGGTATGCGAAATGTAATCGGGCGACTCGTAATAGCGTCCTATCTCGCTCTCGTCGGGCACGTCTTGCGTGAAAAGGAATCCGCACGACATACACCGGCAAATGTCGAACGGCTCATTTGTAGCGTAATGGTCGGTGCAGGTCATCACCTTCTCGAAACGTTTTTCCCCGCAAAGCGGACATATATCTATGTGCAGCTTATTCACTCTATTCCCTAATTTGGTGCAAATTAACAAATAAATCAGTTAGGAATCCCGTTTCGTTAAGCTTCTTTAAGGATATTGGCAGGAAATAGCGATTAGCAAGCTGCTAAACCTGCCAGACCGCTCTATTTGCCCCGCCAACGAAGATATATTCATCGGCGGATGCAATTAATTACGCAATTATGCTTATTTTTGTACCCGAAACCATCCAGAGAGGAAACTTATGAAACCATACCTATATTTATTATTCGCCTTGCTACTCTCGGCGTGCGGAAACAAGCCGAAAGCCGAGGGAGAGAAACCTACCCTCACCGTCAGCATCGAGCCTTTGCGGCATTTTGCCGAGGCTGTTGCGGGCGACCGATTCCATATTGTCAGCCTCGTGCCCGAAGGAAGCAGCCCTGAGACATACGACCCTACCCCGCAACAGATGGTAGCGTTGAACCAAAGCCGTGCCTTCTTGCGCGCGGGATACATCGGCTATGAACTTGCCTGGGCGGATAAATTGCAACAAAACGCCCCCGACGTGCCTTTCTTCAACCTTTCGGAAGGCATCACGCTGATACACGAAACGGAGGGGGAAGGACACGCGCACCACGGCGGCATAGAACCGCACACGTGGAACTCGGTGCGCAACGCCTATACCATCGCCGCCAACATCTGTCAGGCTCTGTGCCAAATCGACCCGGAACACAAAGAAGAATACATGGCACGCTTCACCCGGCTCGGCACTTCGCTCAAGCAAACCGACGAGAAAATCCTCGCTTGCCTGAACGAAGGCGAAAAGAGCTTCCTGATTTACCACCCTGCCCTCTCGTATTTCGCTCGAGACTACGGACTGACTCAAATCAGCATCGAAGAAGGAGGGAAAGAGCCTTCGCCTGCCCAGCTGAAAGCGTTAATCGACCGGTGCCGCAAGCAACACGTGCGGGTGGTCTTCGTGCAAAAAGAGTTCGACACACGCAATGCCGAAATCATCGCGCAAGAGCTGGATGTCCCTATCGTGACCGTCAATCCGCTCAGTTACAGATGGGAAGAAGAGATGCTGAACGTGGCACGTGCCTTGTCGAAACCAGCAGAACAACCTTGATGCCGTATGCAACCGCTTATCCGACTGGAACATATCTCGGCGGCATACGACCGCAAAACGGTACTGGAAGATATCAACCTGACCGTAGGCGAACGGGACTTCGTAGGCATCATCGGACCTAACGGAGGAGGGAAAACTACGCTGGTCAAGCTCATGTTGGGGTTGCTCAAACCCACAGGAGGTGCCATCCGTTTCTATCAAGAAGGCAAAGAAGTGCCCGAAATCAGCATGGGTTACCTTCCCCAATACACTACGATTGACAAGAAATTCCCCATATCGGTCTACGAAGTGGTGCTTTCGGGGCTGAACAAGCAAAAACCGTTGTTCCGCCCCTTCACCAAGGAGCACCACGAAAAGGCTCGCGCCGTCATCGCCCGCATGGGGCTGGAAGGCTTGGAGAAGCGCCCTATCGGCCAGTTGAGCGGAGGCCAGTTGCAACGTGCCTTGTTAGGGCGTGCGTTAGCCTCGAATCCACAAGTATTGATTCTCGATGAACCCAACACGTATATCGACAAGCGTTTCGAGAAACGCCTGTATGAACTTCTCGAAGAAATCAACCGCGCACATACCATCATTCTGGTAAGCCACGATATCGGCACCGTGCTCCGCAACGCGAAGACCGTAGCGTGTGTCAACCGCACGCTCGACCATCGCCCGCACGCAGAAGTGACCGACGAATGGATAGAAGCGTTTTTCAACCGTTAAGCATTGGATATTAAAAAAAGAATCCTTATCTTTGTCCACCCGAAGGGGCATTAGCTCATCTGGCTAGAGCGCGACACTGGCAGTGTCGAGGTGACGAGTTCGAGTCTCGTATGCTCCACACATAGCAACCGCCGGTTATCCATCCATCCGGCGGTTGCTCTTTTTATGATACACACAAACATCCCCGCATCCTGCAAAAACAAGCAGGAAAGGAATCAGACCGAAAAGCCGGTCACAAAGCATTATTGGATAAATGGCTAACGAAGCAATAATAAATGACCGATGAAGCAATGATAAATGGCAAAGTATCCAATAATACTTGAACAAGTAACCTATGATACCGGAAACCCGCAAACAGGATCCCCCGTTACAACAACCATCCCTTTTTTCTGATGCCTTGCAACCGGGATTCCGGACAAGTACATCTTATACTTTCACCTGCTAAGATAAGGGTATTCGAAGCTAACAATCCCTTCAAAAGCGTCCCATTTCCGGAAATGGGACGCTTTTGATACGTTAATATTCGCTTATATTAAAAGTTTTTTTTAAATTTGACAATGCTTTCGAGCTATTCCATTCTTCAAGACCCTTTTGGAACGATTATATATAATTAATACCACTAATACGTATCAAGACAAATGAATGCAACAAGAAGAACAACGCAGTTGGCTTTATCTTTGTTCATCGCCGTCACAGGGATGTTCATCTCGTGTGTAAAAGACGAGCAAGCCCCCTTCAGTGGCGGGGAAGACAGCGAATTTTATGTGCAATTGCCCGGTTATAAAAGTTTCATTATCGGGTCGGAAGTCGTATTGAAAGGCAATAAGCTTTCAGAAATCAACAATGTGTATGTCGAAAAGGCAAATACGGAAGACGGCGGTGAATCTCCTTATCAGAACCGTATCGAGGCACGGATAACGAGCAAGACGAACAACGAACTGGTGTTTGTGCTTCCGGCAGGGACGGCCATGGGCGAACCGATGATTTACTACGAACGCGAGGGAGAAACACATCCGCTGAATGTATTGCCAGTCGGGGAGCCGTGGGTGTCTCTATACGAGGATGAAAGAGTAATAGTATTTAGGGGCGAAGCACCTTTGGCAGACGACAAAATCTACTTCCAATGCCTGAAACAGGATGAAGATACGGGACAGATGGCGCCTGTTACCGGCGAGTGGATAGAATCGTCTTTCACCTACTCTGAAACGTACGGATGGACGGTAGAAATGGTATGCTTGGGGGCTACGTATGTGCGGTTGGTGCACCGAGGTGAAGATTTCTTGCTTTCCGGCGTTGTGAATATCGAACCGCGCTATTGCATCCGTTTCCCTCAAACGGACTGGTATCACCAAGGAGACGAAGTGACCCTAACCGGAGGCCTTTTCGAAGAAGGGGACGTGATTGCAGTAAACGGCGTTCCGGCGGAAATCGTTTCGATAGATACGGCAAACGACGCGCTGACGTTCCGCATACCCGAAAGTGTGCTGGGTTATCAGTCGGTAAGTTTATGGCGTTACGGTGTAGAGTATAGCTTGGCCGAAATACTTGTGTACGTAAGATAGTGGTTTTGTTTCATTACGTAAAAAAGAATGCTATGATAAAGAAACTTGTTTATATAGTAGGGATAATCTTGTTTGCCTGTACGTTGCCGGCGACAGCACAAGATATAAAAGAAACGAAAGATACGGAAGATACCCAGGCGACGGGCCGTTATTCAGACCTGATAAAAGAGTATCAGCAAGATATGCGTTGGCAAGAGATATGGGGCCGTAAAAAGTATTGCAATGCCGGTTATGTAATCCAAAGCCTGACACGGAAAGAAAACGGCGGAGGGACATGGAGAAGCGACATCGGCCTCTTTTATAATGCTGGACGTACCTATTACCTGCATAAGAAACCGATAGCGGGCATGATAATGTTCGGCATCGACTGGAGTTTTTGTGACATGAACTTTGCGATGTATAAAGACGGGTTCAACTTTTTCAGCAAAGAAGCCGAAGACATGGGATATGGCGACTATTATTACGAAGAAGGCTATGCGCCATCGTCGCCCGAAGCTGACGGAAATGCAGAGTTGAAGAATATGTATCAATTTGAAATCAGTACGCAGGTAGGCCCTTCCGTGACGATTAATCCGGTCAGCCATCTGAAAGCAGGGCTTTATTTCCGGGTGGCTCCGTCTTATTCCCTATTCGCCATACAAAATTCATACGGAAGCGATCTTCTCCATAGCTACGGGACGTTCTTCACCTTCGGAGGCTCCGTCGCTTTCAAAGCGATTTCCTTCGGCATCGAAGGCAAGTGGGGAAACACAAAGTACAATAACGTCGATTTAAGCAAATTCGAACCAGAAGGGTCTTGGAACGAAGACACGGACGATACGTTGCTGGACAAGAACAGCAAAACCAAATGGAAAACCGGCTCCATGCGGTTTTATATCAGTATCCGGATGTAACTAATCAAAAACAGATAGAAAGATGAAAGCTATGAAGGAATTATTGTTTCAAATCGTTCCCATACTAAAGCGTATCGGAATGTGCGCGGCTATGGCACTGGCATTGGCCGCTTGTAGTGACGATCCGGCTAAAGAAGAAGTCAACCCGAATCCGGATCCGGATGAACCGACACCGGAATATCCCAATGAACCGATAGTAAACGAGAATGTAGAAATGGTGGCGCAAATGGTTGCCGGATTTGTACATGATGCCGAAGGCAATGCGCTTTCGGGCGTGACTATCACGACCGGAAGCCAGCGTGTAACGACCGACAACAACGGCCTGTTCTATTTCCAGCAAATCGGTTCTGTAAGCGGAAGAGGAGTGTTCCGCTTCAGCAAAAACGGATATTTCGACATTGTACGCTCGTTTGAACAAACCTGCGAGCAGTTCGATGTGGTGATGTATCCCAAAGGGAAGGGCGACATTACGGCAAGCGAGTCTTTTGCGGCTACGGAAGGCAAAGACGTGGAAGTCAGTGGGATGAAAGTGGAGATTCCCGCATCTTCGTTGGTCGATGAGTCGGGGAACGCATACAATGGACAGGTACAGATGGACATGATTTACATGGACCCCAACAACGAACATTTTGCCGATATGATGCCGGGTGGAGACTTGGCGGCTATACGTACGGATAATTCTTCGGTACAACTGGTTTCATACGGCATGGTAGGCGTGAGCCTGACCGGAAGCGACGGGAATAAATTGCAATTAAAAGAAGGAGAACGTTCTACCGTGACTTTCCCCATACCCGAAGGCATGGGCGATGACGCTCCCGAAAGCATGCCGCTTTGGCACTTCAACGAGAACGCCGGCATTTGGGTGGAATCGGGAGAAGCCGTGCGCCAAGGCAATGAATATGTAGGTACGGTGGGGCATTTCTCTTTTGTTAATTTAGATAGCCCGAGACCTACTGGTACAATTGAAGTAACTGTAACAAATACAGGTAAAGATGAACCAATTCCTGTTCAAGATGTAAAGATTCATATTGGTCAATCAACTATGTACACAGATTCAGATGGACGGTGTAGTGCATCAGTACCTGCTAATACTCCTATAATTGTATATATGGATTATGACTTACCAATGACTCCTGATTATAGAAGGAGTGTATCTGTTTCACCTGGTAGCACACAAAAAATACATTTTACTCTTCCAAGTCTGCCTCATCTCATAGCTAGAGTAATAAGTGACCATGTGGCTTTGTCGGCACAATTGAATTATGTATATAAAGGAGAAAATAAGACTGCAAGAATGACCGTTCAAGACGGAAAGGTTTATATGCTTTATCAATTTGATAATACAAACCCTGCTACATTTTCTCTTTATGAAATTGGAACTGGTGAATGTCTTCATCAGGAGTCTGTAGAATTAAGACGATGGGGTGTTGATTTAGGCACAATTGACCTTAGTAGACATACAGGATTAGGTGGCAAAATTGTGGTGCAACGCAATCCAAAACCTGATGATCCTGACAACCCTGATAATCCAGAAAATCCAGTGCATGAAATTTATATACCTGAAATGACTTATCAGTCTGGTATTATGATAATAGATGATGAATTTTATGCAGCATCAACGTCTGAAACTTCTGAAGATACATTCGATATGATTGTTTCAGATTATTCATCCAATCGCACAACATATGATAATGTTTTTGCCATTGTTTGGGAAGGTGCATTGGGATTTAGTAGCGAGACTCTTTCGGCTTCAATTGTAGAAGAAGACAATAACTTATTCCGTATAAATCTTTCAGGTAAAGGAGCATTTGTAGATGAAAACTCTCAAATATATGATGAAAATGCAGAAATTATTTCTGCTGAAATCGTAATGCCGCTTTTATTTCAAGGTAAGCGGAATACACAAGTTTCTTCTTTAGCTGAATTGAATCTTCCGGACTTTGCCCCTCAAGCTCTTTCTGTTCCCGATATGGCGATTATGGCGGAGCGTGGAAATATGTGTGAGCAAGGCGGTATGCTCTATTATAAAAACATTGTCTATCAAGACTATTTAGCTTTAACAGATAGTATCAAACAAGAAGGTAAGGTGGATTATTATTTTGAAGATAATTATACAGAAAGTGGTTATGAATACGGTGAAACGGTATTCATATCTGGGAACAAAGCTATTACTGTATATTATGAATCATCCGGCTTGAGCGACATTTTCATTGACGACCCTTCTTACGTGATGAGCGTCATGATAATGGATGGCATAAAGGATGAAGCCGGTTTGTATTCGCGAAGCGGAAAACAAATCAAGAAATTCCTACCTTTCTATCGCCGGACTGACAAAAGGAACGTAAGGAAATAACCTCTCTTTTCCACCTATTGCCGCCCCGCCCCTCACGTAGTTGCGAATCCCTTTCCATATACGTGCGGAGCGGGGCGTAATTATTTCACAAGGCAGGAAGAAGCATTCCGAAGCCAAACAGTAATGATAAAAAAACGAAAAACTACCCCATACGTACCTGCGCTGTACTGAAAATCACTATCTTTGCGCCGATTATGCAAAGTCTATAAAAATAAACCTTAGAATGAAACAGTACAACAAGATTAACAACTTGGTGGGCTGGCTCGCCTTTTTAGTCGCGGCTATTACCTATTGCATGACCATCGAGCCTACCGCCAGCTTTTGGGACTGTCCCGAATTCATCACCACAGGATATAAACTGGAAGTAGGTCACCCACCTGGCGCACCGTTCTTCATGCTTACAGCCAACTTATTCAGCCAGTTTGCCAGCGACCCTTCGCAGGTAGCCGTCATGGTGAACATCATGAGCGCGTTGATGAGCGCGGCATGTATCCTTTTCCTGTTCTGGAGCATCACTTGCCTTACCAAGAAACTGATTTGCCCCGATGACAAAGACATGACCACCGGACGGCTTATCACCATCATGGGGGCGGGACTGGTAGGCGCATTGGCTTATACATGGAGCGACACCTTTTGGTTCAGTGCCGTAGAAGGCGAGGTGTATGCTTACTCCAGCCTCTTCACCGCCGTGGTATTTTGGCTGATACTGAAATGGGAAAACCGCGCTACAGAGCCTCATAGCGACCGTTGGCTGATCCTAATCGCCTATCTGACAGGCTTGTCTATCGGGGTACACTTGCTGAACTTGCTCTGCATCCCGGCTATCGTACTGGTATATTATTACAAGAAGAATCCGCACGCCAACCTGAAAGGAAGCCTCGTGGCACTTTGCGGCTCGATGGTGCTGATTGCCGTCGTGCTTTACGGCATCGTGCCGGGCATCGTGAAGATAGGCGGATGGTTCGAACTCTTGTTTGTCAACGGATTCGGATTCTCGTTCAATACCGGACTCATCATTTATATCATCCTGTTGGCGGCAAGCCTGATATGGGGTATATACGAAAGCTACACCGTGCGGAGCCGCAAGTGGATGAACATTTCTTTCCTCACCACCGTAGGCCTGCTGGGTATCCCCTTCTACGGACACGGGACGAGCAGCGTGGTAATCGGTATCATCGTATTGGCGGTATTGGCACTCTACCTGTTCGCCAATCTTCCCGAGAAATACCGGGTCAGCGCACGCACGCTCAACACTTCCCTGCTCTGCCTGATGATGATGGTGGTGGGCTATTCTTCGTATGCTGTCATCGTCATCCGTTCTTCGGCAAATACGCCGATGGACCAGAACTCGCCCGAAGACATCTTTACCTTAGGCGAATACTTGGGACGGGAGCAATACGGCACACGCCCGCTCTTCTACGGACAAACGTATGCATCGAAAATAGCACTCGAAGAAGTGGACGGAGGCTGTGTATATGCCATGACCGAAGGTGCTCCCGTGTACCAACGCAAGGAGAAAGAGAATCCCGATGAGAAGGATAGTTACGAAGTGGTACGCCACAAGAACGAATACAAGTATGCGCAAAACATGATTTTCCCGCGTATGTACAGCGATGCGCACGCGGCGGCATACGAAGCGTGGCTGGGAGGTGTAGAAGGGCGGCAAGTGCCTTACGACCAATGCGGCGAAATGCTGATGGTGAAGATTCCTACGCAATGGGACAACATCAGGTTCTTCTTCATCTACCAACTGAACTACATGTACTGGCGTTACTTCATGTGGAACTTTGCCGGACGGCAGAACGACATCCAAGGCCAGGGCGAGATAGAGCATGGCAACTGGATTACCGGCATTTCGTTCATCGACAAGATGTTGGTGGGCGACCAGACTCTGTTGCCCAGCGACTTAAAGAACAACAAAGGACACAACGTGTTCTATTGCCTTCCCTTGATATTGGGTCTGATCGGTCTATTCTGGCAAGCCTATCGGGGCGAGCAGGGTATCCAGCAATTCTGGATTGTGTTCTTCCTGTTCTTCATGACCGGACTTGCCATTGTGCTCTACCTGAACCAGACTCCCCAGCAGCCGCGCGAGCGTGACTATGCGTATGCAGGTTCGTTCTACGCCTTTGCCATCTGGATTGGCTTGGGAGTGGCGGCTATTGCCGAATGGCTCAAGAAGAAGTTAGGCGAAAAACCGTCGGCTATCCTTGCCAGTGTGGTATGTCTGCTTGTACCTCTGCAAATGGTAAGCCAGACCTGGGACGACCACGACCGGAGCGGACGCTATACCTGCCGCGACTTCGGACAAAACTACCTGAACTCGGTGCAGGCAGAAGGCGACCCGATTATCTTCACCAACGGAGACAACGATACCTTCCCCTTGTGGTACAATCAGGAGACCGAAGGTTTCCGTACCGATGTACGTGTATGCAACCTGAGCTACCTGCAGACCGACTGGTACATCGACCAGATGCGCCGTCCGGCATACGATTCGCCTTCCGTGCCTATCAATTGGGAACGTATCGACTATGTGCAGGGACATAACGAAGCGGTCTATGTACGTCCCGACGCCATGGAGACCATCGATAATTATTACAAGCAATACCCCGAAGAGGCGAAGGAAGAGTTCGGCGACAACCCTTACGAACTGAAGAACATCCTGAAATATTGGGTACGCTCGCCGAAGGAAGGCTTGCAGATGATTCCGACGGACAGCATCGTCATCAAATTGGACAAGGAAGCCATCAAGCGTTCGGGTATGCTGGCGCCCGATTCGATACCCGACTATATGCACCTTTCGCTGAAAGGCAAGCGGGTGTTGTATAAGAGCGAGCTGATGATGCTGGAGATGCTTGCCAACACCAACTGGGAGCGTCCGATGTACATGGCGATTACCGTAGGCTCGGACAACCATCTGAACTTGACCAACAATTTCTTGCAAGAAGGTTTGGCATACCGCATCACGCCGTTCGATAACGCGAAGTTAGGCCGCCGTCTGGATTCGGAAAAGATGTACGATAACCTGATGCATAAATTCAAGTTCGGCGGTATTGACAATCCGGACATCTACCTGGACGAAACCGTGCTCCGTATGTGCGATACGCACCGCCGTATGTTCGTGCAATTGGCTTCCCAATTGATTAAGGAAGGCAAGAACGACAAGGCGAAAGAAGTACTCGATTATTGCGAAAAGGTCATCCCGAGCACCACGGTGCGTCACGACTACATCTATAGCAGTTCGAAGGAAATGGCGGACGATTACGCGAAGTTGGGCGAGGTCAAGAAAGCGGAAAACATCCTCTGCCAGTTGGCGAAGAACTCCGCGGAATATGCCGCATGGTATATGAGCCTTGACGATATGCGCCTGGCAGGTTCATACGAAGAGTGCATACGCCACTACACCATCTTGGAAGATGTGTGCACGGCACTCGAAAACCTGAAGGATGAAAACGGCAAGCCGCTCGAATCGGCAACCAGCTACCGCCATCAGTTCGACCAATTATACAGCATGTTGACAAGCCGTTTTGGGAAAAACAATCCTGCGCAAGAATAAGAGCGGGAATGGTGAATAGTTAATAGTGATATGATGAAGAAACGCAGATTTTCGCAGATTCACGCAAATTGAATTTATTATTTGCGAAAATCTGCGTGAATCTGCGTTTCCCAGCAGACACTTGATATAAGCTAATTACGAACAGCTACTTATTAATTACTAACTACTTCAGAAATGCTTATTGAACAACCCCCGTTGATACTCCGGTGGATTTATCCGCGTGCCTTGTGGCGTATGGATAAGAACGAGAAATCCGTTTACCTGACTTTCGATGACGGACCTATCCCCGGCATCACGCCTTGGGTACTCGACTTATTAGACCGGTACGGCATCAAGGCTACATTCTTTATGGTAGGCGACAACGTACGCAAGCATCCCGAAGAATTCCGTATGGTGGTAGAACGCGGACACCGCATCGGAAACCATACCTTCAATCATATCCGCGGATTCGAATACCTGAGCCAGAATTACTTGGCAAATACCGATAAGGCGAACGAGTACCTGCACACCGACCTCTTCCGTCCGCCTCACGGACACATGCGCTGGGTGCAATATCATGTATTGAAGAAGAAGTACCGCATCGTGATGTGGGACCTCGTCACCCGTGATTATAGCAAGCGGCTCACCGGTCCGCAGGTATTAGACAAGGTAAAGAAATACGTCCGCAACGGTTCCATCATCACCTTCCACGATTCCATCAAGTCGGAGCCTCGCCTGAAGTATGCCCTCCCCCGCGCCATCGAATGGCTCTTGGCGGAAGGCTATACGTTTAAGGTGTTCTAAAAAATTAAAAATTGAGAATTGAAAATTTTTTAAATCATACCTATCGCACATAGTGTATATCTCATCTGCCCCGGTAGGCTATATCAGAACATTTGGTGGGAATCGGTAAAAATGGTAAAAAACATTTGGTGGAAACCGGAACTTTCGGCTGAAAAAATTTGGTGGGAATCGGAATATCCGTTATTTTTGTTCTGAAAACAAAGATATTATGGCCGAAGACATCATTTATTTCAAACGGAAGATATACGACAAGATGCTCCAATGGAAAAAGGAGCGCAACGGCGATACCGCATTTCTGATTCAAGGCGCAAGACGTATCGGGAAATCAACCATTGCGGAAGCATTCGCGCGCAAGGAATACCAGTCTTATCTCTTGATTGATTTCTCTATCGCCCCTGCCGAAGTGCACGAACTGTTCAAGGACATTTCCGACTTGAATTACCTGTTCCTCCGGCTACAACTTATTTATCACGTACAACTGTTTGAACGACAGTCGGTCATCATTTTCGATGAAGTACAAAAAGAGCCATTGGCACGACAAGCCATCAAACACTTGGTAAAAGACCATCGGTATGACTATATCGAAACAGGCTCGTTAATATCTGTGCGCAAAAGCACGAAATATCCTGATTCCCAGAGAAGAAACAAAAGTGGATATGTTCCCAATGGATTACGAAGAATTCAGATGGGCATTGGGCGACACAGCCACAATCCCTTTATTGCGCAATGCGTTCGATAAACGGATTTCGTTAGGTGATGCCGTACACCGCCGGATGATGCGCGACTTCCGCCTGTATATGCTGGTAGGAGGTATGCCTCAAGCCGTTTCGGCATATATCAAGACAAACAACCTAAGTGCCGTCGACTTGGTGAAACGGGACATCATTTCCCTGTACGAAGAAGACTTCAGGAAGATAGACGAATCGGGGAAAGCCTCCGCCATGTTCGATGCTATCCCTGCGCAATTAAGCAAGAACCTGTCTCGGTTTCATGCCGGAGAAAAGACAGAAAAAACCGCCGACATCGTAAAAGCAATGGAAGAGTCGATGACCACCAACATCGCTTATCATGCCAACGACCCTAATGCTGGCTTGGCCCTCACCAAAGATAACGGGAAATATAAAATGTATACGGCAGATACCGGCCTGTTCGTTACGCTGGCTTTCAAGGACAAAGACTTTACGGAAAACATCATCTATGAGAAATTATTGAACGACAAGCTCAACACCAATTTAGGGTACGTGTACGAGAATGTTATCGCTCAAATGCTCCGCTCCACCGGCAAACAACTATTTTATCATACCATCCCTTTTGCGGAAGGAAAGAAATATTACGAGATAGATTTCCTGATACCCGAACAACATAAGGTATCACCCATTGAGGTGAAATCTTCGGGATACAAGGCACATGCCTCACTGGACGCTTTTTGCGAAAAATATTCAGGACGCATCTTTCATAAATACCTTCTCTATACCAAGGATTTACGGAGAGAAAACGGAATAGACTATATCCCGGTGTACATGACCATGTTCCTTTAAAACGCACCTATCTGCATCCGCTCGTACAAATACATGCGAAGCCCAGCGCAAATGCGTGCGGAAGGCGGTGCAGATAGGTGGGAAAAGCCATGCCGTAGCCGAACTGGTCCGCAAGTGCTTGCCAAGGTAAAGAAATACGTCCGCAACGGTTCCATCATCACCTTCCACGACTCTATCAAGTCGAAACCTCGCTTGAAGTATGCCCTCCCCCGCGCCATCGAATGGCTCTTGGCGGAAGGCTATACGTTCAAGGTGTTCTAACATTAGTTTTATCGGGTATTTGTCATTTACATACCTACGATGTTCTTAAAATACTTTGCCCAGTCGGAGTTGGCGTAGGCGGCTACCGATGCGGAGGGGACATAGAGGACGGCAGTCTCGTAATCGATTTTGTATTCATTAAGACTTAATGCAAGGTTTGCTCCTCGGCAGATGCCTGGAGGAACAAGCGCATAACAACGCATACGAGCAATAGGTGAGTTGCCAAAGACTCCTTCATTAAGATAGGAGATTCCGCTACCGAGCGTTACATCTATCAGATTTGGGCATCCAGCAAATGCAGCCATTTCCATTGTTGTGACGCTATTAGGTATAATAATTGATGAAAGACGATCACATCCATCGAAAGCAGCACCTTCTATCCGTTTTACTCCTTCATCCATTGTAATATCTGTTAAATGGGTACAAGATGCAAAAGCTCCATATCCGATTGATGTAACGTATTCAGGAATAACAAGAGTCGTTAATTCCGTACACCGAGAGAAAGCGTTATCACTTATAGATGTTACACCCTTAGGAATCGTTACACTTTTTATTCCTGTGCAACCATAAAATATGAGTGGGGTTTCCCAAAGCCGTAACGGCATATCTATACCTTCCAGTGTCAGATTGGAACAACCTTCAAAAACAGATCGCCCCATTGATGTTACACTATTGGGTATCGTAATTTGTGATAAGCCTGTACAGTTTGCAAAAGCACCGTCCTTTATGGAAGTGACACCGTCAGGAATGGTAACATTGACCAGACTCTTGCATCCGTCAAACGCCCAACGGTCAATCGTTTTTACACTGTTAGGAATCAAAATGTCCGAAAGTCCGGAACAATTTCTGAATGCAGCTTCGCCGATTAGACTTAGCTTTTCGGGAAGAGTTACTTTTGTAAGGCTTGTGCAACCTTCGAAAGCCATAAAATTAATAGATGATAAGTTTTCAGAAAAAGTAATATCCGATAAACTGGAACAGTCATTAAAAGCACCGTTCCCTATCGAAGTCACACTGTTAGGCATAACGAAACTGGCAAGTCCAAGATCGGAAAAAGCCCCTTCATCAATTGTTGTCACTCCATTGTCTGCTAATGTGATATGAAGATTAGAACAATCGCCGAAAAGAGTCTTTTCATATAATTCTGACGGTATGGTGACTGAGATATTATTACATGTATGGAATACACTATGTCCTAATTCTATATGTTCAGGTATCACAATAGAGAGGTTGGAACATCTACCGAAAGCACCATCTCCGATAGAGGTAATGTGTTTTGGTATTTCAAATGTTCCCAAACTGTTACAGCCGCTGTATTCATTACTCATTGATTATCAATATTATGCGATTAAAAAGGTAGAAAAGTGCTTTTATAGATTCTACCTGCATTTCAAAAGAGTGAGATTTAACGTATTTAACTTTTATTTGATGGAAAATCCATACTTTACGTAAT
>CASFRN010000144.1 GCA_949296855.1 uncultured Bacteroides sp. | reverse complement strand
GTCAGAACTCTGGATGAAACCAAACGTGCGGATGCGATCGTCGGGACGGGTGGTCCCGCCCCTTGCCGCGCGGCGTTCCCCGACCGATGAGTCTTTATCCTGTTTGCTAACGAAACGTTGCGTTTCTATTTGGATTCTTCAAACCTCATGAACTGTATTTAGATGAAAGGGATTGAAAAACAAGTACAAAAACGAATCGGAAAAAGAAAGATTGCCACCGAATTTGGCACCGAATTAATGTCAGGATTTTTCGATGTGCCGTCAGGAGAACAGCAAAAAACCCGCTAAATATGCCTATTTAACGGGTTTTGTTCGAAATGACCTTGATTTTTGTACACCCGTGGGGAGTCGAACCCCAATCGTCGGAACCGGAATCCGATATTCTATCCATTGAACTACGGGTGCATTTCTTAATTGCGGCACAAAAATACAATTATTCTTTTATCTATCCTAATGATTCAAGCAAAAAAATAACAACGGCTAAAAACAAGAAGCTGAAAAGGAATATCATTTTTCCGACAAAACCTTTTCAGTATTTACATTCTGATAATATTTCACGAATATCTATTGCACTTTTGCAAAATATGTCTATCTTTGCATTACTTTACAAACAATTAATAATGCAAAGCAATGAGCTATCTAATAAAACCAGCGAATTACAAACCCTTGCTCGATATGAAACAAACCGAGCTGGGCATCAAGCAAATCAAGGAGTTCTTCCAGCAAAACCTGTCGTCGGAGTTGCGCTTACGAAGAGTGACCGCCCCGCTTTTTGTTTTAAAAGGCATGGGTATCAACGATGACCTGAACGGTGTAGAACGTCCGGTCACTTTCCCTATCAAAGACCTTTCCGACCAACAGGCGGAAGTGGTGCACTCGCTTGCCAAATGGAAACGGGTTACCCTTGCCGATTATCACATCGAACCCGGATATGGCATCTATACAGACATGAACGCCATCCGTGCCGACGAGGAACTGGGCAACCTGCATTCTTTATATGTAGACCAGTGGGACTGGGAACGGGTTATCACCCCCGAACAACGTAGCGTAGAATTCCTGAAAAGCATCGTAACCCGCATCTATGCCGCCATGCGCCGCACGGAATACATGATATGTGAAGCCTATCCGCAAATCACCTCTTTCCTTGCCCATGACATCCACTTCATTCATGCTCAGGAACTGCTGGATATGTATCCGGACAAGACACCCAAAGAACGTGAAAACCTCATTACCGAGAAATACGGCTCGGTATTCATCATCGGAATCGGATGTAAACTGAGTGATGGCATGCCGCATGACTTACGTGCACCGGACTATGATGACTATACAACCATTGACCCAAAGACAGGATTGCCCGGTCTGAACGGCGATTTATTGGTATGGGACAGCGTCTTGGGACGTGCGCTTGAATTGTCTTCGATGGGTATCCGTGTAGACCAAGACGCCATGATGAAACAATTGAAATTAGCAGGCAAAGAAGAACGCACCCGGCTTTATTTCCACAAACGTTTGTTGGAAGGCTCGCTTCCGTTAAGCATCGGCGGAGGTATCGGGCAGTCACGCTTGTGTATGCTATATCTGCGGAAAGCTCACATCGGAGAGATCCAAGCCAGCATTTGGCCCGAAGAAATGCGGAAAGAATGCGCGGAATTGGGAATGCAGTTGATATAATTTTTCCTATCACAGAGGTCACAGAGGCACACAGAGGATTTCTTTTTGAATATAAAAATAAAAAACTCTGTATGCCTCTGTGGCCTCTATGGTGAAATTCATTATCTTTATCGACAAAATCAAAATAAGAAACGACTATGAATGTACAAATAGAAGAATCGTGGAAGCAAGTACTGGCTCCTGAATTCGAAAAAGACTATTTTGTCCGACTAACTGATTTTGTGCGGAAAGAATATCGCGCTACTACAATTTATCCTCCCGGAAGACTGATATTCAATGCTTTCAATCTTTGTCCTTTTGATAAAGTGAAAGTAGTCATCATCGGACAAGACCCTTACCACGGACCGGGACAAGCACACGGACTTTGTTTTTCAGTAAACGATGGAGTCGCATTTCCACCTTCTTTGCAAAACATCTTCAAGGAAATACACGATGATTTAGGCACTCCAATTCCTGCCAGTGGAAACTTGACACGCTGGGCAGAACAAGGTGTACTGCTCCTGAATGCGACCCTTACAGTACGGGCACATCAGGCAGGCTCACATCAAAACAAAGGATGGGAAGAATTTACCGATGCTGCCATTCGTGCCTTAGCAGAGCACCGCGAACATTTGGTATTTATCCTATGGGGGTCGTATGCACAAAAGAAAGGGGCTTTTATTGACCGGAATAAGCATTTAGTATTGACTTCGGTACACCCTTCTCCCCTTTCTGCCTATCACGGATTCTTCGGCAACAAGCATTTCAGCCGTACCAATGAATATCTTATCCAGCACGGGGAAACACCGATTCAATGGTGACTTTTTCAATGAACAATTAAATAGTTAATAATGAATAGTTAACAATTAACAACGGTAAATGTCAACAGAAGCACATCCGCTATTAATCATTCATTGTTAACTATTCATTATTAACTATTAACTACATCAGTACCACGTAACTTGACTACCCGTATTGCTTCGCTGATCCCACTTCAAGGCATCGGTCAACATGCTGGAGTTGGCACGGATGGAGAAGTTGTATGAAGTGAACGGACCGAACACCAAACCGCAACTCATATTGAAGCAGTGCAAGTCGCGCGTAATGTTCACCGTAGTCATAGACATTTCCTTCGAAGTGAAATCGTAGCCGCTCGAATACGTGACATTCCACCGGCTACCGATTTTCACATTTCCCGATATATTCAATGAATGGGTCAATGCATACGGATAACGCATCTTCTTGATATTAATCTTAGCTTGCGTATTTTCACGGATGCTATAACTGTAGCTCAAACTCAAGCTCCACGGCATATTAAAAGCAAGATAACCGTCCAAGTCGAGTGCCGCATCTTGGGTTTCCCGATTTCCGGAATTCGGCTGGTTAGCGGTGCTTTCTTCCTCTTCATCCTCCTCGTCTTCTCCGTCTTTCTTGTCCTTGTTGTCCTTATCTTTATCGTCTCCTTTCCCGAACAATTTCTTAAACGTATCATTATTCAAGGTATATGAGAACGAACCGCTATATCCCTGGAAACGCCCGAAACGCCCGTATGACCATTCGGTACGGTCGCTGGTTACTACCCTACCGTTCTCGTCGAACTTATAAGCGTACGTAGCAAACGTGGCGTTCATATTAAAGGTATAGCTCTTGGTCAGCTTCAAGCGGGCACTCATCGTCAGGTTACTCCACCGCTTTTGAGCGATGTCATACGAAAGATTCGCGCTCAAGTCATCAATCAAGCTGATTTTCTTATACCCCGTAGTATCCTTTTCCGAAGCCATCTTCATTTCCAAATTGTTCTTCAAAGAGAAAGCGACGGTCTGAGATGTCCCTTTCCCCGGCACGCCGTATGGCATTCCTTCAAAAGGCGAATACTCAGTCATACGCACCTCGCCGTTTTCATCTGTATAAGTATAAGTTTCATAATAGCCGAATTTCGACTTGCCGAAATCTGGCGTATAAGTATAACTCACACTTGGCGTAACAACGTGTCGGATAGTTATATCCTTACTTTTCCAAAACAAGGGCTTGTACATACCATACAGCTTGGTATTCATCGACACCGCCATATTATAGTCGTACACGCGATGGAAGCCGTTGATGGTATCCCGTACCTCTTCGCGGTTCAGTTCATCGTAACTGCGCATGATTTTTTTCGTATACCAACGCTCTGTATAGTTGAATGAAGGCGTAATGTTGATGTATTTAAACAAGGTGAAGTTCGCCTCAACCGGAATCTGATGGCGCATACCTGTCTCCCATTGCGATAACGGAGTCTTAAACAGAAGGTTGTCTTTTGTATTGACACTATTAGTCAATGCACCCGTATATTGGAAAGAGATTTTCTCATACCAACGTTCATTACCGGCTGCTTTTTTCCGCTTAAAGGGATAGATACGGCTCAGCGAAATGTTTACGTCAGGAAGAGTCATATTCAATGAAGAATCCCGCGTGTTCTGCGTAATATTAAACGTACTCGAAATGTTCAATCCGATTTCGGGGAAATTACGAGAATAACTGATACTGGACGCTTTCGTATTGTTGCTATACGAAGAAGGGTCGTACAACGTACTCAAACTCGAACGGTCGTAACTACTGGTCGCAAAATTCACACTTGCCGAGAACGAACTGTTCGGATTCGCCTTGGCATCCTGCCGGTGGCTCCACTGGATACGGAAGTCTTTCGACACCGCATAGTCGGGCATATTCTTCTCGCCAGTCTTCGTCACCAGATAGCTGGCATTGAAATTACCGCTGTACTTGTACCGTTTGTTATAGTTCGAGGCTACCGAAAGCCCCCACGAGCCTTTGGTATAGATTTCACCTAGCAATTTCAAGTCCATCTTGTCGCTGATGGCAAAATAATAACCTCCGTCGCGCAAATAGAATCCACGGTTCATCTCATCGCCGTAAGTCGGCATGATGAATCCCGAAGAATAACTGCTGCTGAACGGAAAGAAACCGAACGGAATGGCAAGCGGCAAAGGTACATCCTCCACCACCAACTGTGCCGGGCCGAAGACCACGTCTTTCTTAGGGCGCACTTTTGCCATCGAAAGCTTCAGGTAGAAATGCGGATGCTCGGCATCACACGTCGTATAAGTCCCTTTCGTCATATAAATTTCATTGTCAGGACCTTTCTTTGCGTTTACACTGGTCACGTACCCTTCGCCCTGCTGCGTGATGATGTCATTGATGAAACCTTTCTTGGTCTTAAAATTATAGCGCATCGTTTTCGATTCGTACGGGGTATCGCCATCCTTGAATATAGGAGTACCCGAACTGACACCTGCCGTATCCACTACACCCTCGGCATACACCGTACTGCTGTCCATATTCATCGAAATCTTGGCAGAAGTCAGTTCGATATTCTGATAGTTCACTTTACCGTTGCCATACAAGTGGGCATATCCTTCTTTGGTAAAGACAATAGAATCGCTTGCCTCATAAATCACCGGAGCGTCTAACGGCTCTTTCTTAGTACTGTCCGACGCTAACGAATCAGACATAAGGCTATCTGCCGCCAATAAATCGAGCGACAAGGAATCCATTTGCAAGGAATCTGTACGAAGTTCTGCATTGTTTCTCCGTGCCCGTTTCCCTTTCACCCGCTGAGCCTCAGCGTACAACGAAAAACAGCAACTCATGAAAAACAAAGACAAGAACAAGTATGTAGTTTTCTTAAACGACGTCATTCATTCTTTTTTTACGCAATGCGCTGCAAAAGTAAGCATTCTCCCGTAAATAAACGCAGATGCTTCTGTTTTTAATGTATTTTTAAGACTATAAAAAAAGCCCGCACCAGCGGTCAAAACGCAATACGCCGTTGCCCCCATGCTTCGCCACACTCTTACGGGCCTTTTCAAGACTCTTTTCTTTATCCAATTTGGTTTTCGAAAAAAACTTGTCGGCAAAGCAAATAATCTCTTCTTCCAAACTGACCGGAAGCATATCCCGATGCGGGACAGGCAGGTTCTGTTCTTCAATATCCTGCAACGAAAGCCCTGCCCCCGTATGCCGTTCGCATACCAAAGCATGGCGCGGAAAACCTTCTTTCCTCACCAAATCCGCCCCCAAATAGCCATGGCAAATATACGGATGAGTGCCGAAACACTGAATATCCGGCGCATCGGTCAGGAAAATGCCAATATCGTGCAGCATCGCAGCCTCTTCTATAAAGTTCAGGTCCAAATCCAGCTCGGGATGTTTCTTAGCCAAAGCAAGTGCCTTGTCCGTAACCGAACGGCTATGTACCAACAAAATATGTTTCAATTCATTCTCTTCCGGATAGAATTTATCAATCAATGTCAATGGATTCATACCTTATTTGTATTATAACGATTTATTTTCCTCTTTTCTCTAATTCCAATAAAAACTTCTTCGCTTCAAGTCCGCCTCCATATCCCGTCAACGAATAATCGCTTCCGATAATCCGATGGCAAGGAATAAATAGAGAAATAGCATTGGCACCGTTCGCATTGGCTACGGCACGCACAGCTTTAGGTTGCCCGATTCGCTCTGCCAGTTCACCGTAAGAACAAGTCTTGCCGTACGGAATCTCTTGCAAAGCCTCCCACACTTGTTTCTGAAAATCAGTTCCTACGGTCAATAAAGGCACATCAAAGCTCTTCCGTTCCAGCCGGAAATAAGTATCTAATTGGTTCATTGCTTCCTGAATCACATCCGACATGCCTTCTTCATAATCCGCTTTCAGCCCAGCCTGCAACCTCTTTTCCACCCTGCCCGGATGTTTTTCAATAGCCCAATTGCAAAGGCAAAGTTTATCCTCGAAAGACCCTAACACCAAGTCCCCGCAAGGAGACAAATATGATTGTATTCGAATTTTCTTCTCTTTTAGCATAACTCTTTCAATTGACTTTAGCCGGTTTGATATCCGGCAGGAATACCGCAATCACGCCCAATAGAGGCAATAACGTACTGATATTGAAAATAAACTCAATACTGGTCTTATCGGCAAGCCAACCAAAGAATGCCGAACCGATACCTCCCAAGCCGAACATCAATCCGAAGAAAACACCTGACACCATACCGACTTTATCAGGCTTCAAATCCGTAGCATAAACCAAAATAGCTGAAAACGCCGACGCGATAATCAAGCCACTCAGTATTGCCATGACAAGCGTCCAAAACAGATTGAGGTAAGGAAGTGCCAACGTAAAGGGTGCGGCACCAAGGATAGAAAACAGAATCACATACTTCCGCCCATAACGGTCTCCGAAATAGCCTCCTAATAACGTCCCTGCCGCCAATGCCGCCAAAAAAGCAAACAAACAGAATTGAGACGCCTGCACCGTAACGCCGAACTTCTCTATCAAATAGAAAGTAAAATAGCTCGTCATACACGATGTAAAGAAGTATTTCGAGAAAAGCATCATCACCAAAATGCCCATAGCCTTACGGACAGCCGATTCAGACAAGCCATGCGCAGCCGTCCGTACAGCGCGATGAGCCTGCTTCATGCGAACCAGCAGCAAACTATACCAATAGCCTACCCGCACTAAAATCATTGCAGCAAGCAGGGCAGCCGTTGCAAACCATCCCACCGCATGTTGCCCGTAAGGAATGATAATCAATGCGGCAAGTAACGGTCCGATAGCACTTCCACCATTTCCGCCTACCTGAAAAATAGACTGTGCCAAGCTCTTCTTTCCTCCCGAAGCCATTTGTGCCACACGCGAAGCTTCCGGATGAAACACCGAAGAACCGCAACCGATAACCGCTACCGACAATAAGATAACCCAATAATTCGGGGCAAAAGCCAATATCAACAGCCCCACCAACGTAAATCCCATGCCCATAGCCAATGAATAAGGCTGCGGATGGCGGTCGGCATATTGCCCCACAAAGGGCTGGAAAACCGAAGAAGTCAATTGAAATATTAAGGTAATGACACCGATTTGCGCAAAAGTAAAACCAAAACTGTCTTTCAGCAAGGGATACATGGCAGGGATAACCGACTGAATCATGTCGTTCAGCAAATGGCAGAAACCCATAGAAAACAAAATAGCGTATGCGGTACCCTCTCCTACCCGCGGGTGTCCTTTGAGCTTAGTTAAAACATTCATATTCGTTTACCTCTGAAATTTCGGATGCAAAAGTACGCTTTTCCAACCAACGGACAAACAAAAAGAAACAGAATTATTCCGTAATTCTGCAAAAGGAACATTCGCCATCCAAAACTGAAAATGTTATTTCGGCTCGGCGATTATGCAATAGTATTCTTCATGAAGGTCATCTTCCGTGAAGTGAAGAAGTGCTACACGCGTTGTTTCATTACCATAAGTTTCTATGATACTTGCATCTTCTGGTAATGTTTTAAAGTCGGCAGCCGTCTCGAAAGTTTTATATCCTAAATGTTTTTCCAGCAACCAGCGCAGTCCGTCTTCTTGCCTTTTCAGATTCTCTGCATCAGTAGAATGGGAATCTGCGGCTACTCTGATTTTCACGAAAGGGGTGTTGTTCCGTAGTTGGGTGTCGGTCAACAGGAACTCATAACGGGTGTCAAGTACACAATAAACGAGATTGGTTTGTGGATTGGCAAGCACAATGCTTCCTCCTATCCAATCAATTCCAAGAAAATCCCTTTCACGCATGAGTTGTTCTATCTGAAATGCATACTTCACTTCACCGTCTTTGTATCCTTTGAGAACTATCTGGAAGTCGTTTTTCTCAAAGAAATAGGAACTCCATTGTGACGTGAACTTTTCGAACGTACCCCTCTCATCCGTTTTCATTTGATAGACACAATAGGTAGCGGGCATAATCGGGGTTGACATCACAATCGAATCATAGTGGTGCAGAAACTCGGGATAGCCCAATGGAGTATATCTATCCTGATGGTCCAATATTCTAAATGTCAAGAAATCAAAAGGCGCCGCCAACGGCGTATCTAAATTCATAAACGGATTCAGCTGCACCATTTTAAGCTTGAACTTCGCTTCTTCAGGCCACTCTTCAGGTATGATAGGGGCATCCAGTTGCGTATTGTTTATTATCTCAAGCAACCGATAAGTATAATTCGCTCCATCCTGTGGTGGATTGACAAAGGTAATTTTGCGCACCTTCAACTCATAGGCATGTCCTTGCACGTATTCAAAGCCTTCGATACTACCCATAACGAGCGGTTGCCATTCCGTTGCAGATTGTTCCTTTACCAGCATGTGTTCCACCGGAGTGTCACTACCCCATACAGGTTCATAAACAGTTTTTTCGGACACCTGTATGATTATATCCACATAGGTATCATTCGATATATCGTCATTGTCACAACCGACCCATATAAAACTTAAAGCTGTCAATAAAACGAAAGAAAGATTTTTGATAGTCATAGCTTGTCCTATTTAAAAGTTTTTGAAGATACAGATGTAACATAAGCATAACGCTTCTTCTTTTCTCGTATGTATTGGAAAGAGTTGCCTCAATCCAATTACAAAGATAGAGGATTTTCCCGACAATCCTCTATCTTCTAATGTTTTTATTTGTTTTTAGACACGGTTCTTTCATTTAAACGTCATAAAGTTTCATGTTTTGTTACGCCGGAATTATTTTCTATCTTTGCATCATCCTTACCTAACACTGATGCACATGAAACATTCTATCAAATACCTTATCCTAACCGGCTGGCTTATCCTGACAAGCCTGATGCACGGATATGCACAAATCCGTATGGGAGCTGAACAAACCGAATGCTATTTCCCGCTCATCGAAGGGAAAAGGGTAGCATTGGTGGTCAATCAAACTTCTTTAATCGGAGAAAAACATCTGCTCGACTCCTTATATAATATAGGTATAAACATTACCCGCATCTTTGCCCCCGAACATGGATTCCGGGGTGAAGCTGATGCAGGCGCAACCGTCAAAGACGGAAAAGACACACGTACAGGCATTCCGATAGCCTCGCTCTACGGGAAAAACAAAAAGCCTACGCCTCAGCAATTGGCAGATACAGATGTGGTAGTGTTCGACATTCAAGATGTAGGGGCACGCTTTTATACCTACATCAGCACCTTATATTACGTCATGCAGGCTTGCGCCGAAAACGGGAAAGAACTGATTGTATTAGACCGTCCGAATCCATGTGATTACGTAGACGGCCCGGTATTGGAACCGGCATACAAAAGTTTCGTAGGGATGCTCCCCATACCTGTCCTGCATGGATGCACCGTAGGCGAGATAGCCCGCATGATTAACGGAGAAGGTTGGTTGGGCAAAGGCTTGGAATGCGCGCTTCAAGTAATCCCCGTATCAGGCTGGAAGCACGGACAGCCTTATTCGCTTCCCGTAAAACCCTCTCCCAACCTGCCCAACGACCAAGCCATTGCGCTTTACGCTTCGCTTTGCCCGTTCGAAGGCACATCGGTCAGCGTAGGACGAGGCACGGAGTTTCCTTTTCAAGTCATCGGAAGCCCTTATGCCGATAGCTATAGTTTCCGCTTCATGCCCCGTCCGCTCAAAGGCTCGGACATGAACCCGATGCACAAGAACAAGAATTGCTACGGAAAAGACTTACGAGGCGTGCAGCCCCCCAAAGGCTTCACTTTAAGCTATGTGTTAGAATTCTATCGCCTTTACCAAAAACAAACAAAAGAATTCTTTACCCGCCCGCATTGGTTCGATTTACTAATGGGGACAAATACGGTAAGATTGGGAATTATCAAAGGAAAGACCGAAGCCGAATTGCGTACGGAATGGGAACCAGCACTTCAGGAATACAAAGAAATAAGAGAACAGTACCTTCTTTATCCGCATCAAGAAGCAGACTCACATTCCCGCATAAACTCATCGGCAATGTAAAGATTGCCATACAGATACAACCCGGTACGCTTGTCGTGCAAGTCTGCGCAAGTCTGGCTTTCATAAAACAAGTGCAACGCCCGTACCGGACTTATGTCCAAACGTTTGGCAAGCTCTGCCGCAATAATTCCAATGCGGTAGCTCATAATGATTTCTTGTATTTCGGGAGACTTTACAGGGTCATCCGATGGGTTCTGTCCGTTCATACGTTAAATAGTTATCGGTTAAACTTTGATTCAATATGCAAATCTGATTGTTCGGTTGATGTAAAGCCAAGCGTTGCAACGCCATATCTGCACCTATCAGATTTGCCATATACAGATTAACGGTATCAATTACCCGGTCATTAGCAATGCCACCTTCTACATAATCGTAATCTTTTGCAGGATTCCGTCCGCTACGGCTGGCTACAATAAAATCCAGCCATTCCATATCGTACGCCATGAATATCTTACAACGGGCTTCTGATAAAATAGCATCACGGTCAAGCTGATAAACATTTATCAAAGGAGCAGCCTTGCGTCTCGCAGCCATCGTAACAGCCCATCTACAAGCCTGTTCTTTTATGTCTGTCACATAAAACCCTTGCCCGAAATCCAAGTTCGGTCTTCCAATATGACAAAGTGGGGCTTTCACACATTCCGTTCCGCCATGATATACAGTGATTTTCATTGTTTCTCCTCCCATGTTTTCAAACATTCTAACATATCATCAATTACATGTTCGCGGCTCATCGTGTGCAATACATCATAATAAGGAATGATATAATTTTCTATCATCCCCACCCGTTTCATCCGGTCGTATACCTCCTTATAAGGAACGCCTAACCGCCGGGCAGTCCCTTCTACACACGAAGCGGCAAAAGCCAAAAGGATTTCCGTATCTGATAGTTCTATCTGCTGCAACATAGCTTTCTTTCATTTACTTCTTATGCGAAGATAATGATTTTTCCTTTAAACCAATACAAGAGATTGCTATTCTTTCTTCATTACAGCAATTGTTTATAAACTATTTGAATTTATCGTACGATGATTTGAGATGAGTTTTTGAGTCATTTTTGTTTGTTCGTTTATCTTATTTCCGCTTCATCTTCTGAATCATCCCCGCCATCTTGTTACTCGTTGCCATCTTCATCATCTTGCGGGTTTGGTCGAATTGTTTCAAGAGGCGGTTCACTTCTTGGATACTGGTGCCGCTACCTTAGCGATACATTCACTTGCTTGTCAGAGAACCGCAACCGCCTTGCGTATGTTTTCAAGCACAGCGGCAAGTTTATTGTTACGCCGCGCCGTCTGCATATTGTAGTCAGTCTGCAAGCCAATCCAAATGTTTGCGGAGATGCCCGTAGCTGCCTCTATTTTCAATGCTGTATCAGTAGTTATCGAACGTTTACCGTTGATTATCTCGTTAAATGCCGTGTAAGGCATACCAATCAATCCCGCAAACTTTCTTTGCGACATTCCACGCGCTTCCAATTCATCTTTAAGCATTTCGCCGGGGTGTATAGGCTCTGACGGTTGCAACTCATCAGGTCTGTAAATTCTCTTTACTGTTTCCATACTCAAATTTATTTGTAATGGTTGCTAATATCTAACAGATGGCATATTGTTACTATTTGTTCGCCGAATACTTCCCTAACGGTAAATTCAAGTCGGTATTGCAGGTTTATGCGCACGGACGAAATGCCCTTTTTATCGCCCTGCAAAACTTCATAATTCAGGGAATGTATAGGATAAAGTTGCTCCACGTTGTTCGCGCGTTTGAGGAACATAACACACTTCTTGTATCCCTTTATTATTTCGGGCTGGTAACGGTGTTTCTTGTCGCTCGTACGACCTTGCTCGAACAATTCACGCAAATAATCTTTATCGAACTCTATTAACATAGTGCCTTGTTGTTACAGATGCAAAGATAATACTTTTCTTTGAAATATCCACAAAAAAAGTGAATATCTCTATTTGTCAACCTCAAAATGACGGCTTAAGAAGCTATCCATATCACAAGCGATAGGTCAGCATCAATTGGAAACTGAGTTGTTTGCTGTCTATAGGGAAAGCACTAACGGAAGCCGATGGAGATATTTCCACACTCCTATTATAGAAGGTGCTTCTACGAAACCAATCACATCGGGCGGTGAGAGACAGATGCCTCCATACGTTGTAATTGATTTGCCCTTCAAGGTGGTAGAAAGTGCCCCGCGAGTTATCGCCCTCTACATCCGCAGGAGGGTCGGAAGGCTGGGGAAAATAATCCTGATCGGAATACCCGTTCCGCGAATACAACCTGTAAAACTGATTATTCAACGCAAACGAAAGCTTATCATCAGAAAAAGAACCCTTTACATTCAATTTCGCCGAAAAACCAGAACCCCAATTATAGTTGCGATGATAATACCGGTAAGAATCGCTGAGGATGCCACCTAACAGAATGCCGTTTGCATGCCCTGCCACGTGAAGCGTAAAACGAGGCAACTGATAACGGAACATAACTCCTCCGCCCGCCGATGCCGGAGTGCCGAGCTTATAAGGGACGACACAAGGTTCCAAGACACCCGGCGTATAATCAGTACGTATCGTGTCTGAATCGAAAAAATCGAAATGCTGATACACCCCCAACGTGAGGTTGCATCTTTTAGTGTCGATAACTTCTTTTGTGAACAAACCGCCTATGATTTCCACCCGGCTCAATATGGGTTGCGTTTTCATTACATTCAGTTCCAGCAAGAGCGAGAAATAATCGTAAGGCCTTTTGGAAGGAGCATAGCGGTCTCCATACTCTAAATTGATACGGGCTCTTGCCCCTGCTTTCAGAAGACGCTCGTTATCATGGGATGTCAAAAGACGCATCCCCAACGAAACGTCAAATTGATAAGAAGGATTTCCAAATTCTCGTCCGGCTGTCGGCTTCTTTTCCCATGCATCTCCGGTAAGGATACGTGTCAATCCCCTCATGGGTGAAAGCAAGAAAGACAAAGCTTCCCGTCCGAAGCGTTCACTTCCCGAAGTACGCTCATCCAGCACAAGGTCGGAAGTGCGGTAAAACACTTCTCCTAAAGCCGCGCCTCCTATGGGAGTAGCTATGATGTCGTTTTTAGACGGATATTCACTTTCCATAAACATTTCCCACATGGCACTTCCTCCTAATGCGAACAATTCCGATTGCCAGAAATTAAACCCATTAGCCCGTCCGGCATTGAAGTATAACGAACCGTGATAAGGATGAGCAAACATGTTTGTACTTAAATGGTCATTATCCCAGTCGAACCCGTTTTTAAAGTTCGCCTTGATGGTATTCCACGAGATACGGGCATAATGACCGTCTAATACATATCTATCGAATGCCCAAAGCCCCACGTTCAAATCGAACATTTCGCCAGCCGCTCTCCAAAAATGCTTTTTCTTCTGATAACTAACGGAATCAGCCGTTTTCTCATAAAGAATTCTCCGCTGAGGTAAGCTATCTATGGATTGGGATTGGACATTGAAAACAAAGCAAAAGCATACAACCACCCACAAGAGTATTCGAATCATAACTAATGACCGGATTTTAATTAGATAACGCAACACGAATTGTATAGGCGCATTGAGAAGATTGAAACACAAAAAAGACACAGAGATAATATTTCCGTAAGTCTTATGAAATAATTAAATCTCCGTGTCTCTGTATTCTATATTATCTTATTTCCGCTTCATCTTCTGCATCATCCCTGCCATCTTGTTGCTCGTTACCATCTTCATCATCTTGCGGGTCTGGTCGAATTGTTTCAGGAGGCGGTTCACTTCTTGGATGCTGGTGCCGCTACCCTTGGCGATACGGTTGCGGCGGCTTCCGTTCAGTATTTCGGGACGGGTGCGCTCTTCGGGAGTCATAGAGTAGATGATTGCCTCGATGCTCTTGAACGCATTATCGTCGATATCGATGTCCTTGATGGCTTTGCCTACGCCCGGAATCATCGATGCCAATTCCTTCAAGTTACCCATCTTCTTGATTTGTTGGATTTGTCCGAGGAAGTCGTTGAAGTCGAACTGGTTCTTTTGGATTTTCTTTTGCAGGCGTTTGGCTTCTTCTTCGTCATATTGTTCTTGCGCACGCTCTACCAACGACACGATATCGCCCATACCCAAGATACGGTCTGCCATACGTGCCGGATGGAACAAGTCAACTGCATCCAACTTCTCGCCTGTACCTACAAACAGAATCGGTTTATTTACCACCGTGCGGATAGACAACGCCGCACCGCCACGGGTGTCACCGTCCAACTTCGTCAATACCACACCGGTGAAGTCGAGACGTTCGTTAAATTCGCGTGCCGTATTTACCGCGTCCTGTCCGGTCATGGCATCTACCACAAAGAGCGTAGCGTCGGGAGTAATGCCGTTCTTAATGGCTTCGATTTCGTTCATCATCTGCTCGTCTACCGCCAAACGGCCGGCTGTATCGACGATGACCAAATCATATCCTTTCGCCTTGGCTTCTTGAATGGCGTTCTTCGCAATCTGTACCGGGTCTTTGCTTTCCGGTTCGCTATATACAGGCACTTCTACTTGTGTGCCTAACACTTTTAATTGTTCGATTGCCGCCGGACGGTACACGTCGCATGCCACAAGTAAGGGCTTGCGGTTCTTCTTCGTCTTGAACATCCGCGCTAACTTGCCGGAGAAAGTTGTCTTACCCGAACCTTGCAGACCCGACATCAATACTACCGCCGGACGTCCTTTCAATTCCAGTTCCACGGTATCACCACCCATCAGCTTCGCCAACTCATCGTGGACAATCTTCACCATCAACTGGCTGGGCTTCACCGCCGTCAGCACGTTTTGCCCCATGGCTTTCTCTTTCACCGTATCGGTAAAGTTCTTTGCCACTTTATAGTTTACGTCGGCATCGAGCAGGGCACGACGCACGTCCTTCAAAGTCTCCGCTACATTGATTTCGGTGATTTTGCCCTCACCTTTCAATATCTTGAACGAACGCTCAAGTCTCTCACTTAAATTATCGAACATATTTCTATTTACTATTTAGCTATTTACGATTTACTATTTTCACTTTACACCACAGAGGACACAGAGGTTTTTATCTTTACCCTTCGGCTTAGCGTCTCTGCGTTAAAATTCAGTGCGCAAAAGTAATAAAAAACTTGCAGAGCATCAAATCTTTTTGTTCTGCCATTTCGCTTTTTTCAGATAAAGCAAGCTGAAAGCCAGCATCAGGGTGTAATAAATCACCTCCGTAGTGAAACAAACCTCCACCGGAGCCTGAATGACCATGCCCACCACGATGATATAGAGGGCATAAAACACCTGCACGCCGATTTCGAGCACCAGTGCCGCCTGCGTATTGCCCGTGCCCGATATGCCGTTGAAATAAACAAAGGCAAACGAAGCTATCAGCATCGACCCGCATATCACATAGAGCGACATCACCGACTCGTCGAGCAACGCCGTCTCATTGGTATAAACTGAAAGGATGGAATGAGGGAAAATGACGCACAACGCCACGCAGACCACCATGATGTAGAACGACATCCGGGCGATGCGGTTGAGCAGATGCACCACCTTCGACACCCCTCCCGACCCGATAAGGTTGCTCACCAACGTGTTGGCGGTAGTAGAGAGCGACTGCACCGGAATCAGCATCACCACATACACGCTTCTTACGATATTGGCTATCGCTAACTGGCGTTCGCCCAGCCGTTCCAGTGCCATGAAGAACACGAACCAAATAGCCATCGAAAGAAAATACTGCACCATCGTGAAGCTGGAAATGTGCAAGATGCGCCCCACCATGTTCCAATCGAACCGACCGAAGCGATGCAAGGCGTATTTATGCAGGTCGACCTTCGTGTACGTATATATAAGGTAGAACGCCAACGAAGACGCTTCGGCTATCACCGAAGCCAAAGCAGCCCCGCGCACACCCATTTCGGGGAATCCCCACTCGCCGAACACTAACACATAATCGAGCACCACATTGACCGCAGCCATAACTACGGCACTCATCGTGAGCACTTTCGTTTGCGTGATACCGATATACAATGCGCGGAACATCACATTGACGAAAGCGAACAGAAAGCCCCAAATGCGCCAGATGAAAAACTCGTATGTGGCATGATAGACATTGTCCGACGTGATGAGCAAGCGTATCAACGGCTCGGCAAACAGATACATCGCCCCCAAGAGCACCACCGCCATGCCGAGGCTGAAAGCGGAACCTTGCCACATAATCGGACCGATAGCGTGAAAGTTCCCTTCCCCGTTGCGCCGCGCGATGAGAATCTGCGAACCGACACTAAAGCCGAAAGCCACCGTATAGAAACAGATATACAGCAGCCCGCCCATAGCCGAAGCACCCAAAGCCACTTCGCTCACGTGACCTAAAAAGGCGGTGTCGGTCACATTGATGACATTCTGCGCCAGCAATCCCAGAAAGATGGGATAAGTCACATTCCATATTTCCTTGTTCGTGTACATAAAAGAATAGATTGGTTTCGTTTCAAAAAAGCGCACAAAGATACGGATTTTATGCATACAAACCTAATCCTCCGTTTTTCCAACCGGTTAAATTCCGGTTTCCAACCGGTTGCATTTGCCTCGGCAATTAGTTGCATTCGCCTTTTCAGATAGCTGGGTTTTATGGTTTCCGTCCCAAAACCGTACGGTTTCCGAACCAAAAACATACGGTTTCCGTACCAAGAACGTACGGTTTTGGGACGGAAAACGTAAAAGGAAGCCAACTGCACAAACGATTCTAGCTAATTGAGCATACGATATTCCTTAGGTGTACATCCTACTTCCTTTTTAAAGAAGCGGACAAAATGTTGAGGGTATTGGAATCCGAGCATATCCGCCACCTGCTTCATGCTCAAATCCGGAGCGAGCAAGGCATTTTTGGCTATTTCCACAATCTTAAGATGGATATACTCCCGTGGAGTCTTCCCAGTCTCCGACTTCACCAAATCGCCGAAATAATTGGGAGAAAGGCATATCTTGTCGGCAAAATACTTTACCGTCGGCAATCCTTCCTGACGGGCTATCCCCGCGTCCCAATATTCGTCCAGTAATTGCTCGAAACGCATAAGCACATCGTTGTTCAACACTTCGCGGGTCACAAACTGGCGTTCATAAAACCGCATGCAATAATTAAGCAGCACCTCGATGTTCGAAATAATCAAAGGTTTGGAAAAACGGTCAATCGGGTGCTCCAGCTCACGGGCTATCTTGTCCATATAGTCCTGCACAATCATCCGCTCATCCGCCGACAAGTGAAGGGCTTCATTGGAAGCATACGAAAAGAAAGTGTATTGCTTTATCTTCTGAGCCAAAGGCGTGCGGAGCAGGAAATCGGGATGAAACAACAAAGCGTCCGCTTCGGGCACAGGACCGTCTTCTATCGGCTGAACCCCAACGGTTTGTCCTGGTGCGAAACACACCACGGTCTCATCATCGTAATCGTATTTCGTTTTCCCGTAATTGATAGTGCATCCTACCGTCTTCTTCAGGAAAAGCGCATAAAACCCGAAAGTCATCTTATGTTCCGGTTGGCTTCCGGAACGGTTGAAATGCACGACATCCACCAACGGGTGCCGGGTCTGGAATCCGAAGAAACGGTTGTATTGCTCGATGGTATCTGCTTTTATTATTTCCATATCGTTTTCGCATGATGTTTATCTTGTGGCAAATATATGCTTTTTCCCGATAACACGAAAACAAGCCCCCTCACAAAAAGTAATACAGGTATTTCTATCCGCTTTCAGGGTAATTTACTGTTGATGTTCAAGAATAATCCATTCGCCAGTTGTTCCTCCTTTTCGCACCAATCTTTTGTCGGCTCTCAACTGGTCTATAATCTTACGAACCTGACGCTCGCTTATGCAAAGCTGTTTTGCAAGATCCGCCCTTGAAATAGAAGGATTGCCTTTTATCAAGTTTATCAGTTCTTCAACTTCCTTTGGATCACCTTGAAATGGTTTTGGATTAGAGTTGGACCGCTTTGGATCATCCTTTTCCTCTCTAACTCTCCAAATAACAACCCTAAAGTCTTCTTCCTGATAAAACTCAGGCGTCTTCAAGCCATATTCACGACATTTATTAATAATATCTTCCGTACCTGTACCAAACTTCTCAATGTCCAAGCTTAAAGCATTCTTTTCCTGTCCAATTATTCTAACAGGAATACCGTAACAAAAGGAATGTTAATACTATTTTATCTAAATCTTTTCATTCTCTTTATCAAGCGATTATTTCCTTAAATAAAATTTGTTCACATTCCAAAGAATCATGACATTTGCCGCCGAAAAACAAAAATAAGACCGTTACGTAACACCTTTAGTGATTAACTTTAAAAATTAAATGCGAATGAAATATTTTGTAAGATTTCTATCCTTGTGCTTAGGAGTGTTGCTGTTCCATTCCTGTCTACAGGAAGAAAACGACTTAAGCCCTACACCTACAGGCATCAGCCAAAGCCCCGCTGTACTGAAAGCACGTGCCGCTTTTGAGGATTATGCCTCCCAAGACATTGACTATCAAATCAGCGGACTACATCCCGGATGTATCTCGCCTAAATGGGAGGAAGTAAAGGTTTTCTCGCAACCTGAAGAAGCCATTATAGGATTCGATGTGCCTTTGGTGACCGAGGCTACCTATGAAGGTTCTTTCTATGTGGACACCGATACTAGTGCCATCCGTACCGATACATACCGCACTGCACTTTTGCAGAAACTGGTCATAGCGCAATCGCTGGAAGAAGGTGTATACGGTCTCTACATCGCTACCATCATTCCCGATGCGGAACATGCCACGCTAAACAGGGAAAAAATCGCTTCCATGTTCTATGGAGGTGACCTTGATACCCGTTTCAGCGGCACAGTGATGTATTCTACAGTCACTACCAACCTCACCGTACAGGTGGAACGCTACCGGAATGGAGAACTGTGCGACATTGTTTCATTGTTTGACAAAGGACTCGATTACCTTACCAAACTGAAAGCCATGAAACAACTCATCGGAGCCAAAAGCCTGAAACGCACAGTCCGTACCTTGACACGAAGCGGGGAAATGTCCGGAGGCATGTTGCCTCCTGTCTTTGTAGAGCCGACCAATCCAACACCTTCTGTACCTTCGCTACCACCTCCTCCCAATCCGCCTTATCCAGAACTGCCGCCCGGATCGAGCACCATACCACCCATACAACCACCCGGCAAAGGAAGCGGAAATTACAATGGAGGAAATAATAGTGGAGGAACAAATAGCCAAAGCAACAAAACCCCAGTAAAATATAAAGCCGAAAATGGAGATAAACTGGTCAAAAAAAATCTAAAGGTAACAATGAAAAAACAATTACCTAATACCTGTGTGACATCAAGTATGGAATATATAAACAACAATATTTTTGGAGATGATGCAAACCAAGGTGAATATGATTTATACGCTTTACAAATGTTTAAAATAAACATATATAAAGATGGAATTGTTGGTTTCGATCAAGTTAAAGAACTTGTTTCAAACTTCTTCGATACAACAACCTTTTCAGATTACAAAACAGTCATAAATAAAGGATATGTTATTATGACTGACATACCAAGCAGCATACCAAATTCAACACATAACATTATAATTGTTGGTTATAAAGCTAATGGTGACCTTATTTATATGGACCCTGAAAAAGGATACTGTTATTCCGTTAACCAATCATACATCAAAGAGAGTTATAAAATAGTAATAAAAGGAGTAAAATAAAAAGATCATGAAAAAATATATACTTTTATACATAATGATTCTATGCTTTACAAAGAATGCACAAGCACAAATAAAAATAACAAGCGACATGTTGGTCAATAAAGAATGGAAAATACAATTGCCTGAAGGAAGTACCTCATACCCACAAGGATGTATATATTCCACTACAAAAGAAACAACCTTCATGATTTCACCCGGAAATAAAAGATATGAGTATTCAAATGACTATTATTTATCAGATACCCCTGAAAATACTTTTAGCTCAACTAAAATCGGGAAAAGCCAATCAGGAAAATATTTAGTTGTCAACAATAAGAAAAAATCAGCTAATAACCAATCATATTATTATGAAGTCTTAAATTACGAAATACAAGAATGTACTAGCTCTACATTGGTACTGAAAAACTTAAAATACAATATAATTACCACATTCATTTGCGAATAAGACAGATTGATGAGCTAAATCATTATTTACAAAGATATTTAATTTATCTTTTGCAAAGCATATAACGATAAAGGAATTGTAACCCAATTCTATTGCTCTGATTTCTTTGAGATTCCATTTGAGGATTTGAAGTATTAACCAGCTTCCTTGCTCCGTTAGCAAAGATTGCCATGGAGCAAGGAACATTTTCCAATCTAAGTCACCATGAAATACTTGTACTATTTTAATATTTTCTTTTTATTTTTATCCTGCAACCGCACACCATATCCGGCAGACATCGAAGCGGTATTAGATTCAGCAGGAAAAAACCGCAAACAGCTGGAACTGGTATTGGAACATTACAGCCAACAGGAAAAAGACAGTTTAAAACTACAAGCTGCCGAATACTTGATACGCTATATGCCAGGCAAATGCACAGAGACGTATGAAGCCCGATGGGAAGATATAGCCTCCGCACTCTACCGTTGGGATAATGTAAAAAATAAAGAACGGCTGATGCAGGAACTAGGGGAAAAGAAAGTATACGAAGATATACACTGCATCACAGCACAATACCTTATTAACAATATCGAACTAGCATTTTGGGTTTGGCAAGAACAGCCATGGGGAAAACACATCCCATTTGACACGTTTTGCGAAGAAATCCTGCCTTACCGTGTAGGTAAAGAACCTTTAGAAGACTGGCGCGGCAAAGTACTTGCCGCTTTCGATGACCAATTGGCTTATTTCAAGGAACATCCGGAAATATCGGTGGTAGAAGCCTGTTGCCGGATAAACCGCCTGCTACCGACTTTCGCATGGGTAAGTTACCCCATGCCAGCCATGAACTATTCAATGCTGATGAGTACGCCCAGAGGCACCTGTGATGAAATGGGAGCTTTGGCTGTATTCGTAATGCGTGCCTTAGGCATCCCCGTATCACAAGACTTCACGCTGCAATGGCCTAACCGAATCGTCGGTCATTCATGGAACTCCGTATGTGACAGTACAGGAAGGTACATTTCCTTTATGGGAACAGAAGCTAATCCCGGAGAAACGCATTTAGGCACACGGCTAGCCAAAAGCAAAGTGTACCGCATAACATACGCCAAACAGCAAACAGACGGAAAAGACAAAGCAAATCTCCCCGATGAACTTGCCAATCCTTATATGAAAGACGTTTCGAACGAATATGCCAATTGTACTTACTGTGTAGACATACCAAAACTTCCTGCCGTACAAACAGACGCGGCGCATACGGTTTATCTTTTGTCATTCGGTAAAGAAGCTTCGTGCATAGTAGATAAAGGCGAACTTATTGCAGGGAAAATCCGCTTCACTCATATCGGAAACAGAGTAACCTACTTGCCCGTTTCTTTTTCAGACGGACATTATACGGCAATAGGTTATCCCTTTAGGATAGATGAATCGGGAATATTGCATATATTCTCAACTGACCCAACGAACAGAGAGATCGCAATCGTAACCGACATAGGGCTGGACCAATCTATGCTATACCGTATGCAAGAAGGCGTATTCGAAGGAGCTAATCAAGCAGATTTCGCCGATAAGAAAACATTATACACAATAAAAGATATGCCTAAGGCTGATTATCAGGCCATCCGAGTGCCCGATATGACAGCTTACCGTTATGTACGTTATGTCTCGCCCAAAGGAGGAAATGGCAATGTAGCCGAAGTTGAGTTTTATGGAGAAGAAGGTAAAAAGTTGACAGGGAAAAACATAGGGACATCGGGGGCTTGGTACAATGGCATGACAACTTGCGATAAAGCTTTTGACGGAAACATCTATACCTTTTTCGATGCACCTGAAGGAAAAGGTGATTTTGCTTGGACCGGATTAGACTTAGGGAAACCACAAAGCATCTGTGAAATACGATATTGCCCACGAATAGAAGATTGCCGTATCACATCCGGAAGAACATACGAATTATATTATTGGAACAATAATGAATGGGAAGTACTTGAAAGAAAACAAGCCGAATCTGACCAATTAATTTTTCAAGTGCCAGTTAACGGCTTATTTTACTTAAGAGACACGAAAAACGATGTGGAAAGCCACAAATTTTTTACCGTTAAAGAAGGGAAGCAAGTATGGTTATAAACACTGTAAATTTAAAAGGTTTATTGTCTTCTTTAATTTTGGGAATAATCATTTTCCTGCTCCCTTTGCATTACGGAGCATGTAAAGGAGTATTTGCCAATGAAAACTCTGCATGCAACTTACTGTTACTTCTGTCCCTTCTTGGATTGCCCAAATTCATCCAACAATTCTGGTTAAAAAGGACAATCGGTCTTAACATTATTGATTACATAATAGGAATTTGTTCGCTTTATGGTATTTGCTCTTATTGCACGCATCAAAGTACAGACCCATACATCCTATACAAATGGGGAGCAACTTTAATCGTCTATTGGTGGATACGTAGCTATACGTTACAATTAAACATCATATTTGTCGCTTCTTGTCTATCCGGTACAATACAAGCAATATTGGCTATCGGGCAAATACGGGGATGGCTGGCAAGCCCTAATGCCTTTTTCCAAATAACCGGTTCATTTGAAAATCCGGGACCATTAGGCGGATATATAGCAATCACTTGGATTATTTCATTGGGGCTTCTGTTATACACAATCAAGAAACCTCATAAAATAGGAATTAGTCTATTACTGCTTTCATTAACTATACAATTATACGGTCTGTATTTAACAGATTCACGTGCGGCTTGGGTAGCATCCTTATCCGGATTTATCTGTTTCATTGGTTTCTACAACCTCAAAAAGATAAATATTTTTTTTCAAAAGCGGCAAATAACTAAAATAACATTAGCAATCGGACTGTTTTGTATCATTGCAGGATTGATATACAGTTATCGCCCGACTTCAGCAAATGCCCGGCTGTTGATAGGAAGAATATCAATTAATATGATAGCGGACTCACCAATATTCGGACACGGTCCCGGTTCATTTTCTAAAAAATACATGCTATATCAAGCTGATTATTTTAAACAACATCCTGATACAGAATGGGTATTGATAGCAGACAATGTGATTTATCCATTCAATGAGCTGATAGGCATAACTGCCGAATACGGCATATTGGGGTTATTTCTCATCTTTTATCTACTATATTTGACCTTTACTTTTCAAAGTCAAACAACAGAAAGTCAAATCTGCAAATCCGCCTTATTTGCACTGTTAATCTTTTCCCTGTTTTCTTATCCTTCTGACATTTTCCCACTATGGATATTCTATGCACTTTTTATAGGATGTATCAACAATCAAAACATCAAATCACTCACTATACCTCGTCTTATTACAATCTTTATTTTGATTGCTATAAGCATTTCAATGATATGGATTATCCAAGGAAAAACACGTATCGAAAGAGTTTCAGCCAGCCTATTCTTATTATATCAAGGGACAGACACCATAAAAGACAAAGATTATGAAAGGATGAAACACAATTCTATTTTTAATGACTACTACATGACTTGGCTATCGAAACAATCCCAATTAGAAAGCCATCTTAAAAAACGGATAAAAGATATATTACCCTCATGTGAAGGATTTTGTCATTTAGGGAACTATTATATGGAACAAAACAAGTTTATACAAGCAGAATATTATTACCGATGGGCTTCCTACATGATTCCAACACGTATGCAACCACAATATTTGTTGTGGCAACTCTATGTTACAACAGGAGAAAAAGAAAAAGCAAGAAGGGTTGCACACACAATCATTGAAATGCCCTTAAAAGTAGAAAATACATATACATTAAAAATAAAAAGACGCATGAAAGAATATTTATTGCAGAGTCCAACAGCAAGTGCAACATTACAAAATATTTTTGAAAAAACACAATTTAGGTGTATCAAATTGTAGCTTTTCTCTTGGCCTTCTATTGAGGGCAGAGTCAACCAGCGAGTGCAACATTACGAAATATTTTTGAAAAAGCATTCAGCCGATGTTTGGAAATTCAGTTTTTCCTTTGGCCTGGCATTGATTTTCTTTCTAATCTTGGCGATTTTCCCATCCGTGATGGTGCT
>CASFRN010000143.1 GCA_949296855.1 uncultured Bacteroides sp. | reverse complement strand
ACTTCTGTGATGAGGAAGATAGCGGGCTATCTGACGAAGAACAGAAGCGGAAAGGACCAAAAAATCGCCCAAAGCACACACGAAAACGGATACATCAAGCCAAGAAAAACTTTTCGTAGAAATTCAAAACAGTTTCTTATTATTTTCCGCGTTTCGCTTTCCATACGGCAAAGAGCAGCCCCGATACGATGAAAGCGGCTATTGCCGAGAGATAGCCTACGACGGGGGGCAATCCGAAACTATTGCCGGAGACGAGCAGGAAGGAGAGGCAGACCGCCGTCATGAACATAGCCGGCAGGAGGGTAATCCAATAATTCTTTTGCTTGCGTACCAGGTAGACCGTCAAAGTCCAAAGCGTGAATACCGCCAAGGTTTGGTTTGCCCAGCCGAAATAGTTCCATATCACGTTGAATCCGTCTTCGTCGGCGATGTTGTACCACAACAATGCCAAGGTGACTCCGAATACGGGGATGCAGATATAGATGCGCTTGCGGATGGAGTGTTGCTCTAAATGCAGGAATTCGGCAATGATGAGCCGCGCGCTCCGCAGGGCGGTATCTCCGCTGGTGATAGGGGCGGCTACTACTCCTAATATCGCTAAGGCTCCGCCGAATGCTCCCAGCCAGCCTTGGGAGACCGTTGTAACGACTTCGGGGGCTTGAAGCGTGGCGGGTACGCCTAATTCTCCGGCTGCTCCTCCGTAGAAGAAATACATCGAGACCGTAGCCCAAATCAAGGCTACTACGCCTTCGGTTATCATGGCTCCGTAGAACAACGGGCGTCCTTGGCGTTCGCTCTTGATGCACCGTGCCATAAGCGGGCTTTGGGTGGCATGGAAACCGCTGATGGCTCCGCAGGCTATGGTGATGAACAGGCAAGGGAATATGGTGCCCGAAGAGGGATTCATGTTGCTAAGCCCGTCGGTCAGTTCGGGCAGGGAGGGCCATTTGACGAAGAGCACCGCCATCAGAGCCACCGCCATGAACAGCATGGCTATGGCAAATATCGGGTAGATGCGCCCGATGATTTTATCGATAGGCAACATGGTGGCGAGGAAATAATAGGCGAAGATAATCAGGCACCAGATATAGACCCACGAAAGGGAGTCGCTGCAGAGCTTGCCTAAAATAATGGCAGGGCTATAGACAAATACCGCGCCCACCATTAACAAGAGGAATACGGAGAAGACTAACATCACTTTCTTGGTGCGTCCGCCCAGGTAGGCACCTACCAGTTCGGGCAGTCCGGCACCACCATGGCGCATCGAAAGCATCCCGCTCAGGTAATCGTGTACGGCTCCGGCAAAGATACATCCCAATACAATCCACAAGTAAGCGGAGGGTCCGAACTTGGCGCCCATAATCGCGCCGAAGATAGGTCCCGTTCCGGCGATGTTCAAGAACTGGATCATAAAGATTTTCCAACCGGGGAGTACGACGTAATCGACTCCGTCTGCCATGCTTACCGCAGGGGTAGGGCGGTCATCGGGAGCGAACACACGCTCTACGATACGCCCGTAAACAAGGTAGCCCACCACGAGGGCTATCAGGCTCAATACAAATGTTATCATAGTTTTATCAGTAATTAAATTGTTCCGTATAAGGGTATTCACCACAGATTACACAGATTTAAATAATTAATATAGTCAATCAGAAATGAATTGCAAAAAAGTTTTGTCATCCTGAGCGCAGCGAAGGATCTCGAATGCGCCCACGTGAATGTACACGAAATCCTTCGCTTTGCTCAGGATGACATTGCATTGGAATATATTTTCGCAAACCAAATTTGTTCTACTATAATTATTTAAATCTGTGTAATCTGTGGTAGATTAGGTTTACATCAACGCCGGGACCAGCCATTTCGTGAGCAGGTATCCTCCGCCTACCAGCCATACGTACAAAAGTCCGGCGAGGAGGAACGGTTTGGCTCCGGCTTGTTTGAACTTCTCGATGTTCGTATCGGTGCCCAATGCCGTCATAGCCATGGTCAGCATGAATGTATCGATGTATTCGATGGCACCGTTCAGGGGGATTTCCTTCACGCTCTCTACACCTAACAGGTATTGGAGGAACGAGTTGAGGCAGATGATGCCGATGAATCCGAAGGCAAACCAGGGAATGGTGATTTTGCTCTTGCCCGAAGCGTTTCCGGCTTCCGCCGATTTGCGTTTGGCAAGCGCGAAGCTCATAATGACCAATACCGGGGCGAGCATCATCACGCGGATCATTTTCGTAATAGTAGCCGTTCCGGCTATGCCCAAGGCATCGGTAGGGTCCATGGCATTCCCCGCTCCGGCTACGTGAGCCACTTCGTGAAGCGTGCTTCCGGTATAGATAGCCGTGCCGATATTGCCTAATGCGTCCAATAATCCCGCACGGTACATAATCGGATAGAGGAACATCGATATTGTGCCGAAGATAACCACCGTAGATACGGCAATGGCGGTCTTATGCCCTTCGCATTTCACTACAGGCTCGGCACCCAATACCGCCGCGGCACCGCATATCGCGCTTCCGGTAGCGGTCATGAGCGAAGTGTCTTTATCCATTTTCAAGGCACGTCCTAACCATACGCCCAGCCCGATGGTTCCGCATACGATGATGGTATCGATGATGATGGCTGGAAGCCCTACCGCCGCCACTTGCGTAAGGGTGAGGCGGAAACCGTAAAGCACGATGCCCGCACGAAGGATTTGCTTGGTGCAGAACTTGATGCCCGGCACCCATGTTTCGGGCAAGCGGTTGCGCAAACTATTGGCATAGAGCATGCCTAAGATGATTCCCACGATGAGCGGGCTGAACGAGAGACTCCGTACAAAGGGGATTTCGGCGATATAGAAAGCCGCGAATGAGAAGAGGGCGATAAGCAAGATACCGTGAAGGGTATTTCCTCTGGTTCCTTTTTCAAACATAATACGTATTGTTTTTTAAATTAGGCTGCAAAGGTAGGGCTTTTTTGCGTATTCTTTAGCGGGGAAAGGCAAAAAGAGGAGGAAATAGTGGGAAGAATCCGGTAAAATGCGTAATTTTGTAGCGTGTAACAATCAGTAGAGGAGGAACATCGTATGAAAGCGACTATTTCATTAGACAGCTTGTGGGCGACTATCTAATCGTTGTCTCTTACTAACCGGAAGTGGCTGGCAAACAAGTTGCAAGAGAACATCCACGAAGAGGAAGAAACGGAATACATCAGCAAGGAAGAATTGCTGGCTGGCATCCGTTCGGGGCTGCAAGATTTGAAAATGGTAAGGGAAGGTAAGCTAAAGCCTATTTCATTTGACGAATTTATTAAAGAATTGGAAGATGAATGTAAGTAAGTGTACAAATTAATGAATATTCGCATTTCGCCAAATTGCTTGTAGGGGCAGGGTTTGCCTGCCCGAATGCGTCCACAGATATATCAGTTGATGTATTTGGGCGGGCAAACCCCGCCCCTACGAGTGATTTATTTTTCTTATTCCGATACATCTTCACGCATGCCGCAAGCGGAAGAAGCGTGCCTCCGCTTGCAACATCCATGCATAAAGAGTCATACCTCACAGATTCATCATCCGTTCAGAAGAGGAGCAGTTCAAGTCCGTTTCCCTTTCCTCTTCTATTTGCGATAATTATATGTAATCCTATTGAAAACAAGTAAAAATGTAAAGAGAATCTTCGTATTAGGAAAGGTTTCCGGTTTACACTTCGGCTTTATCCGAAAGTTTCCAAATGTACGAAAAAGTTAAATACTTTACAAATTCTATGACGTGTTTTTTGCAAGGAAATTGTATATTTGCTCCCGTTTTCAAAAAGTTTAAAGAATGAAGAGACAAATCATAATGGCACTGACATTGCTGGCGGTGCTTTCCCTCCGTGCGCAAGGAGACATGAAAGCCGATTTCCGTTCGCCTTTCGATTTCCCGCTTCTGTTGAGCGCGAACTTCGGGGAATTGCGCCCCAATCATTTTCATAACGGATTGGACATCAAGACCGGAGGCGTGACGGGCAAACCGATTCATAGTGTGGCGGAAGGCTATGTGTCGCGCGTCATGGTGCTGCACGGAGGATATGGGCAAGCCTTGTTCGTGACCCATCCCAACGGGTTTACTTCGGTGTACGGGCATGTGGTTTCGTTCGCTCCGAAGATTCAAGAATATGTCCGCAAGCATCAATACGAACACGAGACCTTCGTATGCGATATCCGTATCGAGCCGGGAGTGCTTCCCGTAGAAAAAGGTGAAATAATCGCCTTGAGCGGAAACGAAGGCGCATCGGCGGGTCCGCACCTGCATTTGGAATTGCGCCGGAATGATAACGGGGATTATGTCGACCCGATGCCTTACTTCCGGCGATACCTGAAAGATGAGAAACCGCCCGTAGCGAGCCTGATAGGGATTTATCCCGTAAAAGGCAAAGGCGTGATAGAAGGAAGCCGTCGGCGCAAGTTGGTTGGAGCCGGAAACCTGAAGCAACGCTTTACGGCATGGGGTGAAATCTATATGGGCATTGCCGCTAAGGATTATATGAGCGGGACTTCTAATTTCTATGGCGTGCATTCGGTGACGCTTTATGTCGATTCGGCTCAGGTTTTCCGGAGCCTGACCGATGAGGTCTCGGCAAACGAGAACCGGATGATAAACGGCTTTATCGATTACGGGGAATACGCGAAGACCCGCCGGCTGGTGATGCGCTCGTATAAGGCACCGGGCAATAGCTTGCGTTTGTTGGAAACGGATGACGCAAGGGGGATTGTTACGATAGACGAGGAGCGCGATTATCATTTCCGCTATGTATTAGAGGACAACTTCGGGAACAAGCGTACATACCACTTCACGGTGTCCGGAAAGCGGCAGGACATTCCTCCTTACGAACCTCGGGCGAAGCGGATGTTGCGTTGGAATCAGACCAATGTGGTGCAAGAACCGGGCTTGAACTTAGTGGTGCCGAAAGGAATGGTGTATGAAGATACAGAGTTAGATACCCGTGTGGTGAGCGATAGCGGGCGGGTATCGTTCGATTATGTGCTCGATGCAGGACCTACGCCTCTGCACGGCTTTTGCCCCTTAGAGATAGGGGTGCGCCGGTTGCCCGTGGCGGATACCTCGAAATATTACATCGAGCAACGCGTGGGCAAGTGGAAGGCATCGGTAGGAGGCGAATATGCCGACGGGTGGGTAAGGGCGAAAGTCCGCACGCTCGGCACGTTCTCGGTGCAGATAGATACCGTCGCTCCCCGCATCACTCCGTTGGGGCAAGGCTCTTGGCGGACCAACCGGAATATCCGCTTCCGCGTAAGCGATACGCAGACCGGTATCGCCTCGTATAAGGTGTATGTGGATGGAGAGTTCGTCTTGTTCGGATTGAAGAAGGGCGTCTTGGTTATTCAAGACCCGCAACGGATAAAGAAAGGAATCCCTCATCGGCTGGAAGTAATCGTAAGAGACGGGTGCGGGAACGAGGCACGTGAGGAATACGAATTAAATTAAAAATTAAAAGTTAAAAATTAAAAGTTGTCCGTGCGGCATCCTAATTTCCCGTAGGGGCGGGGTTTGCCCGCCCAAAACATCAACGTGTGTATTTGTGGATGCATACGGGCAGGCAAACCCTGCCCCTACAACTAATTCAGAATGATTATAATATAATAGAATAAAAACACGAATAACAAAATGAGAAAAAAGATTGGATTAATCGCCATGCTATTGGCGGTATGTGTGATGAACGGTTGGGCTTGCACCAACCTGATTGTCGGCAAGAAAGCCTCTGCCGACGGGTCGGTAATCGTCTCTTATTCGGCGGATTCGTACGGCATGTTCGGTTTCTTGTGCCATTATCCGGCGATGACGCACGAAGCGGGTGCCATGCGCCCCATTTACGAATGGGACACCGGCAAGTACTTAGGTCAGATTAAGGAAGCGAAGCAGACCTATAATGTCATCGGGAACATGAATGAGTTTCAGGTGACGATAGGCGAGACCACCTTCGGCGGACGTCCCGAACTGGTAGACACAACGGGCATCATGGATTACGGAAGCTTGATTTACGTGGCTCTCCAACGCTCGCGCACCGCAAAGGAAGCCATTAAGGTAATGACCGACTTGGTAAAGGAATACGGGTATTACAGCAGCGGAGAATCATTCTCCATCGCCGACCCGAACGAGGTTTGGATTATGGAGATGATAGGAAAAGGTCCGGGTGTGAAGGGTGCCGTATGGGTTGCGGTGCGCATTCCCGATGATTGCATCGCGGCACATGCCAACCAAAGCCGCATCCATAAGTTCGACCTGAACGATAAGGACAATTGCCTCTACTCGCCCGATGTGATTTCGTTCGCCCGTGAGAAGGGATATTTCGATGGGATGAACAAAGATTTCAGCTTTGCCGATGCCTATTGCCCGCTGGATTTCAGCGGACTTCGTGCGTGCGAAGCCCGTGTGTGGAGCTTTTATAATATGTTCAGCAAAGCCACTGGTCAGGCATACCTTCCTTATATCCAGGGGCAAAGCAAAGAGCCGATGCCGCTTTACGTGAAGCCCGACCGCAAGGTGTCCGTGCGTGATATCCAGCACGCGATGCGTGACCATTACGAAGGCACTCCCCTCGATATTACGAACGATATGGGTGCCGGAGCTTTCCGGATGCCCTACCGCTTGTCTCCGCTGACTTTTGAAGTGGACGGTCAGGAGTATTTCAACGAGCGTCCCATCTCGACCCAGCAAAGTGCCTTTACGTTTGTATCCCAGATGCGTTCCACGATGCCCGATGCCATCGGCGGTGTCCTGTGGTTCGGGCTGGACGATGCAAACATGACGGTCTTCACTCCCGTTTATTGCAACACCGACAAGGTGCCGGCCTCGTATGCCGAAGGAGAGGGCGATTGCGTGACGTTCTCGTGGAACTCGGCGTTCTGGATTTACAATTGGGTGGCGGATATGATTCGTCCGCGCTATAGCCTGATGATAGACGACATGCGTGCGGTCCAGAACTCGTTGGAAGATATGTATGCCGACGCGCAATCCGGAATCGAAAGCACGGCTATGAAGCTTTATGCCGAAAATCCGCAGAAGGCGAAAGATTTCCTGACCAATTACACGGGCATGAGTGCCCAGGCGGCGGTAGATGCCTGGAAGAAACTGGGCGAGTTCCTCATCGTGCGCTATAACGACGGTGTGGTAAAACGGGTAAAGAACGGCAAGCTGGTACGTCCCGAAACGGGCAATTCCGCTCCGCTCGACCGTCCCGGATACCCCCAGGAGTTCCTGAACGAACTGGTGAAGTCTACCGGAGAGCGGTATAAGGTGAAATGACGATTGTCAATTTGTAGGGGCGGGGGCTGCCCGCCCTGAATACATCTGCATGGATAAGTTGACGTATTCAAGGCGTATCGCATACGCCCCTACAAGTGTAATAAGCCATCATTTCTTTTTCTTTGATTTAGAACGTGAACCTTGAAAATATACCCTGTCATTTTTCAAACGGATATCCCATTGTTCATTGTCCGCTTTTTCTGTGTTTATTACACTCTCCGCATTTGCTTTGATTTCTGCCATAAGGCGTTCTTTTTCTTCTACTATTGTTTTCATAATTCATAAGTGTTTATTCAATTAAACTTTCACTTTCATCCGAATGGCGCGCCTTGTTCCGCAAGACACACTCTTTGCTCGCATTGGCATAACAATACACGCAAAAATGCCGGCACGTATCGTACATTCCGATGTCTTTACTCACCATACATCCACATACCTTCCGCTGCCCCTTGTCTTTCAGATTCTTCCGCTCTATGGGGATAGGAGGTATCTCGCCGAACAAATCCGGTTCGGGCAATTTACCTGTATGCAGATAATACAGCAATTCCTTATCTTCGCCCCATAACCGCTCCATCAATTCCCCGTCAATGCAACAGTTATGCTCAATACCATAATCATCCAAGTCAATTTCTTCGGCACAAGTAGCAAGCGTCAGGTCCCAGCCTTCTGCCCGCCATATCTCACGCAGTTTCACTAAGCCTTCCACCATCTCTTGCCGTTGCGCCTCATTCATCTCTGCCGTTTCCACATTCGCTTTGGTAAAACAGGAAGTCTCTTTTATCAGATTATTTTGCACTTTTCGGTAAGCCTTCACGTCCACAAAGCTAAATACCAGTTTATCGGTATATCCTTTCAATTGATTACCAATCTTCCATATCCGGTTCAGCAAGATGCGGGGCGTAATAGAAGGAGTAAGAATCAGCGGGTCAAACCTCCAGATTACCCGTTCATGCCCTATTCGCTCAGATAACTTGCGGAATGTCTCTATCCGCCGTTCCACACTCGGCACATTCGGTTCGAATCCTTCCCGCACATAATCGTTTAGCGTCACTTGAAAATAATAATGAATCCCCCGTTCGTCTAGCTTATATAAATAAGGTAAGATAGGCTCCGGATTCTTCGTCCAAAACACCACAACCTTGCACCGTTTGAACGACACATACATCTTCTGCCGGTTGAACGGATTCATCCATACACAATACCCCTTAGCCAAACGGTTGAAGAACCAGTTGGCATAAAAAGCTGGTATGTCCGTAGAGCGGCTGGCGGAGATGATGACCGGAGCAGTAGCTTCTACTTGTTGACCGGAATCGGTGGTTATGATTTGTTTATCTGTTGGCATAAAATGATAGTAAACGTTCTTTGATTTGTTCTCTTAATTCTTTTGTAAAATAGGGAGCTTGTGGTTTTCCATTCTTTTCTTTTTCTTTTAAACGACAAAAACGTTCAATTGTATCACTATTATTGTTTTCGTTAATTTGTTGATAATATTTATATCGTTTTTCTCTTGGTTTTTGCAACTCCTCCTGAAACCACTTCAAATCACTTTTTAAGTTATTTTTAGCAAAATCAGGTACCAAGTCTTTTATTAATTCCCAAGCTTGTTTATCATTATAAAAATAATTATTTCTATTAAACACATCTACACCGTTTTTCTCCTCTTTACCTTTCCCTTTCAATATTTTTGCTACAGCGTTCAAAACATATTTCTGTACCTTGCTTTCTCTAATTGTATTCAAGAAATTTTCCGATAAACCGCCCGATTGATTATATAGTCTCTTATAGATTTGCTTATCTTTAGAGATAATGACAGCTCTTTTATCACCCACTAGCTCTTGAAGTTTTTCAAAGAAAGAGTCAAATCCCAATACAGATATTTCTTTCGCATTTGATACAGTACTTTCATTCACTACTGATGAAAGATTTTTAGCATAAGAGGGGAAAGCGGTATATGTTTTCCATTTTTTCCATATCTTGGTGTTTACAGAATTAACATTTTCAACTGTCAGCAAAGATTTAAATATGCCTTTGGACAAAGACTCGTATCCTTCCAATGCTCCCCATAAAGTTAATACGTAACTATAATCCGTCACTCCTTCTTCTTCCAAGTACCGCATAAGGTCATCATAGTTTTCACCTTTCATAATAAATGCAGCAATAGAGATTAAAGCTATATTTGGAGAATCTCCTAAAGAAAACGGTTCAAAATTTTCAATGTTATTATACAGTGAAAGCATATATTTCCTTTCACTACTGTTTTCCCACTTTGCTTCTCCTAAATGATTTTGAATTTCAGAAGCAATATTTTTAATAACATTTACACGGCTTATGCGCAATTTCTCAACGTTTAGTTCACCATTATATATCAGATTCAATACAAGATTAATAAATTCATCATCTGTATTCAATTTATAATCATCAACGATAATTTTCTTAAATGTGTTATCGTTTTTTATGATATCTTCTTTCTGTTGTTCTATATGTCTATCAATTGTTTTTATTGTTTCATTTCTATAAGATAACCATTTATCTCTGACGGAAAAATTAGTTGGCAAGCTAAAAAAAGAGAATCCTCTCTTCTCATAAAAATTCTTTTTCCCAACATCATATACCCCAAGTTCATGAAGTTGCTTTTCTATTCCTTCATATTTTTCATTCCATTCATCCTCAATGCTACGACAAACAATACTACGAAAGTGTTTATCAAGAGCAACAAGCTCTTCATAAAATACCGATTGGCAATTTCCGTTATTGCTTATTACAGAAGCGACAATGTCATATATACGCCTTTGAAGTATTCTCAAGTTTGCCGAATCAGGTGATACTGACCTTTTATGACCTAAAATATTGCCCCATATACCTCCTTTGGTTATATTTATTATATCATAATTATCTTTTTTGCCAATTATTTCTCGTGACTTTAAACAATCTGAAAATGTAACATCATTCAATATAGACGATAAAGTTATCTCTTTAGGAAGTGTGTTATCTATCAAAAAATTATCTCCTAATTTCACACATCTGCTCTCTTTGATGATTAATGAAGACATAATTCTTGCCTTGTCAGAGAAAAATAAGATTTTACAATTCCATGGAGTTAAATATAAAGATTTATTTACGAACAGAACTTCATAGGAATCATTATGATATTTAGGGATAGTTTCATAATTTAATTGAGTGTCATCATCGAATTCAATAGCCATAGGATAATTCTCTCTTTCATTGTCCTCTATTGAAAATGTAGGAATGACAGAAAATAGAAATAACACATCGCTGTATTTTGCAAACTCAGGAAGTACTTCATAATAGGTATGCACATATTCTTTTTGAGGAGCAATTCGTTCCTGTGAAAGAATTATGTTAAGATTTAAGCTGGATGTCAATATATAATATTTCATAACGTCTAAAATTAGAAAGATTTAAGCTTTAGGGTTACCATAAAGATCAGAAGATTCTTCAGGAAACCATTTCATCAACGAATCAGAATAACAAAGATACAAACGTTCGCTTGTTCTGGTTACAGCTACATACATAGCAGAGCGTACTTCATCATCATAACCAAAATCACATGCCGGAATAAATACATCGTTAAATTGAAGTCCTTTCGCACACCACCACGTAAGAATCTTAGGGTTCGATGAATGAAAATCAAGATCCATAGCTGTATCCATATTAGCATTATATTTATATTCGACAGTCAACCCTTTCTTTTCAAAATAATTTTTTGCATATTCCACCGACAATTTGTAATTACTAGAATGTTTTTGAGCAGATTCTATTGTATTATGTCGCATAAGTACGCCAACATTCGTCAAACGCCTATTTTTTATAATAGAAACAATTCTATCCAATTGTTCATCAATCGTATTTGACTCAAATATCCTAGGTTTTTCACCATGGCGAAAACACTTTTCTGCTACATCTTCAACCCCACCAATCTCCTCAGCTAAACGTGCATTCTCGATTGTCAAACGATAGTTTCTATAAAGTTTGTCAACATCAACCCCAATGACACGAGCTGTATCTTTAACGCTTTGTAAAACTGCCCTAAAAGACATTATCGACTGATTTGTATCTCCAAAAAAGAAACATATCTCACCATACTTTCTCAGTTCATCTATCTCTTCAGAGGAAAAGTCTTGACATTCATCAACAATCAAATACTTCACTTTTGGACGTGCAAAACCCAACCTTTTCCATTCATTATAATAATATATATTCTTTAATTCCAAAGATCTCAAACCGTCTTCAAAATATTTCTTTAAACTCTTTGTATATACGATTATTGCATAAGAACCTAAAGCTGATACTATTTTTGCTTTATGAAGAGCAATCAACGATTTTCCGCTTCCAGCATCTCCGGCAATAACCATTGACTTATTTACTTTCCGGTCTATATACGCACGTTGTATCGAATCTAATTTGTTGTAATCTATATAAAAATCTTCTTCCATAATAATATGTCATTATTTTAAAATTAAACGCCAAGCGACTTTACTCCTATCAAGTTTTTTACGAGAATGAGTGACATAAAACATTTGATTGAATCCTTCATTCCGCATTTCTATTTTATCTTGAAATCCGAATAATCCTTTATCCATCATTACAGGCAACCACTCTTGTGACACATTATTATAAGTAGTAACATCCACCAAAAGCATAAATCCTCCCGTTTTCAATTTTGGCAAGAAACTTTGCGCTATATGCTGATAGGCATTTTCTTCCTCAAAACGTTCTTTTGTCACAAACTCGCAAATCGCCTTAAACGACATAATAATATCATAACAATCAGGTATTACAGAATTTAAGATACTTAAATCATACAAATCATCTATTCTTATCGGAGCGACTTGACATTTTATCGTAATGTTGAGTTTAGAAGAAACGGCTTCCATCACTTGCTCAAATAACCGGAGCGCATCCTGATTGCCATCCAAAGCTACAATACTTACAGTTTTTATATCAGGAAGCAACTCAGATATTGCCATTAGCATTCCAACGATTTCTCCTCCCGTTCCGCATCCAAAATCAAAAATTGAAATGCTATCTTTATCTGCCCAAATTTGTGGATAATGAATAAAGAACTCACGGAATATGCAATAAGACTCCGCATAACTGCGTGGAAAATATGTTCCAAGATAGTTCAGCACATCTTGTTTGTCCCAATCGATAACAGTCATATCCGAATTGGAGCAACAATATTTGGCTTTCAAGTCAGTAAATATACATTCATCAAGCCACTTAGGAAGACACACTTCAGTAACCATAAAGCATTTCCGCATTCTGCTTGGCTACCACAACAGAGATTAAAAAACAAAAGGTTAACCCATACACAAAAAACGTGGAGCCAGTCCTGTCACTCGTTCCACGGTCTAAAGGCTCTCGCATTGCCCTGTTAGTCGAAACGAGCAACGCCGAAAGCCCCACGCCGATGTTTGTATATAGTTCTCCCTTTCCCTTACTATCTATATAATAAGGTACACTATGGGCTGTACATATAAAACACCCTTTGGGGCGTTCCCGTTGCTTTGTTTTTGACTAACAGTTTGAACTTGCGAGATTCTTAGGCCGTCAAAACCAAAGCGTTCAGTAACGCCTTTTGTATGTATGCATTCCCACCCGACCCTTCCATTAAAGGAATTATCGGCATGGGAATGGCACAAATGTAAACAATAGTTGGGAAATAATCAAATGAAACGGAGAGATTTTATTGCAAGATTCTAAAATAGAACTGAATGTGTCGGGTTGTTCAAAAAGTTTCTAAGGTTAAGGCATCGCTTTGTGCGGAATTTTGCCTTCAAATGAGAGTTGCCGATTGTCCCGATTATTATGCCTGCCAGCGGATTTGAAGTCGTTTTACGATTTGTATCGCATAATCGTGCAAATCTTCTTCCGTAGCTGCGCATATTGTCAGCAAAGTAAATTGGTCCGGACTCAAGATTTGACAAGTATATACCGGATAAGGTTTGTCGTCGCCGGAGGAAGGATTTTCGATGCCCATGTCGAATAAACGATATTTTCCGTTGTGTAAAACTCCTTCTGCTATGACCGGAGCGTTGAGCGGTGCAAAGTTCGTTTTCCCGTCTGTACATGTATAGGCAACGCAGCGTACCGAATGCCAATGTTCCCCGTTCATGTCGAAAAACACAGTGGCTTTCCCATCCGCTTCATTCAGATGGTTTCCGGGAAAATAGCAGGTGAGATTGCCGATATGGTAACCGAGCCATTCGTGGCGATAACCCACCGGGAAAGGTGGAACATAATCAGTCAGATGGTTTAGCGCGATGGGGTGATGGCCGTGGAGTTTGCATACCTCCAAATAGAGCCGCTTCGGGAAAGGTTGTGCCGTATCTAAAGATGCTGCTTGTTCCAAGCAATATAAGATGAACTGATTGGCATACGCATCTGTTTCGCTGCGGTTGGAGTCCATAAAATAACAGGCAGTCCATAGCAAGTGGAGCGCTAATTTTCGGTACAGCCGTGCATCTGTTCCGATGTCGTGCCAGATGAAAAAATCCTCGGCGAAAGATTCAATTCCTTCGCGTTTTATCTGTTCCGAGACTTCCGATATGCGAAAGCGGCCAAAAGGCGTTATTACTATATCGGGTTGATTGACAGGCTGGTATTGGTATACGGGCCAGCAGAGATATGCGTATGGTTTTTCTTGTATAGCCATAAACATATTTTTTAGCCAGTGGTAGAAAGCGGTGCGTAATTGGGTAAAATTACGGGTGACGAAATAGCCTGTCTCGTCTTCTACTTCAATAGTGTTGTCATGGTTCTTGGCCAGTTGGTCTACAGCCTCAATAATAGCTTTGTGGAAACCGGGACCGTATATGTTGGTTTGGCAATAGCCGGATACGGAATAACTATTTTTTAATATTCCCTTTTCTTTCTTGTAACAGAGATGGAACGAACCTAAAAAATCGCTGTGCCACCCGATGACAGATACGTCGGATTGATGGTTTATGTCATATCCGAAGGGTTGGAATACGTTGTCCAACGTCTGTTGAAACGATTTAATGTTCTTGCATTTTGTTTTTATGCTGAATCCTATTCCCATAATCCTGCTGTTTTGAATTGGTTTTGTGTTATTCTCCGTATTAAAAAAAGGAGTGTTGGTTGATTTATGATAACTGTATTGCAAATATAATGGTTCCGTTTGATATATACAATTATATAAGGTTGGGGCTATCGTGCAGGTGCATGGCTTCAATGGTTTGGCAAAATCTTAGGATGTATTTGTCTTTGCATACGGCTTATATTCTTTTTGCGGATGGTTGACTTTTACGTTCTCCGTCCCAAAACCGTACGTTCTCCGAACCAAAAACATACGGTTTCCGTACCAAGAACGTACGGTTTTGGGACGGAGAACGTAAAAGGGAGAAGGCTGAAAGTAGATTTTAAATCTTTTAAAGACACATTGGCGTGGGGCTTTTGCGTTTTTCTGGCTTCACTTTTGTTTGTCCGGATAAAAAAGCAGTCTAAAATTAGGATATTTAGAATGAATCTTTTATTTTTGGGGTGAAAAAATGAAACGTGTACATTACTAACTTAAATAAATTCATTAACATCATGGAAAACGAAGAATTAATCAAACTTTGTACAGAAAAAGCTCAGAGCTGGCTGACCCCTGCTTACGATGCTGAAACCCAAGCTGAAGTGAAACAGATTTTGGAAAATCCCGATAAGAACGTGCTTATCGACGCGTTCTATAAGGACTTGGAATTCGGTACTGGCGGTTTGCGCGGCATCATGGGCGCAGGCTCCAACCGTATGAACATTTATACCGTGGGAGCCGCTACGCAAGGTATGGCAAATTATTTGAACAAGAACTTCGCTGGAAGGGAAACCATTTCGGTGGTGGTAGGCCACGATTGCCGGAACAACAGCCGTAAGTTTGCGGAAATATCGGCTGATATTTTCTCGGCTAACGGTATTAAGGTATATCTGTTCGACGACATGCGTCCGACTCCTGAAGTGTCTTTCGCTATCCGCCACTTGGGATGCCAAAGCGGTATCAACATTACGGCTTCGCACAACCCGCGCGAATACAACGGGTATAAGGCTTATTGGGACGACGGCGCACAGGTGCTTGCTCCGCACGATAAGGGCATCATCGACGAAGTGAACAAGGTAACGGTGAACGACATCAAGTTCCAAGGAAACAAAGACTTGATTCAGATTATCGGCAAGGATGTGGACGATGTATACTTGGAAAAGGTGCACGGCATTTCTATCGACCCCGAAGTCATCAAGCGCCAGAAAGACTTGAAGATTGTCTACACTCCGTTGCACGGTACGGGCATGATGCTTATCCCGCAATCGCTGAAGCTTTGGGGATTCGAGAACGTGCATTGCGTGCCCGAACAAATGGTGAAGAGCGGCGATTTCCCCACGGTGGTATCTCCGAACCCGGAAAACGCGGAAGCTTTGACCATGGCTATCAACCTGGCTAAGAGCATCGATGCCGACATCGTAATGGCGTCCGACCCCGACGCGGACCGTGTAGGCATGGCTTGCAAGGACGATAAGGGCGAATGGGTATTGATTAACGGTAATCAGACTTGCTTGATTTTCTTGTATTACATCATCAAGAACCGCATCGCTATGGGCAAGATGAAGGGCAACGAGTTTATCGTGAAGACCATTGTGACTACAGAGGTTATCCGCAAGGTGGCTGAAAAGAATCACATCAAGATGCTGGATTGCTATACTGGATTCAAGTGGATTGCCCGCGAAATCCGCTTGCGTGAAGGCAAGGAGCAATACATTGGCGGAGGCGAGGAAAGCTACGGATTCTTGGCAGAAGACTTCGTGCGCGATAAGGATGCGGTATCGGCTTGCTCGCTCTTGGCTGAAATCTGCGCGTGGGCAAAAGACCAAGGCAAGACTTTGTATGACATCCTGATGGAAGTTTACTTGGAATACGGATTCTCGAAAGAAGTGACCGTAAACGTAGTGAAGCCGGGCAAGAGCGGCGCAGACGAAATCAAGGCGATGATGGATAACTTCCGTGCGTGTCCTCCGAAGGAATTGGGCGGTTCGGAAATCGTAATGATTAAGGATTACAAGACCTTGAAGGCTACGGACGGCAAGGGCAACGTGACCGATTTGGATATGCCCGAAACGTCGAACGTGCTTCAGTACTTTACCGCAGACGGCACGAAGGTGTCTGTACGTCCGTCGGGAACGGAACCGAAGATTAAGTTCTACGTGGAAGTGAAAGGCGAAATGGGATGCCCGAAGTGCTACGCGCGCGAAACGGCCGCTGCGCTCGAGAAAGTAGAAGCTGTAAAGAAATCGCTGAATATCTGATAATGGGCTGAGGCAAAAAGCGTTATATGCATCTGAAAAGAGGCTGTCGCAAGGGGAAACACTTTCCTTTTGAGGCAGCCTCTTCAGGTTTTATGCGCATTGAATAGATTTATCTAACCAGCTTCTCGGGTGGAAGGGGAGCTTTAAAAGTGCGTTTATCCGGAGCGGAGTGCGGCACATGCTTGGGTTGAGGAGCAAAAATCTTTTCCACCTGACGCATCGTAAGGATTTCCTTGAATTTCTTATAGTAGGTTTCCTTGATGTCCAACCGCTTTTTCTGGAGTTCGAAGCGTGTTTGCATCCGCTGGTCTATAGCTTCATCGGTTTGTTTTTCCCGGCGTGGCCCCATCTCTTCTTTAGGAGCGGCTGGGCGGCATTGCGCTAAGGCTTCTATGTATTCTTTGTAGAGTGGGGCGAACTTTGCCGCGGTTTCATCATCCAGCAAAAGTCGCTTTTCCATCCATTCCACCTGCCGTTCCACACGTTGTTCCGGGGTAAGGTGTCTCCGTTGCTTTTCGGGAGTTTGCGCAGAAAGAGCAAGTACGCTCATCGCAAAAGCTAAACATACATACATCGTTTTCATACTGTTTCAAATTTAAAAATCAAAAGTGATACATTAAGCGCGCCTTTACTTTTCAGACATTGGTTTTGCCGGAAAGTTTAATCTGTTTGAGATATTTTAAGTAAGCGCATCCCGTGTGTGGGGTATAAAACATTTGTATTGTTCCCCGAATTGCTTTATCTTTGTCTGCATTAAAAAAGAAAAGAAATGGACAGATTCACTTATTGGTTAGCGGTAATCCTGTTGTTTTGTGTGGCAGGAACCGTTTCGGCACAACGGAACAAAGCTTATGAAGACTATATTAAGAAATACCGCGGCATAGCCGTGGACGAAATGAAGCATTACCGTATTCCCGCAAGCATTACGCTGGCTCAGGGCTTGCTGGAGTCGGGAGCGGGCAAAAGCCAGCTTGCACGCAAATCGAACAATCATTTCGGCATCAAGTGTGGAGGAGCATGGGACGGCCCTTCTGTGCGCTATACCGATGATGCTCCTAACGAATGTTTCCGTGCCTATAAGCATGCGAAAGATTCGTATCGTGACCATTCGAAATTTTTGCGTTCGGGCGCACGTTACGCTTCCCTTTTCCGTCTGAAGATAACTGATTATAAAGGTTGGGCGAAAGGATTGAAAAAAGCAGGATATGCCACCGATCCGCGCTATGCTACACGGCTCATCAATATCATAGAGACGTACGGCTTGGATAAATACGACCGTAAGGGCGGGCTGAAGTGGGCTGAAAAATTCCCCAATCCGCACCAACCTTATTTGGCGAACGAATTGCTTTACGTCATTGCCCGCCCGGGAGACACCTTTAAAAGCATAGCCAAGGAATTTGATTTGAAAAAGAAGAATGTACGTAAGTATAATGAATTGCCTAAAGATTATCGTTTCAGCGGGGGCGAAATCGTTTATCTGGAGGAGAAGCGGAAGAAGGCTACGAAAGACCATATTTCTTATACCGTCAAGGAGGGTGATTCGATGTACAGTGTTTCACAGAAGTTTGGTGTCAAGCTCAAGAATTTGTATAAACTGAACGGATTGGATCCCGAAACCGCTTCGCTTCGTGTGGGCGATATCATCTGGTTGCGTTGAGGATGCGCAGTAAAAAAAAGCCGCTTCTCCCGAAGCAGCCTTTTAATATCCAATTTGAATTTGTTAGGGTTAGTATAAGCATTTGTAAATGCTACGCCGCAAAGATACGTTTTTTTATTGAATTAATTGATAAAAACTTTCCCAATTATTGTTGAAATCCGTCATGGAATGAAACAAAAGGTTCGCTCCTTCTTTCTGCAAGACCTCATCCGCTAACGGGCCCGTGTTGACGGCTACCGTAAAAATATCTGCCGCAACCCCGGCTCTTACTCCTAAAGGGGCGTTTTCCACCACAATCGCTTCGTTGGCGCTGACCCCCGCTTTTTTAAGTCCTTTCAGATAAGGTTCCGGATTTGGTTTTCCTTGTTTTACGTCGAAAGCCGTTACCATCAGCTCGGGTTTGAAAATATCCGGGAAGCTTCGGTTAAGCCGTTCTATCAACGATTTTTGTCCCGACCCAGTCACCAGTACCGGAGTCAGTCCTTCTTTTTTTATTTTTTGTAATAACTCATAAGCGCCCGGCATCCGTTCCGCTTGGGGGAGGGTGTTGAAAATATCCGACTTGGTTTGATAAATCGTTTCGATTTCCTCCTCGCTTGCGGTTTCATTCCGTTGGCGGGCGCTGATGATGTTGATGGTATCCGCTCCCGTGCGTCCCTCGTGCAGGTATGCCTCTTCTGGAGTCATGTGCAAGTGGTAACGCTTCATCGCTTCGTGCCACGCCGCCGCATGGTTCTTCATTGAGTCGAACAATACGCCGTCCATGTCGAACAACACGGCTTTCAGGCGGAGCGACACGAAGTGATGGGTTTTCAGATATGTACGGATAGCTTTTTCAAACATAGGCTTTATTTATTCAAACGGGCTTGGATGGCTTCCGATTCAGCTTCGTATCCCGGTTTGTTCAATAAGGCGAACATGTTTTTCTTGTATGCTTCTACGCCCGGCTGGTTGAACGGGTTGACTTCGAGCAGATAGCCGCTGATGCCGCAGGCTTTTTCGAAGAAGTAAATCAATTCACCCAAGTAATATTCATCCAGTTTCGGAACGCTGATGCGCAGGTTAGGCACGCCTCCGTCTACGTGAGCCAATTGGGTACCCAGTTCCGCCATTTTGTTTACCTCGTCGATACGTTTGCCCGCCAAGAAATTCAGGCCGTCCAGGTTTTCTTCATCGGCTGGCACCTTCAGTTCATGATTGGGAGTCTCAATAGATACTACAGTTTCGTAAATGGTGCGTTCGCCTTCTTGAATCCATTGTCCCATTGAGTGCAGGTCGGTCGAAAAGTCTACCGAGCTGGGATAAATGCCTTTGTGGTCTTTCCCTTCCGATTCGCCGTACAGTTGCTTCCACCATTCCATGAAGTAATGCAACTTAGGTTGGAAGTTAACGAGAATTTCAATTTTCTTTCCATTCTGATACAACTCGTTGCGTGTAGCGGCATAGAGTGCCGACGGGTTTTCCATCAAGCTTTCGTTTGCGCATGCTGTTTCCATTGCGCGTGCACCGTTCACTAATTGCTCGATATCAAATCCGGCAACAGCAATGGGGAGCAGACCTACCGGCGTCAGTACAGAGAAACGTCCTCCTACATTGTCTGGAATAATGAACGATTTGTATCCTTCCTTATCCGCCATAGTCCGTGCGGCACCTTTCTTGGCATCGGTCACGGCTACGATGACTTTGCGTGCCGTTTCTTTGCCACGTTGTCTTTCACATTGTTCTTTCAGCAGACGGAAAGCTATAGCCGTTTCGGTTGTTGTTCCTGACTTCGATATGTTAATGATGCCGAATTTCTTGTCTTTCAGGTAATCGGTCAGTTCATACAGATAGTCTTCGCCGATGTTATGTCCTGCAAAAAGGATGACTGGTTGATTGGCTTTTTTCTCTTTTAGCCATGCGAAGCTATCAGACATTGCTTCGATAACGGCACGTGCGCCCAAGTAACTTCCTCCGATGCCGGCGACAACCACCACTTCGCAATTTTCGCGCAACACCTGAGCCGTAGCTTTCAGGTCATTCAAATGTTCTTGAGTAATAGAAGAAGGTAAGTGCAGCCATCCTAAGAAATCGTTTCCTAAGCCGGTGCCTTTCTCTAAGGTTTCCATACAAGCTCTTACTTGGGGTTCGTAAGCAGCTAATTTCTCTTTGGAGATGAATCCCAAAGTCTTTTCGATGTTTAATTTGATATTTTCCATAATAGTATGAGTTTATCTGAATGAATCAGTCAATAATTTAATCTCAATCATGGGAGAAATGCGTTCGTACAAAATGTTGTACACAGCGTCTACAATAGGCATATTCACGTGCAGGTGCTTGTTCAGTTCCTTGATGCACTTGGTGCCGTAATATCCTTCGGCAATCATTTCCATTTCGATTTGCGCGCTTTTCACCGAGTATCCTTTGCCTATCATGGTGCCGAACACGCGGTTGCGGCTGAAGTTGGAATAAGCAGTTACTAACAGGTCTCCTAAGTAGACAGAATCGTTCGTGCACCGGTCTACAGGGTGCACCGTATCGAGGAAGCGGTTCATTTCTTGCAGGGCATTCGACACAAGCACAGCTTGGAAATTGTCGCCATATTTCAGTCCGCTGCAAATGCCTGCCGCTATGGCGTACACGTTTTTAAGCACCGAGGCGTATTCTATTCCCGCTACATCTGTGTTGACGGAAGTCTTAATGTATGTCCCTGTCAATTGGCGGGCGAACATTTTCGCTTTTTCGATGTCCTTGCACCCTACCGTAAGGTAAGACAAGCGTTCCAATGCCACTTCTTCCGCATGGCAAGGGCCTGCTAATACGGCAATGTTCTCTTCGGGCACATCGTACATCTTGTGGAAATAGTCGGATACAATCATGTTCTCATCGGGCACGATTCCCTTGATGGCTGTCACGATAAACTTATCCTTCAATTTGGCTTTCAGTTTTTTCAAGTGTGCCTTCAGGTAGGGTGATGGGGTGACGAATATCAGCGTATCCGATTCCCTCACCACCTTATTTATATCCGATGAAAAGTTAATGCATTTGATGTTGAAGCGCACGCTGGTCAGGTAAGCCGGGTTATGCCCGAGCCGCTTGAAATCCTCAATGCGGTCATCTCGGCGCATATACCAGTTTATCGTTCCGGCTTGGGCGAGTACGATTTTCGCAATGGCTGTAGCCCAGCTTCCTCCACCCATGATTGCTATTTTCCCGGGTAATTTCATGTCGGTTTTTTACTTACATGATTTTATTTATCCACGTCGTGACCTCGTCCACCGTAGGGTTGGTCAGTCCCAATTTATATTTCTTGTTCACCCCGCAAATATCCATGTGCAGTTTCTGCGGATTGACTTCTTTCATGTCTGAAACCAAATTATACCCTGCTTTTTGAATGAGGGGGACCCATTCTTCGGGGATGCCCAGTTCCATATACTTCGATGCGTTGTCTTTCGGCGTTACCTTTTCGGGGCGCATCTGCGGGAAGAACAACACTTCTTGAATGTAGGTCTTGCCTGTCATAAGCATTACCAGGCGGTCAATTCCGATGCCGATTCCGCTGGTAGGAGGCATACCGTATTGCAGGGCGCGCAAGAAGTCTTGGTCGATAATCATAGCCTCATCATCACCCTTGTCTGCTAAGCGCATCTGTTCTTTGAAGCGTTCTTCCTGGTCTATCGGGTCGTTTAATTCCGAGTAGGCATTTGCCAGCTCTTTCCCGTTTACCATTAGTTCGAAACGTTCGGTCAGTCCGGGTTTCGAGCGGTGCATCTTGGTGAGCGGCGACATCTCTACAGGATAGTCGGTGATGAATGTGGGCTGGATGAACGTGCCTTCGCAGAATTCGCCGAAGATTTCGTCTATCAGCTTGCCTTTGCCCATGGTGTCGTCGATTTCCATGTTCAGCTTTTGGCATACTTCGCGTATTTGTGCCTCGTCCATGCCGTTGAGGTCATAACCGGTCTTTTCTTTAATGGCATCCAGAATCGGGAGACGTCTGTAAGGAGCCTTGAAGCTGATGACGGTGCCGTCGATTTCGCGTTCGGGCTTGCCGTTTACGGCGATGCAGACAGCTTCGAGCAGTTTCTCGGTAAACGACATCATCCAGTTGTAGTCCTTGTATTGCACGTACAATTCCATGCAAGTGAATTCCGGATTGTGGTTGCGGTCCATGCCTTCGTTCCGGAAGTTCTTCCCGATTTCGTACACGCCTTCGAATCCGCCCACAATGAGCCGTTTCAAGTAAAGTTCGGTAGCGATACGCATATACATATCGGTATCGAGGGCGTTGAAGTGGGTGATGAAGGGTTTGGCGCTTGCCCCGCCTGCAATGTTCTGCAGAGTAGGGGTTTCTACTTCTGTGTATCCTGCTTCATCGAGCACGCGGCGGATTGTGCGGATTACCGTAGCGCGTTGCAGGAAAATGTCTTTCACTCCGTCGTTTACCACCAAGTCTACATACCGCTGGCGGTAACGCAACTCGGGGTCTTCAAACTTATCGTATGCCACTCCGTCTTTGTATTTTACAATCGGGAGCGGGCGAAGCGATTTTGCCAGTACGGTCAGCTTTTGGGCGTGGATAGAGATTTCTCCCGCTTGGGTACGGAAAACAAATCCTTCGATGCCGATAAAGTCGCCCAAGTCGAGCAGACGTTTGAACACTACATTATATAAATCTTTGTTTTCATCCGGACAAATGTCGTCGCGGGTAATATATACTTGGATACGTCCTTTGGAGTCTTGTAACTCAATGAAAGAAGCCTTACCCATTACGCGGCGCGACATCATGCGTCCCGCAACCGATACTTTGCGCGGTTCTGCCTCGTCTTCCTTGAATTCAGCTTTTATGTCAGTCGAAAATGCATTGGTTACATACTCGGCAGCAGGGTACGGATTGATGCCCATCGCTCTCAACTCATTCAGACTATTGCGTCTGATAATCTCCTGTTCACTTAGTTCTAATACGTTCATTTGTTAATACATTAACTCAATTTCGCTACAAAAATAAAAAACTTTTTGCAAATTCGCCCTATGTTTTTCATTCTTTTTTATGTGCCGATTACTTAAGCCAATGGTTTTTCTGTGCTTTGGAGCTTTCAGCATTTGCAGATTGCACCGGTCGATTCCTTACGTTTGCCAGGCACACCGCACCTGTTTGTAGTGGCATATTTATTTGTATAAAGGGAATCATACAGATATATGCAAATCAGAAGGTAGGTAAACGATTGGCAGCGCAATCGTTTACCTACCTTCTGATTTGCATATTCTTTTTTACTCTAGCCTTCCTGTAGCCCGCAGGTATTCGGTCTCGTAGAGCTTGTATTGGGTTTGGGCTTCGATGAGGTTGCTTTGAGCCTGTTGCCATTGCGATTGGGCATCGAGCAGGTCGGTCAGGGTGCAGAGTGCGTTCCGGTATCGGTTCTGCATCACGCGCAGGTTCTCGTCGGCTTGGGCGCATCCTAATTGCGCCGTTTCCACCATGCGGTATCCGTCGGTCACGTTCTGCACCGCCTGGCGTGCTTCGATGCTGAGCAGACGTTGGTTCTTTTGCAGGTCGAGCCGTGCGCTTTCCAAGTCGAGGCGGGCTTTCTTTACCTTTTTCAATCCTTCGCCCCAGTGGAAGAGCGGGATGCTGACCGAAGCCATGACCAGTCCCAATCCGTCATCGAACTTCTGGGTGAAGGGAACGGCGTTTCCCGCGTTGTCATACGTAGTGCCTTTCAGCTTGATGTTGCCGTAATAGAGGTATCCGGCGGATAGTCCGATTTGCGGAAGTACGTCTGCACGTGCCATTTTCACTTGTTGTTCTCCCGCTTCCACCTGCTTTTGCAAGAGAGCCAGTTCGGGACGTGCCGAGATGTTTTCCTCCATTTGTGCAGGAGCCGATACCGAAATAACCGTATCGGCGGGTGTGATTTCGGTATCGAGCGGTTGCCCTAATACGTTGCAGAGCGCCAGGCGGCAGAGGTCGAGCCCGTTGCGTGCCTTTTGCAATTGGTAATGGATTTCGCTTTGCTTGGTGCGGATGCGGAGCAGGTCGTTCTCTACCCCCATGCCGGCGGAGAGTGCCACTTCCACTTGGTGGAACGCCGTGTCCATCTGTGTCTTGTAGCTTTCGAGCATCCGCACTTTCCTCCCCACCGAGATGTATGCCCAGTAGGCGTTATCGGCATCCGCTATCACCTGCATACGGGTCTTGCGCAGGTTCTCGTCGGCACATTCCTTTCCGATGCGTGCCAACTTGTTTCCGGCGATGATGCGCCCTCCCGCATAGAGCGGTTGCACCACGCTGATGCCCGCCATGTACATGCCCCGCATCTGAAGTTCCATGCCCATCAGGTTCATATCGGTCAGATAAGTGCCCGTAGCTGTTCCGTCCAGTTTCGGAAGATAGCCCCGGAAAGCGATTTGTTTGTCCAGTTCCGCCTTGCGTGCTTCGTTTCCCGCACGCATCAGGTCTTCGTTATGCGCCAACGCCATTTCCCGGCAGGCTTGTGCGTCGAGCGTGAGCGGGCTTTGTGCCATTGCCGTCCAGCAGAAGAGGGCGGCGATTGATGATAAAAGTATCTTTTTCATGATGTGTGTGTTTATATTTAGGAGTTAAAGGAGTTAAAAGGAGTTATCACTCCGCTTCGCTCCGTTAGGAGTTAAAAGCCAATAGTACAAAGGTATTGGCTTCTAACTCCTTTTAACTCCCTAAAATAACTCCTTTTAACTTCCTGAAATAACTCCTTCTTAACTCCTTAACTTTTTCACATGAAACAACGCCGTGTAGAACAGCGGCAAGAGTATCAGCGTGATGATAGTGCCTACGGTAAGCCCGCCCATGATAGTGACCGCCATCGAACCGTACATCGGGTCGCCCACCAACGGAATCATGCCCACAATGGTGGTGAGCGATGCCATTAGTACGGGGCGCACACGCGATACGGTAGCTTCTATCACCGAATGATACGGGTCTCGCTTCTCCTCGGTCTGCAAGCGGTTGATTTCGTCCACCAATACGATAGCGTTCTTCACCATCATGCCTATCAGCCCCATCATACCGATTATTGCCATGAAGGTGAACGGCTGGCGGAAGAGGAGCAGGGCAGGGGTGATGCCGCAGAACACGAAGGGGAAGCAGATGAGAATCAGTATCACCTTCTTCCAGTTATTGAAGAGCAAAAGCAGGATAATCAATATCAGGAAAATGGTGAGCGGAACGAACTTCAGCAGGTTGGATATGGCATCATCACGAAGCTCGTCTTCGCCTGTCCAGCGCATCTGGTAGCCTTCGGGAAGCGGAATGGCTTCTATTTCCTTCTGAATGGACGCTTTCACCTTAGCCGGTGTACCTTCGTAGAGGTCGGTGTTCGGGTCGCATTCGGCTTCGATGGCACGGCGCCCGTTCACGCGGTACACCACGTCTTCTTCCCAGTCCGTCCGCACGGGTTCCGATACGCTGCTCAGGGGCACGCTTCGGAATAGCCCGTCCTGGATGTCGGAAGCGTTCTTGCTTCCCGTCAATACGCCTTGCAGGTCTTCTTCGGTCAGGCGCAGGTTCATCATGCTCCATACGGGGATGTCGTTCAGGTCGGTAATCCGGCTTCCGTCGGCATTCCGCACCATGAGGTTGATGAGCACCGTGCGGTCTTGGTCGGTCAATACGCCTACGGGCATACCGTCTGTAGCCGCCAAGAGGGCATTGCCTACATCACTCCGTTCGATGCCCGACCGGAGTGCATTGGCACGCACATAGTCCGCCACGAGCGACTTGCCCGCGGGTCTCCAGTTGTTCTGTACCGAATACGGGTCTACATATTCACACTTGCGCATGATGTCTTCCGCCTGGCGGCTCAATGCGCGGAGCACGGCAGGGTCGGGTCCTGAAAATTCCACTTCTACCGTATGGGTGGTGGAAATGGAGAAATTGTATTTCCGCATCCGGATGTATGCGTCGGGATAGCGGGCACGAAGCTCGTCGCGCACCGTAGGAAGGAATTTCATCACCGTAGCATAGTCTTCGCAATCCACCATCAGCTCTCCATAGCAATCGCCTCCCGATGTCATGGGGCGCACTAAGCAATAGTGTGCGGGTGCGCTTCCCATGCTTGCGGCTACCCGTTCTACTTCGGGCTTTTCACGGAGCCATGCGCTTATCTCTAACAGGTCTTTCCGCACTTGGTCGGGGCTGGATTGCGAGGGAAGGTAATATTCAATCACGAACTGGCGGTAATCGAAGTCGGGGAAGAAGAGGTTTTTCACCCGTGTCATTCCGAAGATGCACACCACTAATACGATACCCGCTATGCCGAGCGTGAGGTTACGGTGTTCTATCAAGACTCCGATGCTGCGCCGGATAAACCGATGTACGGGCGAGTTGAGCACCTCGGTCGGTTTCCCTTGTTTTTTCTCGCGCACGGGAAGCCATGACTTGGCGCATACGGGCACTTGGATGAGTGCTAATACCCAACTGGCGAGCAAGCTCACGCAAAGCACTAAGAACAGGTCGCGGGCGTATTCTCCGGCAGAGTCGGGCGAGAGATAGACCGATAAGAACGTAGATGCCGCTATGACCGTAGCACCCAACAAGGGCATGGCGGTGTTCCGTCCGATGCGGTACAGGTAGGTTTTTGGTCCGTACCCCCGTTGCTTGTCTATCAAGATACCGTCCATAATCACGATAGCATTGTCTACCAACATCCCCATCGCTACGATGAAAGCCCCTAAGGAGATGCGTTGCAGGGTGGTGCCGCATACCAATAGGATAGGGAAGGACACGGCAATGGTCAGTATCAGCCCGAAACCGATAATCACCCCGCTTCGGATACCCATGGTGAAGATGAGCACCAAAATCACGATAGCCACCGATTCCACCAAGTTCACCATGAACGAGTTGATGGCTTCGTCCACTTTATCGGGCTGGAAGAATATCTTTTCGGTCTCCATTCCGGCGGGCATGGTCTTCATGACTTCTTCTAACTTGGCATCGACCGCCGCTCCTACATCGGGCACAATGGCATCGGCTTCCATGGCAAGGCAAATGGCGAGAGCCGGTTTCCCGTCGACAAAGAATCCGTTGCGCTGGGGTTCGGAATAAGCCCGTTCCACCCGTGCCACATCCCCCAAGCGCACTTGCTTTCCGTCGAACGTGCCTATCAGGAGTTGGCGGACATCCTCTTCATCACGGATGGATTCGCCCACCCGTATCTGAAGGCGGTCGCTTCCCGTCTGATAGTCTCCCGCTTGTATGGTCTTTCCCGCACCTTGCAAGGCGGTCATGATTTGCACGGGCAAGATGCCGTTGCGTGCTATTTTGTCTTTCGAGAGGATGATGTTGATTACCTCGTCCCGGTTTCCCACGATATTGACCCGCTTCACTCCTTTCACGCCCATCAGTTCACGGCGTAACATGCGGGCATATTGATAGAGTTCGGGATAGTCGTACCCGTCTCCCGTGAAGGCATAGAAGATGCCGTACACGTCCATCATGTCGTCCACCACCACGGGTTCATAACACCCTTGCGGGAGTTTTTGCCGGAGGTCGTTCACCTTCCGGCGGAGCAAGTCGAAATGTTGCTCTAAGTCTTTCAACAATACCGTCATGTGGAACTCTACGGTGAGCATCGCCATGCCTCCCTGGCATTCGCTTTTCACCTTCTTCACATCGGGCAGGTTGCGTAGTTCGTCCTCCATCACTTGCGCCACTTCCAATTCCACCTGATGCGCGCTGGCTCCCGGATAGGGCACTACCACCATGGCTTGCTTTACCGCCACCGCTGGGTCTTCCAATTTCGGCATCTGGATAAACGCTAATATGCCCGCTAATATCATGAATACCGCCAAAGACCAGAACAGGGTGGGGCGTTTGATAAAGAATTCCGTTAGTTTCATCAGAGCAGTCCTCCTACGTTCGTTTTAGCCGGTTGGGGTGTGATGCTTACTTTCTCGTTCTCTTGCAGGGCATTCACTCCGGCTCTTACCACTTGCTCGTCTCCTTTCAGTCCCGAAGAGATGACCGCCTGCCCGTTTCCGTCCATGCCTTGCAGGGCGACTTGCACTTTGCGTGCCAGCGAGTCTTTGCCTATCGTCCATACATACGTGTTGCCGTTCTCCTTAAAGACGGCGTGCATCGGGAGCGTGAAAGTCCCGTCTTGCCCTTCCGATGCCATGCGGAGCGTGACACTTGCGTTCATGCCTGCGGTCAGCTTTTGAGGTGCCTTGCCTTCGAATGCCAAACACATCCGGTACAATTGCGTGCCGTCGGCTTTCGGGGTCAGGCTCTTCAGCTTCATCGGTACGGGTGTGCCGTTGGCATATTCGATGCCGGTGATGCGGTCTTTCCGTTGGTAGACTTCTACGGGGATATCCAATTCCACTTCCAGGCGGTTTATATCCAATAAGGTGACGAGCGGAGTGCCCGCGTCTACCATTTCCGCCGGTTCGAAGTTCACGCTTTGGATATATCCCGAAAGCGGTGCGTAAAGCTTCGTATAATCCAGTTTGTTTTGGTTCAATTGGAGTTGTGCCTTTAGTTGGCGCAGACCCGCCACGGCTTTCTCATAATCGTTCTCCGAGACGCTTTTCGCCTCGTACAAGAGCTTCATGCGCCCCACCTCGTCTTCCAGTTGGTCGGCTTGTGCCTGCAAGGCTTCCACGCCCAGCCGATAGTCCGCATCGTCCAGCTCGGCTATCAGTTGCCCTTCGCGCACCGGGTCGCCTTCTTTCACATGGATGCGTTCTATTTGTCCGGCGGTCTTGAATCCTAAGCTGATTTCGCGCGCTTCCTTCACGATGCCCGAAAACGATTTCACACTTTCTCCACCCGACGGGAGCAGACGGACGCACATCACGTGGTGCACCGTGCCTTTTTCATGATTCCCCTGTGTGCATCCGGCAAAGGGAAGGCACATCACGCCTAAAACGGCTATCAAATACGTATTCTTCATGTTGTTTATGATGTTATTCGGTTTTCATTGATGCAAAGATGCATCGTTTACGGGAGAATAACACGAGCCAATCGGCGGATAAACTGTCCGAAAGGACGGATTATGGAAAGAAAAGAGCATAAATCATCTTGTTTGTTACTCTAAATGGCGTATATTTGCGATGATAGGTAAGTGTAAAATGAAGTGGTATGATGAAGAAATTCATAGGATTATGAAACAGAGTCAATTCAACAAGTTAGAGATGATGATGCTTGCGGATTCTAACCGCAACGTGGTATTCGGGAACGAACTGATGGTGGACGATAATTTCGATACGCCTCTTTCGAAAGAAGACCGCGATAAATATATGACTCCCGCTTATCCTTTCAAGCTCATGTTCATGATGATTATGATATGCACCAAAGGGTATATGCGCTTCCGGTGTAATCTGCAAGAGCGTGTGGTGAAGGCGGGGAACGTGGTCATTCTTTTTCCCAATTCGATAGGGGAGTGCCTGGAAAGTTCGCTCGATTTTCAGGTGGCTTTTATCGCTTGCTTGGATGATAGTTATGCGGGTGAAGCCAGTGCGTCTTTTTCCGCCAAGTTCCGCAATCGGTTGGCGAGTCAGATGATTATTACCCTCACGGGAGAGCGGATGGACGAGATGCTCTTCCTTTACCGCCTGATGCGGAAGAAGATGGAAGCCCCGCATACCGAGTTCACGCGCGAAGCCCTGAAAGGATGTATGCAAGTGATATTGGCGGAGTGTTATCAGGCATTGTCGGAAGAACTGGAAATCAAGGAGACGGAAAAAAGCCGGGACAGGCCGAAACGCTTGCTTGACACTTTCTTGAACTTGGTTCAACGCCATTATACGCACGAGCGGAGCATTACGTTTTATGCCAGCGAAATGTGTCTCACGCCCAAATACTTAGCGCAGGTGATTTATCAGGAAAGCGGGCGTCATGCGGGCGAATGGATTAAGGATTGCGTGATTCTCGAAGCCAAGGCATTGCTCAAGAGCGGGAAATATACCGCCCAGCAGGTGAGCGATATGCTGAACTTCGCCAACGCTTCTTTCTTCGGGAAATATTTCAAGGCGGCGGTGGGATGCTCGCCCAAGCAATATCAGAAAAGTTAGCATACACAAAAAAACGGATACGCCAACCCGGAGCCACACAGCCGTGTCCGCTTGTTTATGTGGAAGATTTTCCGTTACTTTGTATCACAAATGCAAATGAGGCTGTTTGGAAAGAATCTGGCAGCAATTTGATATTATACAAGCATATAACTGCTATTAAAACAAGATTATTAATCTTCAAGCTGTAAGATTAATAATCTTCATGCCACAAGATTAATAATCTTGTAAAGCAAGCAGGTATATGGTTAAATTGATGTAACCGGTTTTACGAACCGGACCAATATTAATATAATGTGTACCGGAAGAAGTCCGGACTTTTCGTTTTTATTATATAGTATAAAGGAGAGAACAACGATGGAAAGAGAAGTAAAGGTAAAAAGCAAGGTGTTTTACACCGATTTCCGTTGCAAGCCCGATGAGGGACCCGCTGATAAATTGAAACGTTTGATAAAAACGGCGGGGATAGAAGAGATAGATATGGACGGAAAATTTGTAGCCATCAAAATGCACTTCGGCGAATTGGGAAACATGAGTTTCCTGCGTCCCAACTATGCACGTGCAGTAGCGGATACAGTGAAAGCGTGCGGCGGCAAACCGTTCCTGACCGATTGCAACACACTGTATCCGGGAAGCCGCAAGAACGCCATCGAGCATTTGTATTGTGCCTGGGAGAATGGATTTACGCCGTTAACAGTGGGATGCCCAGTCATCATCGGTGATGGGCTGAAGGGGACAGACGACATAGCCGTACCTGTAGAAGGGGGCGAATATGTGAAGGAAGCCCGCATCGGCCGTGCGGTGATGGATGCCGACGTCTTCATTTCACTCACTCATTTCAAAGGACACGAAATGACAGGATTCGGCGGCACCATCAAGAATATCGGAATGGGGTGTGGCTCGCGTGCAGGAAAGAAAGACCAGCATTGCAACGGGAAACCGGTCATTGACCAAGAGGCATGCCGTGGCTGCAAGCGGTGTATGCGCGAGTGTGCCAATGACGGCTTGGTGTACGACGGCAAACGGAAGAAGATGTCAGTCAATCCCGACACTTGTGTAGGGTGCGGGCGTTGCATCGGTGCGTGCAATTTCGATGCCATCGGTTTCTCGCAAGATGCCGCCGTTAAGGAACTGAACTGCCGTATGGCGGAATATACGAAGGCGGTAGTGTATGGCAGGCCGAATTTCCATATTTCGTTGGTGTGCGACGTATCGCCCACATGCGACTGCCATTCAGGCAACGATGCGCCGATTATCCCCGATGTGGGTATGTTCACTTCGTTCGATCCGCTGGCGTTGGATCAAGCTTGTGTGGACGCTTGCTTGAAGCAACCCCCTTTGCCGGACAGTCAGTTAACGGATGAAATGGCGAGCCCGCACTTCCATGACCGTCACGACCATTTCGACAATACCAACCCGAATACCGAATACAAGACCTGTCTGGCTCATGCCGGAAAAATCGGATTGGGAAGCCGTTCGTACGAGTTGGTGCGGGTAAGATGATGCGTCAGGCGTTGTAAAGATACATGATGTAATAAATTACCACGATAAGTGCAGCGCTGACAAGCAAGGCGATAAACAGTTTTGTAGCATTTGTCTTTTTCATAATGGCGATTCTTTTACGGGTGAAAAAAGTGGGCTGCCCACTGTACATACCCGTAAGGTATCGCCAAACACCTGTATATACGCACAGTAAGGCAGCCCACAGATATGAGCTGTCCACTGCACCTTGTATATACCTCTTTTGATTATTTGGCGATTTCAACGGGTATAAGGCACTTCCTTTTATAATATATCTCTATTAAAGTTTCGAAAACGCCGCAAAGATAAATATAAGTTTGTATCCGTACAAGGATAGAAGGCAATATCTTCTTGTTTTGCAAACTGGAGTTGCCGTTTCTTTTTTTGTGACGAGCAAGTAAGCCGGATATTCCTTTTTTTAGGTATAAATATGCCGTATAGCCTAAAAAAACTATCGGAGAAGCGGATGAATCGGTTTTTTTTTGTTACTTTTGCACAGTTTTGGGTCTCTTGTGCGAAATGCGGGAGGCTTTCTGACGGCCGTTCCGCAGGAGTGGCGGTATGCCCGAAGAATAGAAGAAAGAAACGTAATAATTAAAAGATAAGGCATGATACACAAAGTATTAATCGCTAACCGTGGTGAGATAGCCGTGCGTGTGATGCGTTCTTGCAGAGAGATGGGCATCCGTACCGTAGCTGTCTTTTCAGAGGCCGACAGAACGGCACGCCACGTATTTTATGCAGACGAAGCTTGCTTGATAGGACCTGCTGCTTCGCGTGATAGTTATTTGAACATTGATAAGATTATCATGGCAGCCAAACGTCATGGCGCAGATGCTATCCATCCGGGATATGGCTTCTTATCGGAAAATTCGGAATTTGCACGCCGGTGCCGTGAAGAAGGCATTATCTTTATCGGTCCCGATCCGGAAACAATGGATGCGATGGGCGACAAGATTTCCGCGCGCAAGCACATGATTGCAGCAGGGGTGCCGGTTGTGCCGGGTACGGAGCAACCTTTGCAAAGCGTGGAAGAGGCCAAAGAAATCTGTAACCGCATCGGCTATCCCGTGATGTTGAAAGCCTCGATGGGCGGAGGCGGGAAGGGGATGCGCCTCATTCATAATGAAGACGAAGTGGAAGAAGCTTATAACACAGCCCGCTCTGAGTCGATGTCTTCGTTTGGAGATGATACAGTATACCTTGAAAAATTTGTGGAAGAACCGCATCACATCGAGTTCCAGATTTTAGGTGATAATTACGGAAACGCTGTTCACCTTTTCGAGCGTGAATGCTCTATCCAGCGCCGTAATCAGAAAATCGTGGAAGAGACTCCATCCCCATTTGTGACCCCTGAACTTCGTCAAAAGATGGGAGAAGCGGCTGTAGCCGCAGCGAAAGCAGTTCACTATAAAGGGGCAGGTACCATCGAATTCCTCGTAGACAAACATCGTAACTTTTATTTCCTTGAAATGAACACACGCCTTCAGGTGGAACACCCGATTACAGAAGAAGTGGTAGGGGTGGACTTGGTGAAGGATCAAATTCGTGTCGCTAACGGTGAACCGCTTCATTATAAGCAGGAAGACCTGAAGCAGCGAGGACACGCCATAGAATGCCGCATCTGTGCTGAGGATACAGAAAACAACTTCATGCCCTCTCCGGGCATCATCCGCCAACTGACCGAGCCGAACGGCATCGGCGTGCGCATCGACAGCTATGTGTACGACGGTTATGAAATTCCCATTTATTACGACCCGATGATAGGCAAGCTGATTGTATGGGCTACCACACGCCAGTTTGCCATTGAGCGTATGCGCCGTGTGTTGTATGAATACAAGATTACCGGTTTGAAAACCAACATCGCGTATTTGCGCCACATCATGCATGTGCCTGATTTCGTGGAAGGACATTACAACACGTTGTTCATTCCGAAACATCAGGATATGTTACGCCAATGGGCGGGACAGAAGGAAGAGGAAACGGAAAACATCGCCATGATTGCCGCTTACATTGACTATCTGATGAACCTTGAAGAAAACAAATCGGGAGCTACAGACAACCGTCCTATCAGCCGCTGGCGTGAGTTTGGTTTGAAGAAAGGAGTATTACGGATTTAAGTTTAGAAACATGGAAATACATATAGGAGACAGAGTCGCAGACGTGACATTGGTTAGCAAAGAAGGCAACAAGGTACAGTTAACCATTGACGGTGTGCCTTATGATGTAGACATTGTGATGGCAGAAAACGGAAGTTGCTCCATTTTGCATAACGGTAAATCGTATAATGCCGAATTGATTCGCAAGGAAGGCGGGAAAAGTTATACTGTGAACGCGCATTATCAGTCATATAATGTAGACATTATCGATTCGCAGGCGAAATATCTGCGTATGCGGAAAAATGCGGACGAGAAACAGCAGGATAAGATTGTTTCGCCGATGCCTGGCAAAGTCGTGAAAATACCAGTAAAGGCAGGCGACCGTTTGGAAGCGGGCGACATCGTCGCGGTTATCGAAGCTATGAAGATGCAAAGCAACTACAAGGTAAACAGCCCATGTGTGGTAAAAGACATCTTGGTGAATGAAGGCGACTCTGTGAACAGCAACCAGGTAATCATGACACTTGATGTGATAAACGAAGAAGAAAATTAACGGCTATGACTACAGCAGAACAATATGAAAAATTCGAGGAGTTGGACAAGCTGGCTTCTCAAGGTGGAGGTGTAGAACGTATCGAAAAACAACATTCTAACGGCCATATGACTGCGCGGGAACGCATTGATATGTTGCTCGATAAAGGGACGTTCAACGAGATAGACAAGTTGGTGATTCACCATTGCACTGATTTCGGGATGGATAAGAAGCACATTCCGGGCGACGGCATCGTATGCGGATATGGTAAGATAGACGGACGTTTGGTGTATGTATACGCTTATGACTTTACTGTGTTTGGCGGTACGCTGAGCACGACAGGGGCGAAGAAGATTGTCAAGATACAGGAATTGGCTTTGAAGAACGGTGCTCCGGTGATTGCGTTGAACGACTCGGGCGGCGCACGTATTCAGGAAGGGGTAGGCAGCATATCGGGATATGCTTCTATTTTCTACCAAAATACGATTGCTTCGGGAGTTATCCCGCAAATTTCCGCAATCTTAGGACCTTGTGCGGGCGGGGCTTGTTATTCTCCTGCCTTGACCGATTTTATCTTTATGGTGAAAGAAAAGAGCCATATGTTCATCACCGGCCCTGATGTGGTGAAGGCAGTTACCCATGAAGAGGTAGACAAGGAAGAATTGGGCGGCGCTTATACGCATAGCAGCAAAAGCGGTGTGACCCATTTCCTTTGCGAGACAGAAGAAGAAACCTTAATGAGTATCCGCGAGCTGTTGAGTTTCCTTCCTTCTAACAACATGGAAGATGCGCCTACAGTGCCGTGTACCGATGATATCCGCCGCGTTGACGAGTCATTGATGAATGTCATTCCCGATGACCCTAATATGCCATACGACATTAAGAATATTATCGAGCCTGTTGTCGATGACCACTACTTCTTCGAGATTATGCCTCATTTCGCGAAAAACATCGTAATCGGTTTTGCCCGTTTAGGCGGCCGTTCGGTAGGTATTGTGGCAAATCAGCCCGCTTATTTGGCAGGTGTGCTTGATATCGACGCGTCTGATAAAGCGTCCCGTTTCATCCGTTTCTGCGATTGTTTCAATATCCCTATCGTTACGTTCGAAGACGTGCCGGGCTTCCTTCCGGGGTGCACGCAAGAACATAATGGCATCATCCGTCACGGTGCGAAGATTGTTTACGCCTATGCGGAAGCCACAGTGCCTAAGATTACGGTAATTACCCGCAAGGCGTATGGAGGGGCATACATTGTAATGAACAGCAAGCCCATAGGCGCTGATGTGAACTTCTCGTATCCGACTGCCGAAATTGCGGTAATGGGTGCCGATGGCGCTGTGAACATTTTGTACCGTAAGGCTGCGCCCGAAGAAAAGGCGCAAGCCATTGAGGAATACAAGGAAAAATTCTCTAATCCGTATCGGGCGGCAGAGCAAGGTTACATTGATGAAATTATTCTGCCGAAGGATACCCGCTTCAAACTGATCCAGGCATTGGAGATGACCCAAAATAAGAGCCAAAGCAATCCGCCGAAAAAACACGGTAATATGCCGTTGTGATTTAGTGTGATGAAGCTGATAAAATTGACAGGAGTGGTGTTGTGCTTCCTTTTCTTCTTACCGGTGCATGGTGAGAAGAAAAGGAAAACATACCGCGAGCCTTTATTCGGCAAGGTGCAGACTGCGTATCAAGTCACGTCTGACGCGTTAAAAGGAGCTACGTTTTATTTGGTCAGCGGACACGGAGGCCCCGACCCTGGATGTATTGGCAAATATCAAGGGCACGAATTGCATGAAGATGAATATGCCTACGATATTGTTTTGCGCTTAGGGCGCGAATTATTGAAACGGGGTGCAAAAGTGCATTTTATTATCCAAGATTCTAAAGACGGCATCCGTAACACTTACATTTTGAAAAACAGTAAGCGGGAAACTTGTATGGGGAAGCCGATTCCGTTAGGGCAAACCGCTCGTTTGCAGCAACGGTGTGATGCCATCAACCGGCTTTTCCGGAAGGACAAAAGTAAATACAAGCGAGCGATATTCATTCATGTAGACAGTCGTAGCCGCGGCAAGCAGACGGATGTGTACTTTTATCATGCGCCTGGCAGTAAGTATGGCAAGCGTTTGGCACTTCAATTGCGGAAGACATTTAAAGCGAAATATGACATTCATCAGCCTAACCGCGGATTTGACGGAACGGTAAGCGGACGTAATTTATATGTCTTGCGGCATACTACGCCTTACGCTGTTTTCTTGGAGGTAGGAAACATCCGGAATGCACGCGACCAGCAACGTCTGGTGATTCCCGACAATCGTCAGGCGTTGGCGAACTGGATAACCGATGCTATTGTAAAGGATTACAAAGGAAAATAAATGGAGAACAAGAAAGAATGAGGAATGCAGAATAAGTAAATGGTCACTCTTCTTATTCTGCATTCCTCATTCTTTCTTGTTTCATTCTTAGAAACTGTTTCTTAAAACCGTATCCAAGTTAGTTTATGCCATATAGTTTCCAACGGGCCTCGTTTAAAATGGCGGAACCACCAATGGGCAAAAGCAAGCTGAAGCAAGAAAAAAGCGATGCCAATGAGCAAACTCAGGGTAGTACCGCAATAACGGTGCATTTCCAATCCGTATCCATAATAGATGAAGCTTCCAATGATAGACTGAGTGATGTAATCCGTTAAGCTCATTTTCCCGTAGGGGACTAGTATCTGCTGCACTTTCCCTTTATTCGTCCAATATAACAACAAGAAAGTGCTGACCATCACCAGCATAAAAGCCAAGTTATACCATGAGTTCCAAATGGTTTCCATGGAAGCTTTTAGAAACGGGTTCTTGATTTGCGAATAAATAAAATCTTTCAGGTAATAAAGTAAAACTGCACAAGGTAGCGCATAAAAGCCTGTCCGTAGCCAAAATTTGGTCACTTGTCCGCGGTTTTCTTCAGTTAAACGGAACAGCCCTTTCCGTCCTAATAACATACCTATCATAAAAAGCGATGCGGTTTGAAACACTCGCCCGTAACACCATGCCCAGTTCAGGCTGGCAAGTTGTCCCGTAGTGAAATTTACTTTTACCATTTCCCACCAAGAGCTTCCTCCAAGTTGCGGATAAACATCTCCTAATGAGTAAATCATTTGTTGCGGATTGGCTTCGGGGCAGATCAGCGCATAAATTACTTTCCCCCATTCTAATGGCTGAAGCATCAGAAAGAATGCAATCCACATGACTGTTTTATCAGACAGATGACGTACTGGCACTAATACAAATCCTAACAGGGCGTACAATACCAATATCTCGCCAGGGAAAAAAGATGCATTGATAAATCCGAATCCTAATAAAAGCACGAGACGCCACATATAGCGGTTACGGAAATCTTCGCCTCGTTTTTCGCAATTATGGTTTTGCAAATAGAAGGTAAAGCCAAAAAGCAAAGCGAAAATCGCGTATGCTTTTCCTGAAAATAAGAAGAAAAGCATATCCCATAGGTGTTTGTCTAAGCTGGCAAGTAAAGGGGAGTCGGTCTTCGGGAAAGAATAATAATTAAAATGTTCGATATTATGCAAAAGGATGATTCCCATAACGGCGAATCCGCGAAGTGCGTCAATTGCTAAGATACGTTCTTTGGAACGCAAAAGTTCGTTTCCCATGTGTCGTTTTGATGTTTGAATGATTAGCAAAAATGTATTTAAGTTGCAAACATACAAAAAAGCTCCGATCAGTAAAGGAACCGGAGCTTTTTTATTGCGATAAATGATTAATGTTTCTTGTTCATTTTGTTCATCCGCTCTTCGCGTTCTTTTTGGAGGCGTTCCTGTTCTTTTTGCAGAGCTTCCAATTTTGCCATTAAGCCTGTAGGCTTACGCGAAGACGGGGCTTTCTTGTTGGCTTCTAATTGTGCTAACAACTTCTTTTCGTCGGTCATGCGGCGCATAATCCACAGGGTGAGGATGCCTATCAGACCGGAGATGAAGTAGTAGTAGCTCAGTCCCGAAGCGTATTCGTTGAAGATGAAGAAGAACATCACAGGCATGATGTACATCATCCATTTCATGGCTGCCATTTGCGGGTTGTTGCCCATATCCTGTTGTTTCATCATCACGATTTGGTTGATGACCGTTGTTGCGCTAAAGAGCAAACAGAACAAGCTGAGGTGATTGCCCAATAGCGGGATGCTGGTGCTCCAGTGGATGAGGTCATCGTATGCCGAAAGGTCGTCAGCCCAAAGGAAACTTTGCTGGCGAAGCTCGATAGCGTTTGGCACGAAAAAGAACAATGCCATGAAGACAGGAGCCTGGATGAGCGCCGGCAGACAGCCTCCCATGGGGCTTACACCGTACTGGCTGTAAAGCGACATCGTTTCCTGCTGTTTCTTCAGCGCGTCTTCCTGTTTGGGATATTTCTCGTTGATTTTGTCTACGTAAGGTTTCAGCGCACGCATCTTGGCAGACGAGATGAACGATTTCCATGTGGCGGGAAGTACGAGAATCTTCACGATGATGGTCATCAGCAGGATGACGATACCCATGCTCAAACCCATGTTCGAAAGCCAGTCGAAGAGGTTGATGGTGAACCAGCGGTTGATGAGCCGGATGATAGGCCAGCCCAAGTAAACGAGGTCTTCTAATTCCTGGTCTTTGTCTTCGAAGCTCAGCTTATTGCTGGCAAGCAGGGTCTTGAAATGGTTCGGTCCGAAATAGAATTGGAAACGACTGGGTTGCGCTCCTGTAGGATCGAATGCTGTTTGCATATCGGCGTGGTAGCGTTTCATGTAGCCGCTTTCCTTTTGCTCCATTTTCGAGTCGAGTGTAGCGTTTTCGAAATTCTTCTCTGCCATAAAGACGCACGAGAAGTATTGGTTCTTGAAAGCCACCCAGTCGAGGGCTTCGGGGATAGTTTCGCGTTCGTCTTTCGTCTCGCTCAGGTAATCGAAGCTTTCGCCTGTCGGCTTATAGGTGAGCGAAGTATAGCGCTGCTCGAAGTTGTATCCTTTTTCCATCTGGCGGGCACGCTGGTTCCAGTCGATGGTCATCGTCTTGACCGAGGTCGGGAAGAAGTTCTGCAATCCGCTTGCTTGTACGGTGAAGTCAAGCATATATGAGTCGGGCAACAGGCGGTAGATGAAGTCCAGATGACCTCCGTTTTGTGCATTCAGACGCATGGTTACGGTACTGTCGGTCACATTAACCGGTTCGAAATAAAGGTCGCTGCTCAGAATGTTTTCGGTTTTTCCTTCGAATCCGAGGTCGAGCGAAGCGTCTTCACCGTCGAACAATACTAACGGCTGTTTCTGCTGGTCGTTGTATTCTTTCAGCATCGCCTTGCTTACCCGTCCGCCTTTGTTCGAGAAGGTGAGTTGCACCACGTTGTTCTCCAGTACAGTAAATTCTTCGGTTCCTTGTGTATGTGCGAAGAATTGCGAAGTGGAGTCTACGCGGAGAGTCTGCACGGCTTCGGCTTCCTGTGCTTTCCGCACTTGTTCCTGTTGCTGTATGACAGTCTCGATAGAGTCTTGATAGTGCTGTGCACGTTCCATTTCTTCCTGGCTGGGACGGCTGTAGATGCTGAAGCCCACGATGACCGCTCCAATCAGGACAAATCCCACTAACGTGTTTTTATCCAGTTGCTTTTAAGTTTTTGAGTTTATATATTCACCACAGATTACACAGATTTCATTAATTAATAGTTAACAGAACAAAAGCGAAAATAGATGTAGTTATTATTCACTATTAATTATTCATTGAATCTGTGTAATCTGTGGTGAGAAAATTACTTGTTAATCGCCGCCTTGATGAACGACAAGAACAGCGGATGCGGCTTCAGCACGGTACTGCTGTATTCCGGGTGGAATTGTGTACCGATGAACCAGCGCAAGGTCGGGATTTCTACGATTTCCACCAAGTCTGATTCGGGATTGATGCCCACACATTTCATGCCTGCCTTTTCAAATTCGGCTTTGTAGTCGTTGTTGAACTCATAGCGGTGGCGGTGGCGTTCCTGAATGTGTTCAGTGCCGTATGCCTGGTAAACTTTCGAATTAGGATTGAGCACACATTCGTAGGCACCCAGACGCATTGTTCCGCCCATGTTGGTAATGGACTTCTGTTCTTCCATGATATCGATGACATTGTGCGGGGTCTTCTCGTCCATTTCACGGCTGTTGGCATCAGCATATCCCAATACGTTGCGTGCAAATTCAATTGCCATACATTGCATGCCCAAGCAAATGCCGAATGTCGGCACATCGTGAGTGCGGCAATATTTGATAGCTACGAATTTCCCTTCGATGCCGCGCTGGCCGAATCCCGGACAGATGATGACCCCATCCATATCTTTTAGCGTCTCTTCTACATTGCCTTCGTTCAGCTTTTCGCTATTGATAAAGTGGATATCCGCCTTGCGGTCATTGTAAGT